>JAYUVG010000154.1:0-9811 GCA_043754255.1 Polaromonas sp. | reverse complement strand
CTGCGGGCAGCACTGCTTTGGTTCTTGCCATGAAGCCTCCAGTTGATGACGCAACTGAAAGGTAAGTTTACTTTAATTCCATCTAACTGAACAGTATTGAGGCCAGTTGTAGGCTGCGGCAACTAGCATGTCGAGTTGCTTGTGCGCAGCATTCAACCAGGCGGGGCGCTGGTTGTAGAGCTTGGTGAGGGTGCGGTCTGCCAGATCTTTTTCCTGGCCGGGTTTGGCGATGATTCGGTCTGGGTACGGGCTGCTGGTCATGCCTAACGGCGTGACTTCCGGGATGCGGTCCGTCCACTCGGGTGGGTTTAGCCAATTTTCTCTCAGGTCGTTCAGGTGTTTGGCGGCTGTTGCTATTTGTTCAGCTGTGGGGCGGATTGAGGCGGGTAGACCTGCAGGAACCACCGCTGCATCGCCACGCGGCGCTCCCCGTGTGAATCCCTCTCCCGCGGCGAGAGGGCGGGGGCTTCGCGCTGCGGCTCCAGGAGCGCTTGAGCGCTTCTGGACAGCGTGAAGAAGGTCAGGCTCAGGCTGACCTGCGGTCTGCAAGACAGGGCTTCCCGCCACCGGCTTGGTTTTTCGATTGGCAGTGTCTTGCAGGCTCAAACCTGCCGGGAAGGGGAAGGTTTCGAAACAGGATTTGGCGTTGTAGGTGGGGTCGTTGCCTACGCCGTGCATTGACGCGTTGGCGAGTGACCAGGCTTCGTGCATGCGGCTGGAGAGGATACCGAAGGTGAGGTCGTCGGATTTAGCAATGCAATTTAAACGCGAATCAGGAAGCACGCTAGTCGGTACGAAACAGAAAAATCGGTGTTTTGCAACTCGAGGAGTAACGATGTAACGATCAATCGACCGCAGGGCAATTCGTAGATCAATCGCTGGACGTTTTAAAAGCCAATAAGTCCGCGCCAGATAAAGCTCGCGCTTAGCTTGGCGAACGGGTTTGACAACCTTTACAACGTACTCGAACGGCGCCTCGAACAGCTCCGCATCCGCTTCGCTGACGTCATGAAAGTCGATCATCCAGGCATCAGAAATGCGACGCGTCACGTCTGCAGCGTTCAAATAAGGACGAAGTACGAGCGCATTACTTTTCATGTTTGGATTGGGGCTTCTTAACCAGCTGCGCGCCAAGCTTCCGTCAATATCAAAAGGCCCATTTTTTTGTGCTCCTTCAAAACTGATACCGGCGTTTTCAGGCAATCGCTTCGCCTGTGACATGTCGCTGTCAATTGAACTGCCCAACTCTGCGTTGATTTGCTCAACCCGCTCACCATTTAAAAAGCAGCAGTCACCCCAGCCAAAACTGACCAGCGATACGCGTACCGCTGCGCCTTCATTGACCCAGGCCTCGTCGGACCATGCATCAAAAATTCGCGTATTTTTACGAATTGCGTCGAGCACTGCGCGGTTGCTGCCACTGCGAATGCTTTGTGTTGCTACCAAACCCGCAGCGCCGAGGCCATTGGTTTCAACAGCCGCGCGGGCTTTGTCGAACCAGTAACAAACCAGGTCTGCCCCGCCAGGCACGCGGCCAGCAAACACTGTGTCTAGCGCTGCGAAGTAAGCGTCACCCAATTCACGGCGCTTTTTACTGCCGCCCAAAAACGGCGGATTGCCAATCACGATGCTGGCTTTGGGCCAGGTGGCTTCGCTAGCTATGGTGCGCTGAATCCGCAAATTGGGGTCTGAGCCTGCATCGTTCCTCCTTGGATCCGACCCCAAATTGCTCGCTCCTTTAACAAGCGCAGGCGGGGCAGAGGCCGGCGGCGATTTTAAAAAGCGAAGCGTATGAGCCGCCGGCCTCTGCCCCGCCTGCGCGGTTTGCCCATTTGAGAGCGGGGAGCCCTCACCCCTGCCCTCTCCCAGAGGGAGAGGGAGTTTGTCATCTTTCTCCCCCAGCGGGGGAGGGAGTTGATTCGGGGATGTCGAGAACGAAAGCAACGCATCCCTGCATTCAATGTTGTCCAGCGGCTCCAGCACCGGGTTCTTTTTAAATTCATAACCGTGCGCCAGCCGCCATTGCAGCTCGCCAATCCACACCGTGACCCGCGCCAGCTCGGCGGCGTATTCGTTCAGCTCAATGCCGAGCATGTTGTGCGGGCCGGTGACCAGGTCGGCTTCTCTGTCCAGGCCCATGGCTTCAGCAGCCAGGTGGCTTTTATGCTCAATGTCTTTGAGGCTTTTAAGCCCTAAAAATAAAAAGTTGCCGCTGCCGCAGGCTGGGTCCAGTACGCGGAATTCTTTTAACTGGTCAAGCCAGCCAGTGAATTTGGCATACGCCAGTTTGTAATTTGCGTCATATTTACGCTTGCTTTTGGCCAGTAGCCCACGTATATCGCGCGCAAGCAGCTCCCATTTTTGTAGCAACGGGCGCTCCAGCACGGGATCAATGATGCGCATGATGGTGGCCGGGTCGGTGTAGTGCGCGCCCAGCTGGCTGCGTTTGCTGGGGTCCAGCCCGCGCTCAAACAGCGTGCCAAAAATTGACACATCAATGGCTGACCAGTTGAGCGCTGCGGCTTGGCGCAGCTCGGTCACGTTCATGATGTCAAGTTTAGGGACATCAATGTTTTTGAACAAACCGCCGTTGAACCTGTCAATGTCATGCACACCAAACAGGCTGCCCGTGTTCATGGCGTGGAACAGGGAGTTCAAGCCATTGGCGAGCTTCTCACTGGGCAGCAAGCCTGACTTATTTGGCAAGTCGAGTTTGGCGTTGATCATCTTTTCAAACAGGCGATCAGGCAGCAAGCCCACATCTTCAGCAAAAAAACAAAACAGGCACTGGGTTAAAAAGTGAGAGACTTTCTGCGGGTCGTGCCCTGTACTGCGCATTTGCCCTGCCAACGTAGCAAAGCTCTTGGCCGCTACCTCTGTGATGTCGCGGCTCGTGATTTTGGGTCTGAAGCTTTCCGCGTCAAGCCAGATGCGGCGGAGTTTGGCCAGCGCTTCAGGTTGCGCCAGCTCGGCCAGCAACACCGTGAACTTTTCAGTCGGGTGGCCAGTGAACTGCGTTTGCACGCGGATTTGCAGCCGGTCGCACACCACCAAAATGGGCGGGTTGCTCAGCGCGCTGCTGTAGTTAAGCAGTTGCTTTAAAGCCGCGTCGAGGTTTTTGCCTGGTGCCTTGTTTTCCCATGCAAAAGCGCCGCGTTTGAAGACGTCGGCGTAACCCTTTGCCTCACCCAGGACAGTCGTTTGCTTTTCAAACAGGTAGACTTCTTCACCGCCTGGCTTGGGCACGCCCAGCAAGTCGCATAAATCTATGAAATGGCTTTGCGCGCCCTGCTCTTCGTTCAGGTGATGCGCCGGGCCGCCGGGGCCCCATTTGGTGATGAAGTCTTGTGGGGTCATGGGGCCAGTGAAGGTTCAGTAGCCGTGCAGGGCATAGTCAAGTGCTGACCAGATCGCATGGGCGTCGCTGCGTAAATTGGCTACTGGACGGCGCAGCTCACCGGCCTCAAACGACGCTACAGCCAATGTTTCAAGCACAACCGTATCGCCCGCAATTTCAAAGCACGGGTTCAACACGGCAACTGCATCACTACCTGCCACCAGCCATGCCAATGGAACGGTGATGATGGCAATCGGGCGTTTCAAAAAACCGCTTTGAATTTGCACCACGTAAGGATGCGAATTGCGCATGGCTTCAATGGGATGAGGGTAAACATCAAACTGCGCCATGGATTTAATTCGAAGTTGGCTTGCCCAGCCCTCGAGCTTTTCGCCACTCATCAATACGGTGGCCCATGGAGCCAATTTTTGCCACGCGCTGGTTCATGGCTGCAATAGCGTCCTTGTTTTCGTCTTCCCACTTGTCACGCGCCGCATTGAATTCTTCGGGCGTACGCTCGTATGCAGCTTTGCGGGCAGCCAGGCGTTCGGGGGTGAGCCAGCCGTCGCCCACCCGGTAGGTAGCTGCGTTTTCCTGAACCATGTGCAGCGGTTGACTCTGGGCTGCCGGGTATTGAAATGCAACAGGTTCAGTCACTGTGGGCACAGCCTTCATGGGCACGAGTTCAACCCGGCCGTCAGGCGCAAACACCACATCAAACAATTGGCCCGCATACTTTTTACCCAGCGATATCTGGCCGCTGGCACCGACTTCCTTGAGCATTTTTGATTCCTTGACACTGTGAAAATAATTCATGCCATCATGCGGCATGAATTAACGAGTGTCAAGCAGATGACTGGTTACAGGCAGGGAAAGACTTGACTATCAGCGCTTGAGCAGCACTTTCAGCACCGTTTGCAAGCGCCGGGCGTTGCTGGCTTCAAAGTCGCCAGCCATGACCTTTGCGGTGTCTTCAGCCCATGACTCGGCAGGGGTGGCCGCGTTGCGCTTGGTAAGCAATGTCAATTGCAGCATGCGGCGGGCGCTGATGTGCTCGGCCGGGGTCGGCACTTCAGCGGCCATTTCCAGGCGTAGCAAGGATTCAGCTGCGTCTTTGCCAGATGGGGTTGTGATGGCTTTTGCCCAGTTGCCCAGTACAGCCGCAGTAACGACTTTGCCCAAATCTTGCGCGGTGGGCAGCAGGGCTGCGTCGCGCTTTTCCCAGGCGGTGATGACGTTGGTCAGCACTTCGCCGTGGGCCTGAACATGCAGCTTTTTAAGTGCCTGATTAGCCGCGTCGAACGCATCGCGCTGGGCGCGGAAAGCTGCGTCACCCAAACGGGGGCCGCGCTCTTCAAAGGCTGGGCGTTGGTCACGACTGTCAAAACGTGGGCGCTCTCCTTGGCCTTCGCGGCCATCACGTTCAGGGCGATAAGGCTCAAACTTGTTGTCGGTGCTCTGGCGTGGGCCACCTGGCTTGCTGCCGGGTTTTCCTCCGGGTTTAGCACCCGGTTTGCCAGAATCTTTTCGGTCGCCAAACTTGCCGCCTCGGCTGTCAGGGGCAGGCTCCGCACGGCGCGCACCAGGACGGTCATCGCCGCGCATAGCAACAACTGCTTTGGCAGGCTTGGCCGGTTGGGTAGAGGCACCTGGTGCAACGTCAACCGCTGCGGCTTCTTCAGGCGCTGGTTCAGCGGTGGGTTCAGCGGTAGCTTCAGCATTTTCAGCAGCTGGCTCTGTCACGTCGTTCGCTATCATTTCAGGAGCTGTTTGCGCGCTTTTTACGTCGGCTAGAGCCTCATTTGATGCTGAAATTTCACTGTTTTCAGTGTTTTCAGCAGCAATGGGGGCAGCATCCACAACTGCTGGCGCAGGCGCAGGCATCTTGCCGCTAACAATGGCTTCAAGTGCTTTGGCAGCTGCATGAATCTGCTGCGCGTCGCCAGTAGCTGTAGCAGCCTCAACGGCTTTGGCGGCGTCCACCACCATGCGGTCAAATTCGCCCAGCGCTGATGCGGCTTTCTCACGCTCGAGTGTTTTGCGCTGGAAGGCATCGTCAATCGGTTTTCTGAACGCATCCCACATTTTTTGTTCTTGCTTGCGCTCAATCGGCACACCTTGTGCTTCATGCTGCCAGCGCTGCTGCAAGTGTTTGACCGCATCAATGTGCAGCACCGGCTCAGCGCCCAGCACTGCGGCTTCTTCAATCATGGCTTTGCGGCGGGCAATGCTCTCGCTGCGTGCGGTTTTAAGCGGTGTGTCGGCAGCGTCCATCGCGGCTTTCCACACGGGTTGAATTTCAGCAAAAACCTTTTCGCCCAAATGCCCGCCGTTTTGCCACTTTTCAACAAAGCCATTCAGGCTGCGAATGTGCATTTTCCAATCAGTATTTGCCTTGTTCGCATCTGCCCAGGCGGCAACTTCATCAATCAACAGCTGGCGCTGGGCTTTGACCGCATCGGTTTGTTCTTTGACAGTCTCAAGCCAGGCTTCAACCACTTTGTAAGCCTCATTGCACGCATCGTCAAAGCGCTTCCACAGCGCGTGGTTGGGCGTGCCGCCCTGGTCAGATGTTTTCCACAAGTCGCGCATGTGGCGCAGCGCGTCTTGCTGTTTGCGGCCACCCAGCGGCTTGACCAGCAGCGCTTCAGCTTTGCCCACCAATTCTTCACGAATCTGGTCGGCCCGCCAGCGCTGCCAGCCTTCCAGCTCGCCCGCAGCGGTCAGTGCAGCGTGGGCTGCGGCTTCGAGTTTGCTGTCGATGTTGCGAATGTTTTGCTTGAGTGCGTCGCGCAGTTCACCTGCAACTTTTGGCGTTGCTTTGCCGTGGCCTTCGCCAACTTCGTGTTCAAGTTTGGCAACAGCGGCTTGCACAATAGCGCTGGATTTTTCGCGCATGTCTTTGAGCACAGCCGGGTCGATCTTGGCCCTTGCCGGGCGTGCATCTGCGCGGTTGTCTTGCGGCGCAGCAGCTACGCCACGGGCAGCACGCAGTTCGTCTGCCCACACGTGTACGGCGGGCAATGGCGCGCCGCTGTCTTCAGAAGCTTTGACAGTGACGGCAAGGGCTGCCTGAAACGCTTCCCATACGGCCAGCAGCTGGCCGCGTGATGCGTCCAGCAGGGGCGGAAACTTGGCATCGACACTGGCCCAGTTGGTGTCGCTGGCGATCTCGTCTGCCTGGGCTTGCCAATGGGCAATGTCGGGCGTAATCGCTTCAAGTGCTGTTTGCGCGTCACGCCACGGCTTGATGGACAACACTTCAATGCGCTGGCCCAGCAGCACAGCGGCTTCGCGCTGTACCTGGGTCCTGTGCTGCAGGTCTTCAATGGTTTTTACCCGCTCGGCCAGCTTGACCTTGACAGTAGCCAATGGCTCTTTGGACAGCGGCGCGCCGGCCTTGGCCGCATCCCGTTGCCAGGCCAAGGCGTCGGCCAAATTGAGCTTGCCAGCAGCCAGCAACGCATTGGCCTTGTCAGCCCATTCAGCAGCAACTGCCTCTTGCCCTTTGCTGCGCTTGAGCTCGTCCAACTTTTCCTTCAGCGGCTTGGCAGCGCCCTTGTCGCGGTTGGCCAGGTCTTTGTACACGTCCGCCATTTGTTCAGCTGTTGGCTCTGTTGCCAGCCAGGTGCGGATGCGCGAGGTACGTTCGCCGGAAGTGGGCGCTGAGAAAGCGCCACCCGTCAGGCCGTCCAGCGGGTGCGCATCGGACTTGGGTGTTGTCTTGGCAACAGGGACAGGAGCTGGGGCGGGTTTGGATGATTTGAACATTTGGGAAGCGCGTGCCGATGATGAATGAGCAGATCGCGTGAAGGTAAGAAAACAAAGAGCGTTTGAAAACGCGAAGCGCGTATTTTCGCTGATTTGGCGGCTGCGTACTGAATCGCGCTGATTCCATGACTGAACCGGCGTTTTCAGGCTGACTGCATGCTGCTGGGCTAATATGTTGGTGCGCAGGCCAGCTTGTCACGACAGCAGCGGTTTTCACAGCAAATTCAAACAAGGAATCATCATGGGCATTCTGGACTTTATTCGCGGCGAGCTGATTGAGATCATCGAGTTCAACGACGATTCACGCGACACACTGAGCTACCGCTGGCCTGACCAGGACCGTGAAATTAAAAACGGCGCGCAGCTGATCGTGCGCGAATCGCAAATGGCGCAGTTCATGTACCTGGGCCAGTACGGCGATGCGTACCAGCCGGGCAAGCACACCCTGACGACTGAAAACATTCCTGTTTTGACCTCGCTCAAAGGCTGGAAATACGGCTTTGAAACGCCGTTCAAAGCCGATGTTTTTTATGTGACCACTCGCCTTTTTACCGGCAACAAATGGGGCACGGCCAACCCGGTGATGATGCGCGATGCGGACTTTGGCATCGTGCGGCTGCGGGCTTTTGGCACCTATGACTTCCGCATCATTGAGCCGCAGCGGTTTTTAAAAGAAGTGGCCGGGTCTGACTTTCATTTTCGCCTTGAAGAGTTTGCAGACACCATGCGTTCGCGTCTGGTGTCGGTGTTTTCTGAAGCGCTGGCTGAAGCAAAAGTGCCCGCACTGGACGTGGCCTCACGCTATTCAGAGCTGGGCGACGCGCTGCTGCCGCTGATCAACCCGGCCCTGGCTGCCAAGTACGGGCTGGAAATGACGGCGTTTGTGATTGAAAACGTGTCGGTACCGCCTGAAGTGGAAGCGGCGATTGACAAACGATCCAGCATGGGCGCGGTGGGTAATTTAAATGATTACGTCAAGTTTCAGATGGCTGAAGGCATGGCGAATGGACAAGGGGGAGGCGGCTCGGCGGCTGAAATGGCGATGGGCTTTGCCATGGCCAACCAGATGATTCAGCAGCCGGGCGGCATGCTGGGCGCGCAGGCAACGCCTGTAGTGCCGGGTGGTCAATCGATGACATCTGCTGCGCCTGCCGCGTTGCAATTGCTCAGCCCGGCGCAGGCTGGCGAGTTGCTTGGGGTGAGTGAGGCAGATGTGGTCGCAGCGCTGGAAGCAGGCGACCTGAAGGGTAAAAAGATTGGCGCGACCTGGCGCGTGACACGTAGTGCGATTGATGAATTTTTGAAGACTTGAAAACTTTTTAGATGATGGTTTGTTGCAGTTCGATCCATGCATCAATTAGCGATCTCTGTCATTCCCGCGAAGGCGGGAATCCAGTACCCGAATTTGCACGCTATCTCCTGGATTCCCGCCTTCGCGTGAATGACGGATTTTTAGTTTTCTGACCTGCCATGCCTGACCTAATCAGCCAGCACAAATTCCCCTGCCCTGCCTGCGGCGCGAGCGCCGAATGGAATGCAGCCAAACAAGCGCTGGTGTGCCCGGCTTGCGGCACGACTTCGCCCATGCAGGTCAGCCCACAAGGCGTGATCGTCAAAGAGCACGACCTCGTCACTGCACTGCGCAACTTGCCCGGCGAAGCACGCGGCTGGCAGTCAGAGCGGCGCACCGTCAAGTGCAGCAGCTGCCAGGCCATCAGTGTGTTTGCGCCAGAAAGGGTGGCGCAGAAATGCGAGTTTTGCGGCTCGCCGTCGCTACTGCCATACGACGACATCAAGCCGCCGATTCGCCCTGAAAGCGTGCTGCCTTTTGCTGTGTCCACTACAGAAGTGCGCGACGCGCTGCGCAAGTGGTACAGCTCCAGGTGGTTTGCGCCCAACTTGCTGAAGAAGTCGGCCATGACCGACACCCTCAAAGGTATTTACCTGCCGTATTGGACTTTTGACGCGCAAACCCACGCTGACTGGACGGCAGAGTCTGGAACGCACTATTACGAGACTGAGAGTTTTCAGGACGCCAACGGCCGCAGCCAAACCCGCCAGATTCAGCGCACGCACTGGCAAAGCGCATCAGGCAGCCTGGACAATTTTTTTGATGATGAACTCGAACCCGCTACCAAGGGCGTTCATGCCGCGTTACTGCGCCAGGTGGAGCCTTTTCCGACCCAGAAGTTGCTGCCCTACGATGCTGGCTATGTGTCAGGCTGGACGGTGGAGCATTACCAGATCGATCTCATCACGGCTGCAGAGAAGGCCAGAGAATCAATGAACGCCAAACTACGCCAACTGTGCGGCGCTGCGGTGCCGGGCGACACCTACCGCAACCTGGATGTGCAAGCCCAGTATTCAGGCCAGACTTTCAAGCACATTCTGGCTCCCGTCTGGCTCATCAATTACGACTACCACGGCAAAAGCTATCAGGTGCTGGCCAATGGCGTGACTGGGCAGCTGGCGGGTGAGCACCCGCTAAGCTGGCTGAAAATTGCAGCCGCTGTTGCCTGTGCGCTGGTGGTGCTGTTGGTATTGCTGATGATTTCCAGGCAGCAATGACGTTAAGGCTGACAACTGCTGATAGCGCAATTTTAAGTAACTACTCAGGTCGCCCAAAACCGTTTGATGCCATTGCTCCCTCTCCCTTTGTGGGGAGAGGGTTGGGGTGAGGGTGAGCGCTGCTAACGATACTTA
>JAYUVG010000153.1:0-2579 GCA_043754255.1 Polaromonas sp. | reverse complement strand
GGTCGCTGTGAAAAACATACGTGGCGTGCGCAAGCAGCACATGGTGCACAACGGTTATCTTCCCAAAATGGAGATTGACGCGCAGACTTATGCGGTGCGGGCAGATGGCCAGTTGCTGACCTGCGAGCCAGCGACGAGTTTGCCGATGGCACAGCGGTATTTTCTGTTTTGATGGATGCTTCGATAGTCTGCTCGATAGCATCAAATTCGATACAATATGATGCTTGAAAGGAGTTTTTTGATGCGAACCACTTTAACTATTGATGATGCCGTGATTTCTCAAGTGGTGCAAACCACTGGGCGCAGCAACCCACTGGACGCGATCCGGGAAGCGCTACAAAGTTATTTGCAGCAAGAAAAGCTCAAGCAAGTCATCGCCATGCGCGGCAAGCTTGATCTGCAAGATAACTGGCGCGCACTGCGTCAACTTGATACGCTTGAAGATACCAAACGCAAATGAAGTCACCCGTGCTTATCGACACCTCGGCGTGGATAGACTTCTTTCGAGGCAAACAAAGCGCAGTGACCGATGCGGTTCAACTGGCACTGCAACTGGGACTGGCGCGACTGTGTGGCCCTGTAAAAGCTGAACTACTTCAAGGCGTAAAAACCAGGAAGGAAAAGCAGCAACTGAGCGTCATGTTTGATGCGGTTGAGAACTTGAACACGCACGAGCTGGACTGGGAAGTGGCAGGCAACACTCTTCACACATTACGCGAAAGCGGTATTACTTTGCCATTAACGGATGCATTGATTGCTGCTATCGCCATCAGGCACAAGGCGCAGGTGTTGACACTAGACCATCATTTTTCACACTTGGAAGTACAGTTTGCATGATTTCGATTTCCAAAATCATTGCCCAAGGTGCAGGCCTGGCGCCAGTCCTCGTCAAACGCGCCTCCACCATTGAGCTGGACTGGGACACGCGGCAAAAAAGCCGCTTTGAGGGCGTTGATTCAATGGGCAGGGCACTGGGTGTTTTCTTGCCGCGCGGTACGCTGGTACGGGGTGGGGATGTGCTGGTGGCTGAGGATGGCAGCATGGTCAGGGTGATAGCTGCTCCGCAAGCCGTGCTCCGCATCACGGCCTGCACATCGCATGGCTCGCCGTTTGATTTGACCCGCGCCGCCTACCACTTGGGCAACCGCCATGTGCCGATTGAACTGAAGCCCGACCACCTGAAAATTGAACCTGACCACGTATTGGCCGACATGCTTAAGGCCATGCATTTGATCGTGAACAATGTGAGTGAAGCGTTTGAGCCTGAAGGTGGCGCGTACAGCGCAGGTGGGCATTCGCATGCCGAAGCACCTGTACCTGCACCAGTCGTAGCCAAACCGCATGTGCATGGACCTGATTGCAACCATGGTCACGATCATAGGCACGGCCATCACCACTGACACAAACAGAAGTTAGCGCTGTGCAAACCACAGTCACTGCCTTACCACCCGCCAGCCTGCTGCAACTCATCTGGCTGGCCTCTCCAGCCTTGCCTGTAGGTGGTTTTTCATACTCAGAAGGGCTAGAAACCGCCATTTCACGGGCGCAAGCAGCTCCTGAAAATATAGCGCCTGACTCAGCAAACGATTGGCTTGCCAACTGGCTCAGCGACCAGTTGCAACTGACGCTAGCGCGTGGCGATCTTGCAGTGATCGCCCAATCCATTCCCGCATGGCGCAGCGGTGATATGAGTCGCATCACCCAGCTCAACGACTGGCTGCTGCAAACCCGCGAGACCAGTGAGCTGCGCGCGCAAGCCGAGCAGATGGGTCGCTCGCTGTGCAACTGGCTGCGCAATCACGATGGCATCGATCCAGCGCAGCTACAGCACTGCGAGAAATTGCCACCTACCTACCCTATCGCCTTTGCACTGGCCGCCGCGCAAACTGAGGCATCGGTACGCGACTGTCTGTTGGCCTATGCTTTTGGTTGGGCTGAAAACATGGCGCAAGCAGCCATCAAATCAGTACCCCTGGGGCAGACGGCTGGCCAGCGCATACTGGCAAGCCTGAGCCAGGCTATACCAGCGGCCGTGCAAACCGCGATCGATTTGCCAGACGACGAGCGCCAAGCTTTTTCACCCATGCTGGCCATACTGTCTGCACAACACGAAACTCAATACTCAAGGCTTTTCAGATCATGACCAACACGTCACCCATGCATCACATCGCCAATCGCACCAAAAAACTCCCACCACTGCGCGTCGGCATAGGCGGGCCGGTCGGTTCCGGCAAAACCACCCTGCTTGAAATGCTGTGCAAAGCCATGAAGGCCAGGTATGACCTGGTCGCCATCACCAACGACATCTACACCAAGGAAGACCAACGCATTCTCACCGTCAGCGGCGCGCTGGACGCGGATCGCATCATGGGGGTAGAGACAGGCGGCTGCCCGCACACCGCCATCCGTGAAGACGCCTCCATCAACCTGGAGGCGATTGACCGCATGCTGGTGGATTTCCCGAACGCTGATGTGGTGTTTGTCGAGTCAGGCGGCGACAACCTGGCCGCCACCTTCAGCCCCGAGCTGAGTGACCTGACGATTTACGTGATTGACGTGGCGGCGGGTGAAAAAATCCC
>JAYUVG010000152.1:0-12223 GCA_043754255.1 Polaromonas sp. | reverse complement strand
AGCGGCAGACCGACAGACAGGTTCGATTTCATAGTCGAGTCCATCGACACCAGCACGCATTTGGCGGCCTCCGCCAGCGGCGTTTGCGGCGTCAGGACGCGGTCTAGCACGGGCTTGCCGTATTTGGATTCACCGACCTGAAAGTAAGGCGTCTCAGACGTGGCTTCAATGAAGTTGCCAGCTGAATACACCTGAAACAGGCGCATGCCTTCACCTTTGATTTGCCCGCCAAAAACCATCGACACGTTGAAATCCACACCCGAGCGTTTCAAGTCGTCGCCGTCGCGCTCCCGCACGCGGCGAATGGCCGAGCCCAGTACTCGTGCAGCGTCAAACATGCTGTTGGCGTTCCAGATCGTGATGGGGCGGCCACCCTCCTGGTCGTTGAGCTGTTCAACCTGCAAGATCTCGCGCACCGACTGCGAGATTGACAAATTGCCGGCTGACAGCAGCACCATAAAACGGTCATTTGGTTTTTCATAAATAATCATTTTGCGAAAGGTGCTGATCTGGTCCAGCCCTGCGTTGGTACGCGAGTCTGACAAAAAAACCAGTCCTGCATTGAGTTTGATGGCGACGCAGTAAGTCATGTTTGTGTTTGGTTTTGGTTGAGTAATTTTTTCAATTGGTACAAGGCGTCGAGCGCTTCACGCGGGCTCAGGGCATCAGGATCTATCGTACCCAATGCCTTGTCCACGGCGCTTTTTTCAATGATGATTTCTGGCGGCGCTGCGAACAGATCGACCTGCGCGCGCGCATTTACCTGCTGGGCTTCAAGCGCGTTCAAAGCATGGCGCGCGTGGGTCACAACAGCGCTGGGCACACCCGCCAGTTTGGCCACTGCAATGCCGTAGCTTTTACTCGCCGGGCCAGGCTCAATTTGATGCAAAAACACAATGCTGTTACCGGACTCCACCGCACTGACATGCACATTGACAGCCTGGTGATGCTGCGCCGGGAACTCCGTCAATTCAAAGTAATGCGTGGCAAACAGCGTCAGGGCCTGCGTCTTGTTGTGCAAATACGCGGCAATACCGCCAGCCAAAGCCAGCCCGTCAAAAGTCGATGTGCCACGCCCAATTTCATCCATCAGCACCAGGCTGTGCGGCGTGGCGGCATGAAGGATTTGCGCGGCCTCAGTCATCTCCAGCATGAAGGTTGACTGTGCATTGGCCACGTCATCAGCCGCGCCAATGCGGGTGTGAATCGCGTCAATCGGCCCGAGCCTGCACGCAGCTGCGGGCACATAGCTGCCCATGCTGGCCAGCAGCACAATCAGCGCGACTTGCCGCATGTAGGTTGATTTGCCGCCCATGTTTGGGCCGGTAATGACCTGCATGTGCTGCCGGGTGTGCAGGCAACAGTCGTTAGCAATAAATGCGCCGCCCGTGGTTTCAGCCAATCGCGCTTCAACCACTGGGTGGCGGCCCGCTTTGATGTCAATGCACGGGTCTTTGACAAACTCTGGCAGTGCCCAGTTCAATGTCAAAGAGCGCTCGGCCAGGGCGCACAGTGCATCCAGACTGGCAATCGCTCTGGCCAGCTTGCCCAATGCCGGGATAAAAACTTGCAATTCATCCAGCAGTTGCTCGTACAAAAACTTCTCTCGCGCCAGCGCTCGCTCCTGCGCCGACAGCGCCTTGTCTTCAAAGGCTTTGAGCTCGGGTGTGATGAAGCGCTCGGCGTTTTTCAAAGTCTGGCGGCGGCGGTAGTCGTCAGGCACTTTGCTGGCCTGGCCTTGCGTGACTTCGATGTAAAAGCCGTGAACTTTATTGAACTGCACACGCAGGTTGGTGATGCCGGTGCGCAGTTTTTCGCGCTGCTCCAGGTCGAGTAAAAACGCATCGCAATTGGTTTGAATGGCGCGCAGCTCGTCCAGGTCAGCGTCGCAGCCGTGGTTGATAACGCCGCCGTCGCGAACCAACGTTGCAGGTTCGTCCAGCAGCGTGCGTTCAAGCAGCTCCGCACAGCCGTCAGGCGGCTGCAAATCATTAAAAACGCTATTTAAAAGGGCAAAAGAAGGCTCTAGCCCACATAAAGAGCGCGCAAGCAGCTCTGCTTTTGATAGCGTCAGCAGGAGCGCCACCAGTTCACGCGGGCGCGCCTGGCCGAGCGCAATGCGCGCGGTGATGCGTTCAACATCGCTTGCGCCTTTGAGTTGCGCACGCAGCGAAAGCTGCAAGCCGCTACGCAAATGCGTGACGGCCTGCAGCCTGCCAGTTGTCACGGCTCTGTCACGGCGCGGGCTCAAGAGCCAGCTTTTGAGTAGGCGGCTGCCCATGCCAGTCAAGCAGGTGTCCAGAAGCGAAAACACAGTGGGTGACGATTCACCCCGCAGGGTTTGCGTCAGCTCCAGATTGCGCCGCGTCGTCAACGGCAGATCCATCAACTCGCCCGAACGCACGACCTGCAAGCTCTGCACATGCGGTAATGTGCGGCCCTGGGTGTGTTCGGCATAGCCGAGCAGGGCAGCTGCAGCGGCATGTGCCTGGTGCAGACTTTCAGCGTGCCATGAAGCCAATGAGGCAACCTTCAGTTGCTCAGTCAAGCGGCGCACACCCAGCGCCGCATCAAACTGCCAGGCAGCTCTGGCAGTGACTGCACACCGCGTGCTTTTCAGGCGGGCTTCAAACGCTGGCGTGGCATCGACGTTGCAGACCAGCTCACTGGGCGCAATGCGAACCATCCAGGCTTCGAGTTCGTCACTCGCGCATTCGGCCAGGCTGATCTGGCCTTGTGTCACGCTGAGCCAGGCCAGGCCAAGGGTATTGCGCGGCCCCTGATGGACAGCCAGCAGTACCGATTCAGCTTTCTCACTGAGCAGTTCTGTGTCAGTCAACGTACCGGGCGTGACCACCCGCATCACCTTGCGCTCTACCGGCCCCTTGGCTGTTGCCACATCGCCGACCTGCTCGCAAATTGCCACCGATTCGCCCAGCTTGACCAGCTTGGCCAAGTACCCTTCCAGCGAATGAAACGGCACACCGGCCATCGGTATCGGCTCACCATTGGTAGCGCCGCGTCGGGTCAGCGTGATGCCCAGCAGGCGTGATGCTTTTTCGGCATCGGCGAAAAAGACTTCATAAAAATCGCCCATCCGGTATAGCACCAGCGTGTCCGGGTAGTCGGCCTTGATGGCCAGGTACTGGCGCATCATGGGCGTGTGACTGCCTTCTATTGGGACTGGAATGGTTGGTTTTGAAGTCACAGCCATAACGTGGCAAGACTGTCTAGATTCGCGCGTCAGGCGCAGCCGCCTGCACAGGCTTGATGCGGCGCGGTTTGACTGTCAGTGTTGGTTTTGCTGCCACCGATTCAGTAAAAGCCGCTTCAACCGTCGTGTCCGTCTGCGCATCCGCAACAGCCCGGCCCACCGATGTTTTTGTGGCTTTGGGTGTGGGTTTGAACTGGCTGTACTTGGCCAGCGTGCTCACCATCTGCCCGTAAATACGCGGGTTGGCTGCTACGCATTCGCCTTCGTGCAAAAACTCTGAATCGCCGCTGTAGTTGCCGACCAGTCCGCCTGCTTCGGTGATTAAAAGTGAGCCGGCCGCCACGTCCCAGGGTTTGAGGCCACTTTCAAAAAAGCCGTCGCTAAAGCCTGCGGCTACATAAGCCAGGTCAAGCGCCGCGGCACCGGGGCGGCGCACGCCTGCTGTTTGCGTGATGATTTCGCCCA
The DNA here is from genome assembly GCA_043754255.1 of Polaromonas sp. GTDB lineage: Bacteria > Pseudomonadota > Gammaproteobacteria > Burkholderiales > Burkholderiaceae_C > Polaromonas. Next base: position 8,544 of record JAYUVG010000152.1, on the reverse strand, counting down.
GCATGGCCAGGTGTTGTTTGAGCTTGTTGCCCGGCTGGTACGGGAAGCCGGTGGAGATCAAACACTCTTGCAGCCGTGTGCGCTTGGACACGCGGATGCGGCGGTCGTTCATGTACGCGCCGCGGCCTTTGGTGGCGCAAAAAATATCGTTGCGGGTGGGGTCGTACACCACGGCTTGCTCAACTTTGCCATTCACCGCCAGCGCAATGGACACGCAGTACACGGGAAAGCCGTGAATGAAATTGGTCGTGCCGTCCAGCGGGTCAATGATCCAGACAAAGTCTGAGCCCTGCGCGCCATGCTCGCTGCCCGATTCTTCGGCCAGCATGCCGTGTGTGGGGTAGGCGGTCAGCAGCGTCTCAATGATGGCTTCTTCGGCTTTTTTGTCGATGTCGGTGACAAAGTCATTGATTTGCTTGGTTGAAATGCGAACCGATTCAACGTCAAGGGCTGCGCGGTTGATGATGGCGCCGGCGGCGCGTGCAGCTTTGATAGCCACATTGAGCATGGGATGTAAATTGGCGGCCATAGAGGTGTAAAAGAGCAGGAAGGGTCTGCGTCCCGACAATCGGGGGCAGCGACAATACCATTTTACCTTGCTGCTTTTTGCAAACCATTTTGAAAACCCGTTTCATCTTGATCAACACCAGCCACGCTGGCAATGTGGGCGCTGCCGCGCGTGCGATGAAAGTCATGGGCTTTGACGACCTGGTGCTGGTGGCGCCGCGCTGGGCCAATGTGCTCAAGCGTGAAGAAACGATTCAACGAGCCAGCGGCGCGCTGGACGTTTTGAAAAATGCGCGAATTGTTCAGACGCTGGATGAAGCACTTGGCGGCATGACGCACCTGTGCGCCACTGCGATGACACCGCGTGATTTTGGCCCGCCCACCCGAATGCCACGCGAGCACTTCGCATTGCTATTAAATCAGGAGCTGCTTGCGCGCATTTCACAAGGGCTAGAGGCCGATTTGATACTTAAAAATGGGTTAAATACCGCTGCAGGGGCTGAGATGGCTGAGCTTCCCGAAGGCGTTGCATTTTTATTCGGCTCTGAGCGCTTTGGCATGCAAAACGACGATGTGTACCGCTGCAATGTTGCCCTGAGCATTCCCACAAACCCAAGTTTTGGCTCGCTCAATCTGGCCGCTGCCGTGCAGTTGATAGCTTACGACTGGCGTGAAGCGCTGGGAGGGTTTGGCGTCGAACCAGCTACGCCTGAGCCCCAGCTGGCCGACGCCAAAGAAGTTGCAGGCATGCTTGAACACCTGCAGGAAGCCCTGGTGGCGCTGGACTTTTTAGACCCCGCAGCGCCTAAAAAGCTGATGCCGCGGTTGAACCAGCTGGCCAACCGCGCGCAACTGCGCCCGGAAGAGATTCACATCCTGCGCGGCATCGCCAAAATGATTTTAAAAAAAGTGCCTTCAGCAAACATCCACCCCGACACCTAAACTTGCACACATGTTTTCACGTATCCGCTCAGACATTGCCTGCATCCTTGACCGCGACCCGGCCGCCCGCACCACCTGGGAGGTGCTGACCTGCTACCCAGGCCTGCACGCGCTGGTGCTGCACCGCCGCGCGCACTGGTGCTGGCACAACGGTTTTAAATGGCTGGGGAGATTTATTTCTCACATTTCCCGCATGTTGACGGGCATTGAAATTCACCCGGGCGCAAAAATCGGCAGCTGCGTATTTTTTGACCATGCGATGGGCGTGGTGGTGGGCGAAACCGCAGAAATTGGCGACGGCTGCACCATTTACCAGGGCGTCACGCTGGGCGGCACGTCGCTTTACAAGGGTGCCAAACGCCACCCGACACTGGGCAAAAACGTGGTGGTCAGTGCTGGCGCCAAGATACTGGGTGGCTTTTTGGTTGGCGACGGTGCCAAGATTGGCAGCAACGCAGTGGTGATCAAGCCCGTGCCTGCGGGGGCCACCGCAGTCGGTATACCGGCCCGCATTATTCCGTCCAAAAACGATGCGTCGGCTGATGTCACGCAGGCATTGGCCCCCACATTTGCAGCCTACGGCATCACGCTGGAAGACGACCCGGTGTCTTTGGCCATGAAGGGTTTGATTGACAACGCTTCCACCCAGGATCAGCAGATTGCGCTCTTGTGGCAAGCGATTGAAAAGCTGTCAAACAATGGCGCTGCCAAAGACTGCCTGCCCGCTGATGCGGCGCTTAAATGTACGTTTGAAGCCGACAAACTCACCCAGTTGATGGGAAAGTAACCAGGCTTCTAGGAAGTCAACGCGCCAAAAACACTGGTTGACGCGTAAAGCTCTGCCAGATTGCTTTCGTTTTGTCTGGATGAATGCAGCTCTTCCATCAGGCTTTTGTTAATCGATGCCAGGGTCTGCAGTTTGCGATTGGACTCGCGCAGCCGGTCGGTTGTGCCTTGCAGCAGGCTGCATAAAAATCCACAAGCAACGTTCGGTTGCTGTTTGATAAGCAGCGCAAAAGCCGATTGATCCAAAATGGCGACCACCATGTCGCTTGCCGCCGTGATGGTTGCTGAACGCGGGCTGTTGGCCACCACTCCCATTTCGCCAATCATTTGACGAGCCGTCACAACACTGAGCACCATCGGCTCGCCTGTAGCTGCGTTAGTGCATTCAACAACCGCTTCGCCTTCAAGAATAAGTGCCATAAAGTCAGTGTTGGTACTGCCTGCCCTGAGTAAAACCGCACCGCTGGCGACCTGGCACACGCGCATTCGCTGAGCCAGCAGAATCGCATCTTGCGTAGTGATGCTGGACAACGCGTTGCTGCTGATCAGGGCACGCGCTATTTCGGTGATCGACCAGTAGCGGGCAGGGGTGTTTGCTTGCTTCATAAAAATCGGTACAACGCAACATGCTTACTTCACGCTTTGCAGCGCAGACACCATGCCAAACACGGTTTGCCCCCAGTTTTCGGTCAAGGTAAAGCGGTAGGTTGCACTGTCGGCCCTACTGCCGCTGGCAGCCGTGGTGCGCAGGGCAATAAAGTAAGTGCCCGGCTTGAGGGGGCCCAGATCAAGCTCGCGCGCGCCAGCGTTAGCATTAGCCCCTGCAGGTTGAAGCAACGAAGCGCTCGCTCCCATCAGCGCCTGGTAGCGCTGTGCCGGGCGGTCGTCTGAAGACGCGGTCCAGGTAATCAATGTGTTGCCAGATTCCAGCCGCAGGCTGATGAGTCTGTCGCCACCAGTACGCCAGGGGTCTGTGGGCGGCGCGTCTTGCACCGTGATCAGTTTGACGGTGTTAAACCCTTCCAGCCCGATGCCATCGATACCGCGTACCTGGGCATACCAGTTGCCATTGCTCAGGCCAGACAAATTGGCTGGCGCGCCTGCTGGCACTTTCAACTCGCGCACGATGTTGTCAAACTGCGCATCACGCGCAATCACCACACGCAAATGGGCAGCGCCTGCCTGCTGGGGCAGCGCCATGCTGACATCAGGCTGCAAAAGCATTGATGCTATGCCAGCGGGATCTGGCGCGGGCAGCAAATTGACCACATTGACGACTTTGTCCTGCGGTTTAACCACGGCGCCTGTACCCATCGGCAAGTTAGCGCCTGCTGCTTGCGCCGGGTTGTCAGCACGTACCAGGCCTTCCAGCACTTCGGTTCGCGCGCTCAGGGTGGTCGGGTCGTCAAAGGCGACCCGAAATTGCGTGCCCCGCACGCCAAGTGTTGCGGTGGGTGTTTCAATCTTCAAAGCGGTTGCGCGTTTTACATTTTTGGCCGCAAACGCCTCCAATGCGCCGCTGGTCAGCCGCATCAAGCCTGAAAACCAGTTGGTAGACCCGCTGGCAGACGCATCGCGTATGGCGTAGTCACGATTGCTGACCACTTCAGCCAGTGTGTTGGGCAGCAATTTGATTCGGCTGCCATCGCCCAGCTCAATGACTGCTGAGCTGTTGGGGCCGGTTTTAAACCGGGCGCCCTCCACAATAGGCGCACCTTTTACAACACTTTGACCACCCGTGGTGACATCGCCAGACGTGCTGATAACGCTGCCACCGGATGGCTTGGCAGCAAGGTATTGCAATGGGATATTGAGCTTTTGACCGGAGTGGATCAGGTTGGGGTTTTTCAGCCCGTTGTACTGGGCAACGCCGACCCAGGACTGCAGGCCATTGAGCAGGGTGTTGCCGAGAATGATCAGATTGTCCTGGGGCTTGACTGTGTAGACCAGGACAGGCTGATCTGAGCCAGTTGGAGGAGCTATCAGTTGCGCCTGGCTGGAACTGAAGGCAAATAAACCAATTGCTATGAAAACAGGAGCAGCTAGCGCGCTATTTGTTTTGGCTAGACCTAGATCAGGCAGGAAAAAAGAGGATGCTGAAAAGTTCATGGGGTTACTTTTTTAAAACAGGTAGCTGTGAAAGCTGAACTGGTTTGTAACCCTGAAAACCGGGGTTCAGGCAAACTGGAAGCTGCAAGGACTTTAAAAAACAGTCTTATGTCACGATATGCAAATTTTCTTGCTATCGGGCAGCGGCGTACACACTGTGCCCAGGCATCACGCTTACTTCACCGCTTGCAGAACCGATGTCTGGTCGAACACGGTTTTAGCCCAGTTTCCTGTTATGTCAAAGCGGTAAATTTCACTGCGCAGGCCAGCCTCGTTTTGCAGCCGAATGTAGTAAGTGCCTGGCATCAAGTCACCCAGCATCAAACTGGTCTGATTACTGGCGCCTTGAATCGTTGCTGCTGATTCAGTCAGTGCTGCGTTGCGGGCCAGCACGGCAGAGTAATTGCCGCCCGGCATGGCCTGGCCACCGGCTTGCTGGCCGGTCCAGCCAAGCTGGGTTTTCCCGTCCACCACGCTCATGGTTGAATTGCTCACCTTCCATTGGCCATCTTTGACCGCAATCAGTTTGACACTGTTAAAGCCTTCCAGGCCAACGCCATCAATGCCCCGTACACGGGCGTACCAGTTGCCATTGGGCAGGCTGGCCAGGTCAGCGCTCGCGGTTGTCACTTTCAGGTCACGCACAATTTTGTCAAACTTTTCGTCGCTGGCAACTTGCACGTGGTAGCCGCTTGCGCCCGGCAAATTTGGCATCGGCCAGCTGCCCAGAGGCTTGAGCACTTCGTTGGTGATGTTGGACAAGTCAGGCGCTGGCAACAATTGCACAACCTTGATATTTTTTTCATCTGGCTTGACCACCGCTCCGCTTCCCTTGGGCAAGTCAGCACCGCTTTTTTGCGCCGGGTTGTCAGCACGCACCAGGCCTTCAATCACCTCAGTGCGCGCTGCTTTGCTCAATGGGTCGTCAAACGCAACCCGAAATTCGGTGCCGCGCACGCCAACAATTGATGTCGGCGTTTCAATTTTGAGTGGCGTGGCGCGGTTGGCGGTTTTACTGGCCAGAGCCTCCAGCGCGCCTTCAGAAAGACGCATTAATCCAGAAAACCAATTGGTGGAGCCGCTGCTTGAGGCATCGCGCATCGCGTAGTTGCGGTTGGTCACCACTTCTGCCAGGCTGTTGGGCAAAATCTTGACCCGGCTGCCGTCTCCCAATTCAATCACGGCCGAGCTGTTGGGGCCGGTTTTAAGTGTGCCGCCATCAGCAATAGCCGCGCCTGCCAAAGCTGCGGTATTGCCGAGCGTGACACTGCCTTCAGCGCTGATGATCTTGCCGCCTGCTGGTTTGGACTTGAGAAAGCGCAGTGGAATGTCCAGCTTTTGCCCGGGGAAAATCGCATTCGGGTTTTTCAGGCGATTGAGTTTTGCAATATCTGGCCAGGTCTTTGGGTCAACCAGCATGTCGCGGCCGAACTTGATCAGGTTGTCAGACTTTTTGATGGTGTAAGCAAGGCTGGGTTCTTTTTCCAGGCTTGCAGGGGTTTGTGCATGCGCGACAAACGTCACCAGCGTCACCAACGTTGCTATTAATAATATAGCAGCTTGCCCGCATTTTAATTGGGCTGAAGTATTCTTAAACTGATTTGCTGGACGGGGTTCAAATGGGTGTGTGCAGTGCATGAATTTTTTCTTTTTAGTTAACCAGGCCAAGCTGTTGTGATGCCCGGTGTTTGCAAGTCACTTCAACTTTTGAAATTTATTGCTGCCCGACGAGGGCGACGACCTCTGCGCAGCTTAATACCGATAGGATGTCCAGGCTTGACGCGACCGGACGCAAAACGGATTTTTAACAACTTCAGCGCAGCAATGTCTCATTTTTGCGCTGTCAGGATAATTAATTGCCGCCTGTCAATCAAGCTTAGCCTGCAAGCGCAGCTTTTACAGCGGTGGAAATTTGCCCCATTTCTGCCTTGCCTGCCAATGCAGCTTTGGCGGCGCCCATGACTTTTCCCATGTCTGCCGGACTGCTGGCTCCCAAATCTGCCACGATCGTTTTGACTGCGGCCAGCACTTCGTCAGCACTCAAACGCGCAGGCAGGTATGCCTTGAGCACCGTGATTTCCTGCGCCTCTTTGTCGGCCATGTCTTGTCTGGCGGCTTTTGTGAAAGCCTCAATCGAGTCTTTGCGCTGCTTGATCATTTTGTCGATGATGGCGATGACCTGTACATCATCGAGCACCACGCGCTCATCAACTTCTTTTTGCTTGCAGGCCGCCAGCAGCAGGCGAATGGTGCCCAGGCGCTCGCTGTCTTTGGCGCGCATGGCGGTTTTCATGTCTTCGGTAACCCGGTCTTTGAGCAGCATGGCAAATCCTTGAAGTGGCTTGAAAGTAAAAAAACCCGCAGAAATCAATCATGCGGGTTTTTTGTGTTGCGGTAAAGCGGTATGTTTTAGAACAGCTTTTTGGGCAATTGCATGGCACGAATTCGTTTGTAGTTGCGCTTGACAGCAGCTGCTTTTTTGCGCTTGCGCTCAGCCGTTGGCTTTTCATAAAACTCGCGAGCCCGGAGGTCGGTCAGCAGGGCGAGTTTTTCGATGGTGCGCTTGAAGCGGCGCAGCGCTACATCAAAGGGCTCGTTGTCTTTTACGCGAATAGTCGTCATTGTTCAAAAGGTCCAAAATTGTGCATCTTGTTAGCTATGCGATTTGATCAGAATCAAGCCAGATGCGGGTTTGCTAGCAAAGCCTAAGAGTATAGCAGTCTGGGACGTAAAACCTGTTTTATTTTGGTTCAAGGCAGTCAGTGAAGATGTGGTTACACGAGATTTGGTGATCTATGGTGACAGCGAGCGGCTTGCCTGAGTATTTTTACTACGTGTCCCCCGCCCCCGTTGGGGACTCCTCCTGTACCTCCGTAAAAACACTCAGGCAAACCGCTCTTTGGGCTATTTCTTTGGAATTGCGAAACCCAGTTTAGCAACGGGTATGGTGTGTCTGCCGCAGCGAAATCTTGGAGGAGCCCCCAACGGGGGCGGGGGACATTCGCGGAGGCAGATACGCCGTGGCCGTGGTGGGTTAAAGAGGCGCTTTGCCGTTATTAGTGGGAGGAAACCGCGATTGGGAGAATGCTCGCCCAGCTTGAATCGCTTGCCGTTCAATCGCGCTGGCACACGCAATCCAGCCTTTTTGTTCTAAAAACATCAAAAAAGCCCGGGTGCTGATTTTTTGGCAGTGCTCTGGCAAGAAAAAACTGGCCCGCGCAATGCGGTGATCTTCAAATAAAAACACAGCCGTTTGGGGCGGTTGCTGCAAGGCAAACTGGTTGATGGTTTCCTGTACTGCCAGCTCGCCCAGGTTGGCTTTTCGCTGCGGCAATGTACCCGGTTGCGTTATTTCTTGCCGGTATTGCGCACAGGTTTGCGTTGCCAACACTGTCAGTTGATGGTGTTTAACCCATCGGGCCAGCTTGTCGCTTGTTGGCGTCTGGCTGCGCGTGACTTCATGCAGCACCATGTCAACCACCGCCACGCGCCAGCCCGGCTTGAACAGTACGTCCAGTGCATCGGCATAAGCCAGCGTGATGAGCGGCCCGGCATCCGGGAGCAAAACAACTTCGGACGCTGGTGGCATCAGGAGGCAACAGGCAACAGATGCAGTTTTTCCACTATGCCTTGCGTCACCGCATCAGGCAAGCGCGGCATCGGTAAACGGGCCTGCGCCATCAGCAAAAAGAGATCTTCCGTCTGATCAATGCCCAGCTTGCCGAGCGTTGTGACTTCATCGGCGTTGCCCAATGAAAAATCAAGCAGGCTTTTGTAGTTCTGGTTTCCTGACTTCTCGGCGGCATCAAAAGTCTCCACCAGATAGCGCAGCTCGGCATTGAACAACGCATTGATGGACGTGTCGTTTTTGGCGGCGATGACTTTTGCGCGCTTGAGCAACGCCTGGTTCACTGAGCCTGTGAAATTGACGTTGACGTTGGCTTTAGTTGCTTGCATAACTGTTATCCGTAAATTTGCCGATTAGTTTACACATGATTATGTGTTGGTTCCGGTTTGACGGTTGGTGAAACGTTTTTGAAGCGAGCGGCTTGCCTGAGTATTTTTACTACGTGTCCCCCGCCCCCGTTGGGGGCTCCTCCCTGACCTCCGTAAAAACACTCAGGCAAACCACTCTTTAGTTCTTAAGCAGAAAACCATGTTTAGCGACGGATGCGGCGTGTCTGCCGCAGCGAAATCAAG
>JAYUVG010000151.1:0-4625 GCA_043754255.1 Polaromonas sp. | reverse complement strand
TGGCCACCTCGATGGGTACCGTCAAGAAAACAGCACTTGACGAATTCAACAACCCGCGCAAGGGCGGCATCATTGCTGTCAACCTCGATGATGGTGACTATCTCGTCGGCGCAGCGCTGACGGATGGCAAGCAGGATGTGATGCTGTTCAGCGATGGCGGCAAAGCAGTTCGCTTTGATGAAGAAGATGTCCGGCCGCTTGGCCGCAATGCCCGGGGGGTGCGCGGTATGGCGCTGGACCCGGGTCAAAGTGTCATTGCCATGCTGGTGGCTGAAGACGAACAGCAAAGTGTGTTGACCGCCACACAAAATGGTTTTGGCAAACGTACGTCCATTACTGAATACACCCGCCACGGACGCGGCACCAAGGGCATGATTGCCATTCAACAAAGTGAGCGCAACGGCAAGGTCGTGGCTGCAACACTGGTACATGCCGACGATGAAATCATGCTGATCACTGACAAGGGAGTGTTGGTGCGAACCCGCGTCAGTGAAATCCGTGAGATGGGCCGCGCTACTCAGGGTGTCACACTGATCGGCCTGGACGAGGGTTCGCAACTCAGTGGCTTGCAGAGAATTGTTGAAAACGATGCTGCCCTGGAAGACGCGCCAGGTGAGCTGCCAATTGACAGCCCGGCAATTGATGATTCAGCAGCAGATAAAGGACAGGACAATTGACGAAACGGGCGCCTGCCTTCCGCCTATTTTGACGGATGTATTCGATGCCCCGTTTGGTCGCTTTTTAACTTTCCATTGTTTGCACTTATGAGCTCTACCCTTTCAGGTTTGCGTATTCAAATTGACGAGATTGACCAGCAACTGCTGACTCTGATGAATCAGCGCGCTTTGCTGGCTCAAGCGGTGGGTGCCATCAAAAAGCATGAAGGCACGCCGTTTTTCAGGCCTGACCGGGTTGCGCAGGTTATTGAAAAAATCCAGAATTCCAGTTCCGGCCCACTGCAAGGCAAGCATCTGGCGGCCATCTGGCGTGAAATCATGTCAGCCTGCCTGGCTCTGGAATCACCAGTGCGTGTTGCGTATCTGGGGCCATCGGGCACCTTCAGTGAACAGGCATCTCTGGCTTTTTTTGGCCAAAGTATGGAACACGTTCCCTGCACAAGTATTGACGAAGTGTTTCGCGTAACAGCCGCTGGCGGTGCAGGCTATGGCGTTGTGCCAGTTGAAAATTCGACCGAGGGTGTTATCTCACGCTCGCTTGACCTGTTGCTCACCACCCCACTCCACATCATTGGTGAAACCAGCCTGATGGTCAGGCACAACCTGCTGCGCCTGTCTGACAACATGGAAGGAATTGAAGCGGTGTATGCGCATCCGCAGGCTTTGGCGCAGTGCCAGGATTGGCTCACGGCGCATTTGCCTAATGCTGAGCGTCATGCAGCATCGAGCAATGCAGAAGGCGCTCGTCTGGCTTCAACAAATCCCGCCTGGGCAGGCATAGCAAGCGAGCAAGCGGGATCACAACTCGGTTTGTTCATGCCTGCCCGTGGTATTCAGGACGACGCGTTAAACCGTACGCGGTTTGCCGTCATTTGTTTGCCTGAAACATTGGCAGCGCCTGCTGCAACGCAAAAAGATTGCGTCAGTTTGGTGGTGTCTGTGGCGAACCGTCCCGGGGCTGTGCACGACCTGCTGGTGCCTCTCAAGGAGCATGGCGTCTCAATGACGCGTTTTGAATCCCGTCCCGCCCGATCAGGGCAATGGGAATATTACTTTTACATTGACCTGCAAGGCCACCCATCACAGGCAAACGTGAAAGCGGCCTTGTCGGAGTTAAAGCAGCTCTGTGCTTTTTACAAAATGCTCGGTGCCTATCCCATCAACGACTGAATCCGAAGACCATGTCATTGACAACAATGGCCAGCATCTTATGAACAATAAAAATATCTGGAATCGCCATGTTTGAACAACTGGGACTTATCGGTTGCGGATTGATGGGTGGCTCGTTCGCATTGGCCTTGAAAAAAGCAGGTTTGGTCAAGCGTGTGGTTGGTTACAGCAAGTCTCCATCGACCACAGAGCGGGCAAGGCAAATGGGGGTCATTGACGTCGAGGCTCCATCAGCGTTACTGGCCGTATCGGGTGCAGATATTGTGTTGCTGGCAGTGCCGGTGTCCGCGACTGAAGCAACCTTCAAGGCGATTCGGCATTTGGTCACGCCCAACACTTTGATCATGGATGTGGGCTCCACCAAGCGTGATGTTGTAGACGCGGCGCGGCGTGTATTGCGAGACAACGTAGGCTGTTTTGTACCGGCCCATCCTATTGCCGGCAAGGAAGTCGCTGGCGTTGAGCATGCAGATGCCAGTCTCTACTCGGGCAGGCAGGTTATTTTGACGCCCATTGAGCGAACTTTTACCGTGCAGCTCAATAAAGCCATCAGTTTGTGGACGGCACTTGGTTGTAGCGTCACACAGATGTCGCCACAAGCCCATGATGCGGCCTATGCAGCTGTCAGCCATTTGCCCCACCTGATTGCTTTTGCATTGATAAACAGCATTACAAACCAGCCACAGGGGGCTGACCACCTTGCATTGGCTGGGCCCGGCTTCAGGGATTTCACCCGGATTGCAGCCAGCGACCCCAAGATGTGGCGCGATATTTTGGTGGCCAATCGTGAAGAGCTGCTGGCACAGTCAAAAATCTTCCAGTCAACACTTCATGCTTTTGAACGTTTGATTGCAACCAGTGACGGTGATGCACTCGAGCGCCTGATCGAACAAGCCAGCAATACCCGGGCAAATTGGCGTATCAGTTCCAGCAAGCCACCAAAATAAGCTGACTGCATGTTCAATATTGAGTATCTGGACATCCCGCCGCTGGTGTCGGTCAGTGGCACGATCACACTGCCGGGATCAAAAAGCATTTCGAACCGGGTTTTGTTGCTTGCAGCTTTGTGCCAGGGTCAAACCGTTGTGCACGATTTGCTGGCATCAGATGACACCCAGGTCATGCTGACTGCAATGGGGCAGTTGGGTTGCGGGATTAAACGGGATGGCACTACAGCCACCATTGAAGGTTTGGGCGGTATTCTCAAACAAGACAATATCCATCTTTTTATGGGCAACGCTGGTACAGCCATGCGGCCACTGACTGCAGCCCTGGCCATGCTGGGAGGTGAGTTTGAATTGTCTGGGGTGGCGCGCATGCATGAGCGGCCCATTGGCGACCTGGTGGATGCACTGCGGCAACTGGGCTGCAATATTGATTACTTGGGCAGCAGCGGCTTTCCACCGTTGAAGCTGCATGCAAAACCTGTTGGGCAGTTAAAGCTTAGCGACCCAATCCGCGTTCGCGGTGACGTATCGAGTCAATTTTTAAGCTCCCTGCTAATGGCGCTACCGTTGGTTGCCACACACGACATTCGCATTGAAGTTGTGGGGGAGTTGATATCCACACCGTATATCGAAATTACGCTGAATTTGTTGGCCCGGTTTGGTATTTTTATTCAGCGCGACCATTGGAAGAGTTTCACGATTCCAGCGGGCAGCAAGTATCTGTCTCCGGGTCATATCCATGTCGAGGGCGATGCGTCGTCTGCTAGCTATTTCATAGCTGCTTGCGCGCTGTTTACGTCGGCTAGAGGCCTGAATCATCTTGAAATCAAAGGTTTGGGGACTGATTCCATTCAAGGCGATATCCGCTTTGTCGAAGCCGCCCGACTGATGGGTGCGCAGATTGAAAGCACGCCCAATTCCTTGAAAATTTATCCCTGCAAGGCTGGTGATACCGCAAACCATTGGCCACTCAAAGCGATTGATCTGGACTGCAACCACATTCCGGATGCCGCGATGACATTGGCGGTTATGGCGCTGTACGCTGAAGGCACCACTGTGCTTCGTAATATTGCCAGCTGGCGCGTCAAAGAAACGGATCGCATCGCTGCCATGGCTTGCGAGCTGCGCAAGCTGGGCGCCGTGGTTGAAGAAGGCCATGACTATCTGAAAATCACGCCGCCCGCAAGCGCTGCCGCCTGGCAGACAGCGCCCATTCAAACCTACGACGACCACCGAATCGCCATGTGTTTTGCATTGGCAGCGTTTAACCCTGCAAAGCTGCCAATACGCATTCTTGACCCCAAGTGTGTTGCGAAAACCTTTCCGGATTATTTTGAAACGCTATTTTCAGTGGCGCAAATGGACTTAGCCAATATCCCGGTTATTTGTATTGATGGCCCGACGGCCTCCGGCAAGGGCACGCTCGCATCTGCAGTCGCGCAACGTTTGGGCTATCACTACCTCGATTCAGGGGCTCTGTACCGCCTGGCTGCTTTTGCAGCTGGCCAAAAAGGCGTTGATTTAAGTGATGGCGCTGGGGTGGCCAGCATCGCGCGTAGTCTGCCTGTACGTTTTGCTGATGACCATATCTGGCTTTCAGATCAAGATGTATCGACTGCCATTCGTACTGAGGAAATAGGCATGGCAGCCTCGAAAATATCAGTACATCCCGAGGTTCGGTCGGCATTACTGGCTCTGCAGCACAGTTTTTGCACCCTGCCCGGCCTGGTAGCTGATGGCAGGGACATGGGCACGGTCGTTTTTCCGGACGCAAACCTGAAGATTTACCTGACGGCCAGCAGCCTGCATCGGGCTGAACGCCGTCATAAGC
>JAYUVG010000150.1:0-9854 GCA_043754255.1 Polaromonas sp. | reverse complement strand
ATCCGGGGGGATCCATATCCCCTGCGGTACTTGCAACAGTGCGGGTTCATGGATTGCGGGTCAAGCCCGCAATGACGTGTAAAGGAGCTGAGTAGTTACTATTTTGTACGAACCCTCCGTCATCCCCGCGAAGGCGGGGATCCAGTCCGGTGGTACGTTTGTTGACCAGTTTTGGCATCTTTACTGGATTCCCGCTTTCGCGGGAATGACGGTTTTTAAATTCTGCCCTGGTGTCAATTATTGCTATAGATATGGGAGCTGGCTGCGCGCTATTTACGTGGGCTAGCGGCTTAAAGCATCTTATTTTGTACACATCCTTAAACCTTAGAATTCCGTCATCCCCGCGAAGGCGGGGATCCAGTCCGGTGGTACGTTTGTTGAGTAGCTTTGGCATCGTTACTGGATTCCCTCTATTGCCGGGAATGACGGGTTCTTAAATCTGCCCTGGTGTCAATTATTGCTATAGATACGGGAGCTGGCTGCGCGCTATTTACATTGGCTAGAAGCTTTAAACATCTGATTTTGAACAAGCCTTCAGTCCGGAACCCTCCGTCATCCCCGCGAAGGCGGGGATCCAGTCCGGTAGTACGTTTGTTGACCAGTTTTGGCATCGCAACCGGATTCCCGCTATTGCCGGGAATGACGGCCGCCCATTCGGATGACTACTTGCTGTCGTCGTTCTTCATGGCGCCGCGCACATTCAATGCAAACAATCCAATTTGCAGGGCTATCAAAGCGATAGCGCCGTCATGCCAGCCCCAGACCACCCACAGGATGTTGCTGGCAATAAAAAACCAGAAACCTATGCTGCGCTTCTGCTTGGACTGAGACCCTACCAGCCAGGCTGACAGCAAGGTAACTGCCATGGCTGGCCACTGGAGTGCGTCAAGATAATTGTCCATAAACCGCAATGCATGCCGTGTGCAAAACACGGCAAATCGTGATTGCTCAGGGTTGTGTTGAAAACTGTCAGCGCATGAACAGCGGCAGCCGGGCTACAGATACCGCGACACTACAGCTGCAATGTGTTGCAGGAATACAAATTCGTCCTCGTCAATGCTGTTTTCCCGATAATCCAGATGGCACAAACTTCCGAACAATTCGCCGCCAGGCTTCACCAGCGGCAACCCGACATAACTGATGACAGTGCCCTGAGAAAATTTTCCGTCAAATCTTTTGTCAGCAACTGAATTGGATGTCATCACCGCGCCATCGCGAAGCACCAGCTCACAAAAACTGTCGGTAAAAGGTACTGGCGAAGCCAGCGTTGTCGATGCATCGTTCAGTTTGTCGACCAGTCTGACGACTGCCAGGTGGTCTGTATTCAACTGAAAGATAGCAGTAAAACGGTGAGGCACTCGCTGGTTCAAAAAGTCCAGGGAAGATTCCATTCCCTGAACGCGCAGATTTTCTTCAAATTCAGATAACAAATTTTTAACCATCATTTATCTTATCCGGGCTGAACAGGCAACTGCAATTTGCCGAATTTTGATGACGTATTCTTTGCCTTGCAGATTACGAACTGTTGCAGGATGGCACATACGGGCGAAACAGAAATTTTATGATGCAGTCGTTAAAATTCAAGTGTTTTAGACCTCTAGCCCACGTAAACAGCGCGTAAGCAGCTACTGATTTGATAGCATTTACTGGCTATGACAGCGCCTCCATGGTTTCTGATTGCGCCTCCTGCTTTGAAACTGCATGAGGGTCTTGCGCACTGCTTTGCTGCCAGCGCCAGGAGTCTGTGCACATGTCACTCAATCCCTGGCGCGTGCACCAGCCCAGCAGATTGAATGCCTGGGACGGGTCTGCCCAATAAGCGGCTACATCACCCGGCCGTCTTGGTGCCATTCGGTACGGTACAGACTGACCGCTGGCTATCTCGAATGCACGCACGACTTCGAGCACGCTATGGCCATGCCCTGCGCCGAGGTTGACGGTGAAACTGCCTGCGCCATCCAGCAGTGTGCGCACTGCTGCTACATGGCCCTGCGCCAGGTCTTGCACATGGATGTAGTCGCGCACGCCAGTGCCGTCCGGCGTTGGATAGTCGTCGCCAAAAATATCCAGCCGGGGGCGCTGGCCCACAGCAACTTGCGCTACATAGGGCATCAAATTATTCGGGACACCGCTGGGATCGTCGCCAATCAAACCACTGGGGTGCGCACCCACCGGGTTGAAATAGCGCAACACCCCGGCTCGCCACCGCTCGTCAGAGCTGCAAACAGACGCCAGAATGTCCTCACAGGTTGCCTTGGTCAAGCCGTACGGATTGGCTGGCTGGCGCGGGAAATCTTCTGTAATGGGGGACGATGCTGGGTCGCCGTAAACCGTTGCACTGCTTAAAAACACCACCACCTGGCAACCCGCAGCCTGCATTGCTTCGAGCAGGCTGACCGTGCCGCCCACGTTGATGCGGTAGTACTTCAGTGGGTTGGCCATGCTCTCGCCCACCGCTTTGCAGCCTGCAAAATGAATCACAGCGCTGATGTTGTGAGCTTCCAGAATATCTTTCACCCACCCGCTGTCCAGCACATTACCGCGCTCACACGTCAAAGGGCGGCCAACAATTTGCGCGAGACGGTTTAACACTGCGGGCTGGCTGTTTGAAAAGTTGTCCAGGATCACCGGCTCATAGCCAGCATCCACCAGCGCCACGGCGGTGTGGCTGCCGATATAGCCAGCGCCTCCGGTCAGCAAGATTTTTTGTGCCATGTCCAGACCTTTTCAAGCGGTGGCCAGTACCCGCTGTTCCTGCGGCTGCGCTACTTCGGTCGATACGCCCATGGCCTCTGCAATCTTGTTGTAAAGCGTCAAGCTTTGCGCTACCACCTGATCCATGTTGTAGTAGCGGTACGTGCCCAGACGTCCGGTAAAAGTTACGCCTGCAGTCTGCTCAGCGAGTTCTTCATAACGCCGGTACAGCGCGGCATTTTCTGGTGTGGGAATGGGGTAGTACGGGTCGCCCTCATCGGTGGGGAACTCATGCGTGATGCTGGTCTTTGGGTGCATCTGGCCGGTCAGGTGCTTGTACTCGGTGATGCGGGTGTGCGGCACATCGAGTGACGGGTAATTGACCACGGCAGTTTTTTGAAATCGCGGCTGGTCTAACGTGCTGTGCTCAAACCGCAATGACCGATAGGCCAGCTTGCCATAGCAGTGGTCAAAATATTCATCGACCGGGCCGGTGTAAATGATGTGGCCAAACCTGGTGGTATGCGCAACATCGGCGTAGTCGGTGTTGGGGAAAAAATCAATGTTCGGGTGGTCAATCATTTTCTCGAACATGCGGGTGTAGCCCAGCAAAGGCATGCACTGGTAACGATCCTGAAAATAACGGTCGTCCAGACTGGTGCGGGTTGGCACACGCGAGGTCACGGCCTTGTCCAGTTGCGACGCATCAATGCCCCACTGTTTCCTGGTATAGCCTTCAAAAAACTTCTGGTACAGCTCCAGTCCAACCTGGCTGATCACCACATCGCGCGAGCTGACGATGTTCAGGTTGGGCGTAGCGCGGGCTGCAAGAAACTGCGCTGCTTCGGCCGGATTCAGGTTCAGGCCATAAAGAGAATTGATGGTTGTCAGGTTGATCGGAATCGGCACCTGCTGGCCATCGACTGAAGCCAGAACCCGATGCTCGTAAGGACGCCAGTCGGTGAACTGCGACAAATAGTCCATCACCCGCTCGGCATTGGTGTGAAAAATATGCGGGCCGTAGCGGTGAATCATCACGCCCGCCGCGTCCAGGCAGTCGTAGGCATTGCCGCCCACGTGGCTGCGCCGGTCAATCAGCAGCACACGGCGATCCAGCTGGCTGGCCAGCCGTTCAGCCAGCACACTGCCCGCAAAGCCCGCGCCCACGATCAGATAGTCATAGCCGCCCAATGGTCTGTGGCGGGCTGTGCCAGTTGAGCCAGCTGTGGCTGAGTTGTGTTTTTTTGAGGTTTTTACGGAGGTCAGGACGGTCATGATGGGCTCTTGTCAATGCTGAAAGTTAAAAAATAATGCGCCGGGACACTGCGGCTTTATGTCCGCCTAATTGGCAGCAGGCGTGACAGGCTCAACTGCCAAAACACGCTTGTGTTTCAGCGTCAAAGGCTTGAGAAACGGTCTTTTCAAAACAGCAGACGCTGATGTGTGCAGCGATGACCTCATGTGCAACTGCGGCTGTTCCAGCTGTTCCATCTCTTCTACTTCTGCTTCCTCGCTTTGTGTCACCGCCGCCTTGCCGTGGTTCACCATCAGGGCAGTCATGGCGCTGGCGGTCTGATCCCACGATGTGCGCTCAAGCAAACCCCGCACAGCCTCCAGGTCACTGGCCACCTTCTCAGGGCTCCGGTGTAATGCAGCCGCGCACGCTGCCACAAAGTCATCGGGGTTGTCGGCAATCGCCACGATGTGCGGGTAGCTGGTGACCACATCGCGAATCGGGGTGCTGACAACCGGGCAGCCTGCCGCCAGATATTCCAGTGTTTTGGTGGGGCTGATAAAGCGGGTCGATTGATTGAGCGCAAACGGCATCAGGCACACGTCCCAGCTGTGTATCAGCCCGGGAAGATCGGCATAGTCCCGCTGGCCCAGCCACTCGATATTGGCTCTTTGGGGCAAACTGGCCGGGTCAATTTTGACAACCGGGCCGACCATCACCAGATGCCAGTCAGGCCGTGCATCGGCCAGCGCCGCTATCAGTTCAATGTCAATCCGCTCGTCAATGACGCCGCAGTAGCCGAGCCGTGGCGGCTTTGTTTCGTTGCCTGCAGAGCTGTCCATGCGGCTACTTTGCGGTGGCCGGGCGTAATGGGCAGCATCGACACTGCTTGGAAAGCAGCTGACCTGCGGATGGCGCTGGCTTTTGGCTTCATACAGGCTGTAGCCGCCAGTAAAGACCAGATCGGCCATGCCAAAAAGATGGTCTTCGCGCAGCAACAATTCAGGCGGCGCATTCTTGAAAGCTGACAACTCGTCCATGCAGTCGTACACGACGCCCGCTGGCGTCAAACCGGCAGCCAGCGGCAAGGCCATCGGCGTGTAAAACCACAACCAGTACTGCTCCAGTCCCTGCTGCGCAACATACTGCGAAAGAAGTGTTTTCATCGCGGGCAAATTCTCGTCAGAAAAACCCCGGCTGTCGCCCGTGACATGACAGCGCAGCACCTGTACACCCAGGCACGGCTGCAATCGCTCAAGCGACGGCGCAGCAGCACCAGCTATCGGCTCTTCGACAAAAATAATTTGCCTGTCAGCGGCCATGCGCGACAGCAATTGTTGTGGGCGCTGGTAGACAAAGTCCCAGCGGAGGTGTGAAAAAACGATCAGGGGGGACATATGCACTTCAGGTTGGGTAAATAAGTTAGCGACCGCAAAATCGCCACTGGAAAACAGTGCCTGCCAGTAACGCAAACGCTGTGCAAAGGGTTCATGAATGGCGCGGCCGACAGGTAATGCAGGCAATTGCAATACCGGAGTGGGTTTTGCATCCCACAGCCCGCTGCGATGCCAGCGCGTGGGCTCTTCCCAGTCGCTGCGGTCAACCAGTGGGTACATGCAAATGCCCTGAAGCGGAACACCGTTTTGCAGACACTTGCAGGCTGCCTGGGCCACGTCGTCCATCCAGACAGCCCGGCCATCACCGACATGGCCAGTTTCAGCAATAAACAGCGGGCGGCTATAACGGGCCCACACCTGGCTTAGCAGATAGTCCAGCGTGCAGCGGCGCACATCGTTCAGATGCCACTCCAGCCGGGCCTGGCTGGGGTGTTCCCACTGACTGTTGTGGTAGTAATTGACACCCAAAATATCAAGATAACGCGGCGCACCACCCAGAGCTGGCTCGGCCTGGCCGCACAGCATGTCCCAGGCTTCAAACTGGTGCAGGCGAACGGCTTCGACTTCGCTTAACTCTTCAGGCGATGCACCCGGTGCTGCCACGATGTAAACCACCGGGTCGTTATGAACAATGCGGGCCTGCGCTTCGTTGGCCCAGATCGCATCACAGCCGCGCAGCGCTGCTGTTACCAGGCGGCATTTCAATTGATAGCTGTCATGCGGTGAATCGCCGTTGAACGGATAGATCAGGTTGCTGTGCGACACGGCCCAGCTCAAAAACGAAATTTCATTGACTGGCTGGTAGAAGGCTGGCCCGTCGGTCACGCCGCACAGCGTGCGGCTGACCTGCCCGCAAAAGTCGGCAAAGCGCTCCACATAATCAGCAGCAAAAAAATCAACGCCGTCAGGAACGCCGTAATGGTGAATCGTCCAGATCACCTGCAAGCCATGAGTCTGGGCAATGTCGGCACGATGCCGCAATGCTGCCTTGTCAAGCTGGCCTGCTGCATTGGTCGATGCGCGCCAGCCTATGCTTTCCCGAATGGTGCGAATGCCTGTGCCAGCCAGGCGGGCATAGTCTTCAGACAACTGCTGCCAGTGGCCATTGCTGGTGTTGATATTCAGTGCCATGCCGCGGCTGTTGCGGTGGTCAGCGCCTTCATAGCCGCCCATCACAAACGAACGAAAAAGACCAGCCTGCTGCCTTGCAGGAAATGTTTTAGCGGTGTTTTCAAAAACGGATGGCATGAGATTGACGGACGGGAAAACACTTAAAAATGGTTGGCAGAAAGCAGTTGGCCGCAGGCCGCACCAGACGTTTCAGCGAGCATGGCAAGAATCAATGCCTTAGAGTTTCAACAAAGGTTTGAGCCATTGCAGTCATCCGCTTGATTGCATCTTTGTAAGACACAAGCCAGAGCCGTCAAGACCCCCGCTGCCAGAAAATGTTGCGCTGACAGACCATACCTGCTGGCCTGCAAAAAAACATTGTTTGCTATTAATAACATAGCTGTATGCGCGCTGTTTATACCGGCTACAGCCATAAAACACATACAAATGCAATGGCTACAGGGTTGCGAGCACGCTTTTTTTGCTACCCGGTGAAGGATGTGCATGGCGCGGGATGCACTGAATGCTTACATAACAAATCGGTACGTTCTGACGCATCTTCCTGGTCTGACCACTATGCTTTGAACAATTCAAAACCCCTGGGAACCTGCTGTGATTGCTCTCATTGTTCCTGCCCATAACGAGGAAGATCAGATCACCGAATGTGTTGCTGCATTGCGCGTGGCTGCCCGCTGCCCGCATTTGTGCGGCGAGAAAACGTTGGTGATTGTGGTGCTGGATGCCTGCACTGACGGAACCCGTCATGTTGTGGAGCAACTGGGCGTGACAACCATTTCAACCGATGCACGCAACGTTGGCGCAGCCAGGGCACTGGGCGCGCAGCTGGCGCTGGCTGCAGGCGCCCGCTGGCTGGCATTCACCGATGCTGATACCCAGGTCGGCCCCGACTGGCTTTGCGCACAACTGGCCTTGAACAGCGATGCAGTGTGCGGAACCGTTGCTGTCAAGGACTGGGGCACGTATGGCGAGGCGATGCGTACCCACTACGCTGCCACCTACAACGATGCAGACGGACACCGGCATGTGCATGGCGCCAACTTTGGCATCAGTGCGCAGGCTTATGAACACACAGGCGGTTTTCAAAGCCTCGAAAGCAGCGAAGACGTTGCATTGGTTGAAGCGCTCCAGAGCAACGGCTTGAACATTGCCTGGTCAGCAGCGCCTCGCGTTTTCACCAGCTCGCGGCGGCAGTATCGGGCTCCTGGCGGCTTTGGTGCAACGCTGGAGCGCGTGGAGCAGGAAAGCGCACACAACTACCTGGACATCATCCGGACATGAACGCTGCTGGTCAAAGCCAGCTGAACAATCTTCAGGCCGCATTGAAGCAGCTGGGTATGCACACCCCCGCCTCCGGGCAATTGCAAGAAATTCTGGCGCAGGGTTTTGGCAGGTTGCCCCAGCCTGGCGCTGGCGCTACCTTGCAGCGGTGGCAGGCCCTTGCTGCTGTTGCTGCACATGATTTGTCGCTGGTCAAGCTGTTTGAAGGCCATACCGATGCATTGGCCATCCTGGCGGAACTGGGTGGACAAACCAAGCCACAGGCCAGCACCCAAATGCAGAGCTGGGGCGTTTGGGCTGCTGAGATGCCAGGCACGCGCGTGATGATCACGTCAGTAGATGGCGCAGGTGTACTGCTTGACGGCGTCAAGTGCTGGTGCTCTGGTGCGCAAACCGTCAGCCATGGGTTGTTGACCGCCTGGCATGCCGATGGCAGCAGCCCGCAACTGGTGCGGGTTGCCATGCAGCAAAGCGGTGTGTGTGTGTCAGCTGATGCGTGGGCGGCGGTTGGCATGGCAGAAAGTGCCAGTGTGGATGTGCGCTTTACCCAGGCCAAAGCGCAGCTGGTGGGCAAACCAGGTGAGTATTTGTCACGGCCCGGATTCTGGCAAGGCGGCGCTGGCCTTGCTGCCTGCTGGTACGGCGGTGCACTAGGTCTGGGGCTGGCGTTGCAGCAGGCGCTGCATGCTGCGCCGCAAGCAGCGCGCAGTCCTTTCAAAATGGCAGCGTTGGGCAAGGTGGATCTGGCCTTGGTCAGTACTGCCCAGGCATTGCGCTGTGCTGCGCAATGGATTGACGACAACCCGCTGGCCGATGCCAGCGCTCCAGCATTGCGGGTACGTTTGGCAGCCGAGCAGTGCGCCAAAGTGGTGCTGGACGAAGCGGGCCGGGCACTGGGTGCAGCGGCATTTTGCCGGGATGCCCGCTTTGCCCGGGCAGCGGCAGATTTGCCGGTTTTTATCCGGCAAAGCCACGCCGAACGTGATTTTGCTGCGCTGGCCGACCGCGTCATTCTGGCCGGAGCGCAAGCTTGGCAGTTGTAGACCCCCAGCGGGTGATCAGTAGCTGCGCCACTGGCGAATCAGCCTGGCAAAGCTGGCTACCGCAAAGTGAAGTTGCCTGTTGCCTGCTAGAAGACCTGTTGGCCCCCAATCAGCGCTTGGTAGTGGTTGCGCCACACCCGGACGACGACGTGCTGGCTTGCGGCGGACTGATGGCGATGCACCTGGCCCAGGGCGGTGAGGTGATGGTGATTTCCGTGACAGATGGCGAAGCCAGCCATGCAGACAGCGCCTACTGGCAAGCCCCAGCATTGGCTGCAACCCGGCATCAGGAACTGTTGGCTGGGCTGCAGCAACTTGGGGTGGGGCGCACGGCTGTGCATCGGCTGGCGCTGCCTGATGGCGCGATTGCTGCGTATGCAGATCGCCTGCAATTGGCGCTGATGGCTTTGCTCAAAAGAGATGATGTCGTTGTTACCACCTGGCATCTGGATGGGCATCCCGATCATGAAGCGACTGCAGAAGTTGCAACCAGAGTGTGCGAACACATCGGTTGCCGCCTGCTACAGGCTCCGGTGTGGATGTGGCACTGGGCACAAATTGATGACCCATCCGTACCCTGGCATAACTTGTACCGGTTGCCGTTGACCCCACACACCGTTGACCAGAAGCAGGCCGCGCTGGCTGCCCATGCCAGCCAGCTGGATGCAGCAAGCAGGCCAGACGGAGCCGTGCTCGACGCGGCCATCGTTGCCCGGGCCAGGCGCACCGACGAATATTTTTTTACCCAATGCAATGGCAGCCATGCAGCACAGCGTTGACCATTTCGAAGCGCTTTTTACCAGCGATGTCGATCCCTGGAAATTCAGGTCACGCTGGTACGAGCGGCGCAAGCGCGCACTCACACTGGCTTGCCTGCCGCAGCTGCGCTATGCCAGCGGCTATGAACCGGGCTGTGCCAATGGTGAGTTGTCGGCAGCGCTGGCAACACGCTGCGAGCAATTGACAGTGTCTGATGGGTCGCCTCTTGCCGTTGGCATGGCGACTGCCCGGCTGGCTGATTTGCCCCATGTGACAGTTACCCAGGCCTGGGTTCCGTTGCAGTGGCCTGAAGACACT
>JAYUVG010000149.1:0-25804 GCA_043754255.1 Polaromonas sp. | reverse complement strand
CAGGAGCCCCACGGCACAGCGCGCAGCTTTGTCTGCCCCTACCACCAGTGGACCTACAAGCTCAACGGTGACCTGGCCGGGCTGCCCTTCAAGGATGGCGTGAAAGATGGCGAGGTGACCAATGGCGGCATGCCTGAAGGCTTTGACCTGAAGGATCATGGCCTGACCAAGCTGCGGGTAGCGGTGCTGTATGGCCTGGTGTTCGCCACCTTCAGTGCCGATTGCGAGCCGCTGGAAGACTATCTTGGCCCTAGCGTGATGCCGTGGATCAACCGCATCTTTGCAGATGCAGAAACGAAGTCGGCGCGAAAGTTGACGCTGCTTGGCTACAACCGCCAGCGTATTCCCGGCAACTGGAAGCTGATGATGGAAAACATCAAGGACCCTTACCACCCGGGCTTGCTGCACACCTGGTTTGTGACATTTGGCCTGTGGCGCGCCGACCAGAAAAGCCGCATGGTGATGGACGCACACGGCCGGCATGCGGTGATGATCTCGCGCCGCAATGAGGGCAGTGCCAGTGCCACTACCGCAGGGGTCCGTCAGGATGTCACCGAGGGCGTGACAAGCTTCAAGGCCAATATGACGCTGCACGATGACCGACTGCTCGACGTTGTACCCGAGGCCTGGTGGAAGATAGATGACCCCTCCAACCCCGGCACAGACATCACACCAACAGTCACCATGATCACGCTGTTCCCCAGTCTCATCATTCAGCAGCAGGTCAACTCGCTGAGCACGCGGCATATCGTGCCGCGCGGGCAGGGCGAATTTGACTTTGTCTGGACGCATTTTGGTTTTACGGACGACACACCCGAGATGACGCAGCGCCGCCTGCGCCAGGCCAATCTGTTTGGCCCGGCAGGTTTTGTCAGTGCCGACGATGGCGAGGTGATTGAGTTCAGCCAGGCAGGTTTTACACAAGCAGGTGGCGCAGGCAGTACGCTGTGCGAGCTGGGCGGCACGGGTGTTGAAGGTACCGAACACATGGTGACTGAAACATTGATACGCAGCATGTACGCTTACTGGCGCAAAGTGATGAATCTATGAACGATTCAATGTTGCTGCATCACCAGATTGACCAGCTCAATGCCGCCTATGCTGCGGCTCTGGACGAAAAACGCTTTGACGACTGGCCGCTGTTTTTTACCGAAGACGGTCATTACAAAGTGCAGGCGCGTGAAAATTTTGACCGCGGTTTGCCGCTGGCTTTGATCGCTCTTGAAAGTCGCGGCATGATGAAAGACCGTGTCTACGGCATCACGCAAACCATCTACCACGGCCCCTATTACATGCGCCACATCATCAGCCCGGCGCGCGTTACGCTGAATGAAAACGATGTTGTCAGGGCAGAGGCAAATTACGCTGTGTTTCGCACCAAACCGGGCAGCGTCAGCGAGGTGTATAACGTCGGCCGCTATATCGACGAGCTCATAAAAAAAGGCGACGCCTGGATGTTCAGGAGCCGCCTTTGCGTGTACGACAGCGAGATGATTCTCAACTCGCTGATTTACCCTGTTTAATTTGATCAAAAAGAGTATTGCGTACCTGCAATCTGCTTACTTTTTCTTGCCGACTTCATTGCCAATCAGCGCACCAGCAGCGGCGCCGCCAACCGTACCCAGTGTGCCGCCAAAAACAGCATTGCCTACAACACCACCAGCTACTGCGCCGACGCCAGTGCCGATCTGGGCATTTGTAGGGCTGGTTCCGCAGCCTGCAAGGCCGATCAGGCTGGCTGCGGCAAGAGACAATAAAATTTTGTTGGTCATGATAAATACCTTTGTAAAAAATGACAGGCTTTGCACAAAAATTTGCGCTGATCCATCAGCTTTAATTTAACACCAAAAAATGTAGCAAGGTGTAGGAGAACGTCATTTCATTCGGGAAGAAATGCGAGCAGCTGTCATCAGCATTGCTGACCTATAAGGCCCGATTTCTGGCCAGCGGCGGGTTTCGTGCAAAGTACCTGCTGATACCGCGCATCAGCGCATCAGCCAGCTGCACCTGATACGCCTCACTGCGCAGTTTGGCCTCTTCATCCGGATTGCTGATGAATGCCGTTTCAACCAGCACGCTGGGAATGTCGGGCGCTTTGAGCACTGCAAAACCAGCCTGTTCAACACGCGGTTTGTGCAGCTTGCCAACTGCGCCAATTTCGCCCAGCATGGCGTTGCCCAATTTCAGGCTGTCATTGATTTGCGCGGCGGTGCTCATGTCCAGCATGGCCCGTTGCACCTGCGAGTCTTTGGTCTTCACATTCAGCCCGCCGACCAGATCGGCCGAGTTCTCCTTGTCTGCCATCCAGCGCGCTGCGCTGCTGGAAGCCCCTTTGTCGCTGAGTGCAAACACGCTGGCGCCTTGCGGGCGTTCAGTAAAAAATGCGTCGGCATGGATACTGATAAACAGATCAGCAGCTACTCGCCGCGCCTTTTGCACGCGAACATGCAACGGAACAAAAAAATCTGCATCACGCGTCAGGTACGCCCGCATGTTGGGCTGCTGGTTGATGCGGTCACGCAGGCGGAGAGCTATTTGCAACACCACATCTTTTTCACGCGTGCCGCCGGGGCCAATCGCGCCTGGGTCTTCGCCGCCGTGGCCGGGGTCCAGTGCAACGATCACCAACCTGTCGGTTTTACCCGGTGTAACTGCTGCCAGGTCTGGAGGCTTTGCAGCAGGCGCTCTGCCTGGCGCGGGCGTTGCTGGTGCAGTTTTGTTGCCTGGTTTTCCAGACTGCCGGGCAATCAGCTCGCCGAGTGGATCTGGCGATAGCGCCGCACCAGCCGGGCTTGTGGGTGGTGCTTTTTCAGCCAGCCGTTCGGCAATCAGCGCTGCCAGCGGGTCGGCCACCTGCGCCGGGTACAGATCAAAAACCAAACGGTGTTGGTACGCGGCAACCGGCTGCAAGGTAAAAACCTGCGGCAAGATGGGCTGCTTCAAATCAATCACCAGCCGCACCACACCGGGTGTGTTTTGCCCAACCCGAATGCCTGCAATGTTCGGGTCGTCCGGGTTGACTTTGGCCACCAGCTCACGCAGCGCAGGTATCAGGTCAATACCTTCAATATCGACAGCCAGACGCGGTGGCTCGGCAATAAAAAACTGGCGCGTTTTGATCTCGCCATCTGATTCAATCGTCAGGCGCGTGTAGTCTTTAGACGGCCAGACCCGCACCGCCACAATGTTTGCGCCGCGTGCAATATGCTGCTTGCCCAGCAGCAGCACCAGCGTGCCAAGTTTGATCAGGTTGCGTCGCTCGTTCATGCCAGCAGCGCCTGTCCAACAGGCGTTTGCGCAGTAAGCTGCACTTGCCTTGTATCGTCGGACAAAACTTCGATGGCCACCACCAGATCAGCGTGGGGCAAGTAGGCTCCGGCCTTGTCAGGCCATTCCACCAGCTTCAGCCCGGGGCTGGCAAAAATATCGCGAAAGCCTGCTTCCTCCCATTCGCGTGGATCATTAAAGCGGTAAAAGTCAAAGTGCCAGATGTTCAGGCCGTTTTCCAGCGTGTAGGGCTCTACCACCGCATAGGTCGGGCTTTTAACGCGGCCCTGCACACCCAGCGCCGCCAGCAGGTGGCGTACAAAAGTTGTTTTGCCAGCGCCCAGGTCGCCGTGCAGCGCAATCAGTGCATCGGCAATTGCCGACTGGCTGGCAAGGGCCAGCGCAAAGGCCTGGGTTGCCGACTCGTCTGGCCAGGCAATCCTTTTTACAATCGGTTTGTGATTCAAAGCAAACATTCGGACGGCGGGACTTTGGTGAAAAATTTGGTGCAAAGCATTCAAACCTGGGCGCGTGAACTCGGATTCTCGCAAATTGGCATTGCAGGCGTTGATTTGTCGTCCGCAGAAGCCGGATTATCCGCATGGTTGGCAGCAGGCTTTCATGGCGACATGCATTACATGGCGGCGCACGGGCTTAAAAGGGCTCGGCCTGCAGAACTGATTCAAGGCACTGTCAGTGTGATCACGGCACGCATGGACTATTTGCCTGCATCCACGTTGGGCGATTGGCAGACGGTAGAGTTCAACCGCTTGAAGCAGCCCGGCCAGGCGATTGTTTCAACTTACGCAAGAGGTCGTGACTATCACAAAGTCATGCGCAACCGCCTGCAAACACTTGGTGAAAAAATTGCAGCCCATGTAGAAAAACTCGGTCACCGCGCCTTTACTGATTCAGCCCCAGTGCTGGAGGCTGAACTGGCAGCAAGAAGCGGCCAGGGCTGGCGCGGCAAACACACGCTGGTGTTGAACCGCGAAGCCGGGTCAATGTTTTTCCTGGGTGAGATTTATGTTGACATGGCCTTGCCGCCCAGTGAGCCCGTCACCGCCCACTGCGGCACTTGCACAGCCTGCATCGATGTTTGCCCCACGCAGGCCATCATTGCGCCGCACAAGCTGGACGCGCGGCGCTGCATTTCTTATTTGACGATTGAGCATGCAGGCGCAATTCCGCTTGAGTTGCGGCCGCTGATGGGCAACCGCATTTACGGCTGCGACGACTGCCAGCTGATATGCCCGTGGAACAAATTTGCCCAGCGCAGCGCCTTGCCCGACTTTGACGAAAGGCGTGGCCTGACAGGCCAGCAACTGGTAACGCTGTTTGCATGGACGCAAGAAGAATTTTTAAAATTCACAGAAGGCAGCGCCATCCGCAGAATCGGCCACCAACGCTGGCTGCGCAATATCGCCGTGGCAATGGGCAACGCGCTAAGGGCGGGGTGTGACGATGGGATTCGGGCTGCATTGCAGGCGCAGCTTGGTCAGGGGAGCGCACTGGTGCAAGAACACGTCGAGTGGGCGCTTACGATTGAATAAAGGCGCATCAAGAAATTAAGGTATGAGTTGTTATACTTTATATAACGACATTTTTTTTGGCAACTTGCGGAGCTTCTGTGCACACCTCGACACTCAGATCCCTTGGCGGTTCTATCGCCGTCACAATTCCCGGCCCATTGGTGAAGGCGCTTGGTCTGGATGCGGGAGCACGCGTCAGTTTCACCGCAGAAGGTAATGGTTTGATGCTTGTACCTGTTGGCAGACGCAAGTATTCTTTGCGTGACGTTTTGGCCATGCAGGGAACCAATCCGCTGATCAAAGACGAAGCGTGGGATGCGATGCCTGCGGTGGGCCAAGAGGTCAGCTTGTGAAGGGACGGCTATGAGGGGACGGATCTGGCAGCGCGGCGATATTGTCTCGATAAGCTTTGACCCCACACTCGGGCATGAACAGCAAGGCCGAAGGCCCGCCATGGTGTTGACGCAAGCCGCGTTTAACAAGCTGGGCATGATTGGCGTATGCCCCATCACCCAGGGTGGTCAATACATGCGCGATGCAGGCATGGCTGTCTCACTGACTGGAGCCGGATTACAAACAGCTGGGGTCGTGCTGGTGCATCAGTTCAGGATGATCGACCCAAAACCCCGCGACCTCAAACTAATCGAATGCGCACCGGATTATTTGATTGAAGAGGCCAGGGCGAGGGTTGCGGCATTGTTGGATTGAGCTGTTTGATGCTCTGAGTTTGATCGGTGCAGAAAACAGAATGGGTGACGAGCCTTTACCCCGGCACTGGCTCCACAGTTAGGGCTGCTTGGTTCCCCATCTGACCCGGTTGGCCGCTTTACCATGCGGGAAGGCTCGTCACTTTCTATTGTACTGGACTGTTTTTTCCTGAATGTGTAAGAAGATATATTCGACCTCGACCAAGGGCATTGGGCGATGTTGCCCAATACTACCAAGGTATTCAATATGAAAACAATTTTCACCATGTTGGCTGTTTGCGCTGGCGTTTTGGCTGGCTGCTCTTCAATGGGCAACGATCAGATGAAAAAAGAAGAGATGATGAAAAAAGAAGAGATGATGAAAAAAGAAGCGATGATGAAAAAAGAAGAAATGACGAACAAAGAAGCGATGATGAAAAAAGAAGAAATGATGAAGAAGGAAGAAATGATGAAAAAAGAAGGCATGAAGAAGTAATTCATGCGCTGAAGCCGCACATTGCTCCCACAGTATGGCTATGCAGTGTGCGGGTTTTTATCTAAAGCATCGCCTTTAGAATCTCGGGCATGTCTTACCTTGTCCTGGCCCGCAAATACCGCCCGAAAAATTTTTCTGAAATGGTGGGGCAGGCGCATGTTGTGCAGGCCCTGAGCAACGCGCTTTCCACCCAGCGCTTGCACCATGCTTACCTTTTTACCGGTACCCGGGGCGTCGGCAAGACAACGATTTCCCGCATTCTGGCCAAGTCGCTGAACTGCATTGGTGTTGACGGGCAGGGCGATATTACCGCCACCCCGTGCGGTGTCTGCCAGGCCTGTATTGACATTGACAGCGGGCGGTTTGTGGACTACACCGAGCTGGACGCCGCGTCCAACCGGGGCATTGACGATGTGCTTTTGCTGCTGGAGCAGGCTGTCTACAAACCGGTGCAGGGGCGCTTCAAAGTCTTCATGATTGACGAGGTTCACATGCTGACCGGGCCGGCTTTTAATGCCATGCTCAAAACGCTGGAAGAGCCGCCTGAATACCTCAAATTTGTACTGGCCACCACCGACCCACAAAAAGTGCCCGCCACCGTGCTGTCGCGCTGCCTGCAATTTAATCTGCGGCCGATGGCACCCGAAACAATTCTGGAGCACCTGGCGCATGTGCTGGGGACTGAAAACGTGTCGTCAGAGCCGCAAGCGCTGCGGCTGCTGGCGCGTGCGGCGCGCGGCTCCATGCGCGATGCGCTGTCGTTGACAGATCAGGCGATTGCTTTCGGATCAGGCGCGTTGCAAGAAGCCAGCGTGCGCCTGATGCTGGGCAGTGTGGATCGCAGCTATGTTTTCAAGCTGCTTGATGCACTGGCGCGAGGCGATGGCAAAACGGTTGTGCAAACCTCTGAAGTGCTGCGCATCAATGGCTTGAGCGCAGCGTCTACCCTTGAAGAAATGACCACTGTGCTGCAACGCATGGCCGTGCTGCAGGCTGTGCCTGACATGATGTCCACCGCGGTGCAAGCGCACGCGGACACTGACCCGGAAGACAGCGAGACCGCACGACTGGCGCAAATGATGCCGCCCGATGAGACCCAGCTGCTCTACAGCCTGTGCCTGCACGGGCGCGGCGAGTTGGGCCTGGCGCCTGACGAATATGCGGCACTGACCATGGTGTTGCTGCGGCTGTTGGCTTTCAAGCCGGCGGGTTTTGTGCCTCAGCCTTTGAATGAAACCGGGAGCGCCGCCGAGCCTGCAAAAAAGCCCCAAACCTTGCCTGAGCCGGCCCCTGCTGGGTACGGGCCCGCAGACAGCCCAGCAAGGGTTCAAAAGCCTGAAAACAACGCTTTTTCTGCATCAAATGAGCCTCTAGCCGACGTAAATAGCGCGCAGACAGCTCCTGAAATGATAGCGTCTGTCAGCGCAGTGCCAGTGACCCAGGCTTTGTCCACTGACACTGGATTGGGCGATTTTTGGGCTGACCTGGTCATGCAGCTGATTGGCAGTGAAGCCATCAAAACCATGACCCAACAGCTTGCGTTGCAGTCGCAACTGGTCAGCAGAGGCGATGTCAACTGGACGTTGCGGGTGGAAAGCCCGTCGCTCAACAGCACGGCAAATATTGACAAGCTGCAAACTGCCATTCGTGCCGAATTACCTGGCGCAACTGCGGTTGAACTGGCAGTAGAAATTGGCCCTGTGACAGACACGCCGGTGCGCCGCAACCAGGCACTGGCAAAGGAGCGTCAGGCCCAGGCTGAAGAACTGGTCACTAACGACCCGTTTGTGCAGGACATGATTCGCAACTGGGGCGGCAAGGTAGTGGCAGGCAGTACCAGACGCACAGCGATTGGCCTCGATAAAACAGCCAGAACGATATGATCTGCACAATTATTTCATCCAATTTTTTAAGGAAAAAACATGTTTAACAAAGGCCAACTTGCCGGGTTGATGAAGCAGGCGCAAGCCATGCAGGACAACGTGAAAAAAGCCCAGGACGAGCTGGCATTTATTGAAGTGACCGGCGAATCTGGCTCTGGCCTGGTCAAAGTCACCATGACCTGCAAGCATGAAGTCAAGCGTGTAGAAATTGCGCCCAGCCTGTTGCAGGAGGACAAGGACATGATGGAAGACCTGGTCGCTGCTGCTTTCAATGCTGCACTGCGCAAGGCCGAAGAAGTCAGCGGCGAGAAGATGGGCAAAGCCACAGCAGGCATGCCAAGCCTGCCCGGTGGGATGAAAATGCCCTTCTAAAACCTTGAGGGAAAGACCAACCGACGCACGAAGTGCCCGGTTGCTCTGTCCCCAACTGATCAAGTCCCCGAATCCGAATTTCATCTATTCACCGCCCGCAAACATGCAAACTAACGCCCTGGAAGCCCTGACGCAAGCCCTGCGCAAGCTGCCGGGCGTGGGCGCCAAGTCTGCCGCGCGCATGGCATTTCATCTGCTGCAGCACGACCGGTCGGCCGCCTTGCAAATCGCCCGGGCACTGGAGCATGCGGCGCAAAACATCAAGCACTGCACGCTGTGCAATACGCTGACTGAACTGGATGTGTGCAGCACCTGCGCCAGTGCGCAACGCGACCGCAGCAAGCTTTGCGTGGTTGAAACGCCAGCTGATCAGGCAGCGCTTGAACGCACGCAGGCCTACAAAGGCCTGTACTTTGTGCTGATGGGCAAGCTCAGCCCGCTGGACAGCATTGGCCCCAAAGACATCGGCTTGCAAAAGCTGTTTGACCGTGTGGTGCCGAAAGATGCGGACGGCAAGCCTGTACCCGTTGCCCAGCGTGAAGTGCAGGAAGTCATTTTGGCCACCAACTTCACTGCTGAAGGCGAGGCAACAGCCCATGTCATTGCGCAGGCCTTGAAAGCCCGGGACGTGCAGGTCACGCGCCTGGCGCGGGGTGTGCCAGTGGGCAGCGAGCTGGAATATGTTGATCTGGGCACGATTGCCCATGCACTGGTAGACCGACGTTAGCTTTGCGACTTCAAAGTCCAGCTGTTAGAGTGCAGGCTGCCGCAATCTGTTTACTATTATTTTTATAGCTGCTTGCGCGCTGTTTATAACGGCTAGAGCCCTAAAACGTTAAAAAAAGGATAGCTACCATGGCTTTTTCGTATTTCACTGTCGCCTACTGGTGTGTGCTGGTTGCTGCGCTGTTGCCCATTGTTTGCGCGGGCATTGCCAAGTCTGGCATGTTCAGCGTTTCCCCCAAAAATGGCGGCTATGACAACAACAACCCACGCGCCTGGCTGGCCAGGCAAACCGACTGGCGGGCCCGTGCCAACGCAGCCCAAGCCAATACGTTTGAAGCTTTGCCTTTCTTTTTTGCCGCTGTCATCATTGCCCATCAGCTGCAAGCGGCTCAGGCGCTGCTGGATATTCTGGCCTTCATGTTTGTGGTGTTGCGCCTGGCTTACATCGTGATGTACGTAGCCGACATGGCCAAAAGCCGCAGTGCTGTCTGGGTAGCCGCATTGGGGGTCAATATCTGGATTTTATTTGCCGGATTTCGTTGATGCTTTTTTGAATTGAAGCAACGAGACTTCTGCAGGCCAACTGCCGTTTTTAGTAGTTACCCGCGCGGGATGTTCCTGATGCGTTTTTTTTAATGCATCGTTATTGTTGGTGGGTCGAGCAAAGCAAGCCATCCCATGTTGCCAACCATTGCCCCATCCCGTTTGAGCCGCAGGCTTTTTACTGCCGCAGTTGCCGCTGGCGGGTCTGCGCTGGCAGCGCCTGCTCTTTTTGCCCAGCCTAAAAGCGATTTCAAATTTCTTGAAAAAACCAAACTGACGCTGTCCGTTGATGGCAAATCGGCTTTGGGTTACCTGCCTTTGACGATTGCAGAGCAACTGAGCTACTTCAGCGTTGAAGGCCTGGACGTACAAATCAATGATTTCGCAGATGCTGGCGCTGCAACGCAGGCCATCATCAATGGCAGCGCAGACGTGTGCGCAGGTTGCTTTGACCGCACGATGAACCTGCATTCAAAAAACCACAAGTTCAAGGCATTTGTGCTGCTGGGCAGAACGCCCCAGTTGGCGTTTGGCGGTTCTACCCGCAGCCCGGCCCTGATGCGAATGTCTGAACTGCGCTCAAAAAAACTGGGTGTGACAGCGCTGGACTCAACGTCTGTGGTGATGATCAAGATGTTGCTGCAGCGCGCTGGTCTGGATGCTCAGGAGCTTGACTTTGTACCGGTAGGCACTTCCATGTCAGCGCTCAATGCACTGCGTTCGGGCCAGATTGATGCACTTTGCAACAGCGAGCCTGCCATGACCATCCTGGAGCAAAAAGGTGACATCAAAATCATTCACGATGCCCGAACCCTGAACGGAACCCTTGCGCTGTTTGGTGGCCTGGTGCCGTCTGCCTGCCTGTATGCCTCGGCTGAATTCATCCAGAAAAATCCCCAGACCTGTCAGGCCCTGACCAATGCCATCGTGCACAGCCTGAAGTGGTTGCAAACGGCCGGGCCGGGCGACATTATCAACACCGTTCCGGCCAACTATTTATTGGGCGACCGGGCTTTGTACCTGGC
Organism: Polaromonas sp.; assembly: GCA_043754255.1. Taxonomy (GTDB): domain Bacteria; phylum Pseudomonadota; class Gammaproteobacteria; order Burkholderiales; family Burkholderiaceae_C; genus Polaromonas. The sequence goes on along the minus strand of JAYUVG010000149.1, from coordinate 15,274 downwards.
GGCCTTCAACAGGATTCAGGAGTCGATTTCTCTGGACGGCATGGTGCCTGAAGAGGGTGCCATTGCTACCCTGAAGGCGCTGAGCCGCTATGACAGCGCACTGCTCGCTGCAAAGATGAATGTGTCCGACACCTACACAAATGTATTTGCACTGCGCGCCAAAGCGCGCTTCAAAATTTAAGCTGCCGCCGCTGCTAGCGTTTTTTGCGTTGAACAGCAGCTTTGCGTGGCGCAGCTGTGACTGTTTTTGCTGACTTTGCTGACTTTGTTGCCTTTTCTGTTCGTGCCGTTTTCGCCGTCTCCGCCGTTTTTCTGGTGGAACCCGCACGCGAATGCGCTTTGCTTTGGACTGGCAGGAAAACCACCACCTTCTGGCCGGTTTTAAAGGACGCTGAAGTCTTGATGCTGTTCCAGCCAGCAACACTGGCAGGGCTTAAACCATAGCGATTGGCCAGACTGATCAGTGTGTCTGCTTTGCGCGCCTTGACAAGGGTGCGCTGGGTAACAATTTCATGCTCCAGTGACATGTGGGCGTTGTCCACCACGTTGACTGCCACATCGGGCTGTTTCGAAGAACGCGAAACCAGCAATGTGGAGCCAGCTTTGACCAGCATGCGCGGCGGGATGCTGTTGGCGCTGCGCAGCTCGGCTTCACCCATCCCCACCCTGCGGGCGACATCGGCGACGCTCATGGTTGAAGGCGCTGTCCAGGCGGTCCAGCTGGCCAGTTGTCCCTGGTTATGAGCAGAAAAATTGCGCTGAAACACCAATGCGTTGTCCCACGGCAGCAAAATTTGCGGCGTGCCTGAAGCAATGATGACGGGCCGGTGAGCGGCCGGATTCAACGCCTTAAAGTCTTCAATTTTGACGTCGGCCAGCTTGGCTGCCAAAGCCACGTCAATGTCACGGGTCAACTGCACTTGCTGAAAATACGGATGGTTGGCAATCACAGGCAGTTCAGCGCGAAAACTCTGCGGGTTGGCCACAATGTTTTTGACGGCTTGCAGCTTTGGCACGTACAGCCGTGTTTCGGCGGGCATGTTCAAGTCGAGGTAGCCCGTGCCCAAGCCGGCTTGTTTGTTTCTGGCAATGGCGCGGCCCACGCTGCCTTCGCCCCAGTTGTAGGCAGCGAGCGCCAGATGCCAGTCACCAAACATGCCGTGAAGCTTTTGCAGATAGTCAAGTGCCGCACGGGTCGATGCCAGCACATCACGCCGGTCATCCCTGAAAGCGTTTTGCTTCAAGTCAAAGTATTTGCCGGTAGCTGGCATGAACTGCCACATGCCAGCGGCTTTGGCGCTGGATACCGCTTGCGGATTGAACGCGCTTTCTATGAACGGAAGCAAGGCCAGCTCGGTCGGCATCTGGCGGCGTTCCAGCTCTTCGACCACGTGAAACAGGTACTTGCTGGAACGTTCAGTCATGCGCAAAATGTAGTCAGGCCGGCTGGCATACCACTGCTCCCGGTCGCCGACCAGCGGGTCTTGCAGATCAGGCATGGCATAACCGCGCCGTATCCGGTCCCACAATTCCTTCGGTGGTTCTGCGGACTTGACTTTCAAGCCGCCGACTTGCCCTTCGGTGATCAATTGCATTGGAGCATTGACGCTGTTACCACTGCTGGAGCCAGCAGTTGCTGATGCATGCGGCGATGTAGTGATTAAAGGCGTTTTGATACCGGGTACGTCTGTCGTGGCCGGTTTGCTGGCACAAGCTGTCAGCAGCAGCAAACCAGACAACAAGGGAACAAAAGCAAAACGGGATAGCACTGGGACGGGTGAACGGTGAGGTGTCATTGGTATTGATTTTTCCATTGCCTGATAGCGGCAAATTCAGTTATTTCATCATGGGCAGTTGCATCAAAATGATGAGCAGCGGCCACAAGGGCGGGTTGACGGGTTCTTAAAAACGGATTGATGCGCAACTCCTGCCCGATAGAAGTTGGCAGTGTTGGCTGGTTGTTGGCCCTCAGGGCGGTGCAGTGTGTCTGGTATTCAAGCAAGTCGCTGTTTGCCGGATCAACCACAGCGGCAAAGCGCAAATTGCTTAATGTGTACTCGTGGGTGCAGCACACCACCGTGTCATGGGGCAAGGCTGCCAATTTGTCCAGGGACGCCAGCATCTGGGCGGGTGTGCCTTCAAACAGTCTGCCGCAACCACCTGAAAAAAGCGTGTCACCGCAAAATAGCAAAGGTTTGCCGTTGACGTCCGGGGCAAAGTAGGCAATATGCCCTGCAGTGTGGCCCGGTACATCCAGCACCTGAAACTGCAACTCCAGTGCAGTCACTTCATCACCTTCAGACAAGGCTTCGTACGGCTTTGGAATGTTTTCATATGCGGGGCCATACACTTTGGCATCTGTTTTGTGCCGCAGCTCGGGCACGCCACCGATGTGGTCTGAATGGTGGTGCGTGATTAAAATCGCAACAAGGTTCAGGTCGAGTTTTGCCAGCGTGTCCAGCACTGGCGCTGCATCGCCCGGGTCTACCACCAGTGCACTGTTGCCGTCATGGAGTAACCACAAGTAATTATCGGCAAAGGCAGGAATGGCAACTATTTTTAACATGCAATCTTGTAACGGGGCTTGATGACTTCTGAAATTATAGGTTTGACGCAGTGGCTCAAAACTCCGCCGGGCAGGTACGTCCTGGCATGGGAGCAATTGCAGTTTGACCAGGCTGTCAGCGACATCTTTGGATACCACGCGCTCCAGTTGGGTCTCGGGCAATTGAACACGCTGGCTGGCAACCGAATGCCGCATCAGTGGCTGGCCGAGACCACAACAACAGTCCCGAGCCACAGCGCTGGTGTTGGGACTACAAACAGTTCAGCAAGTTCCCTGCCCAAGGCAGCGCTTTTTGCCGATGCCGGAGCCTTGCCTTTTGCAGCCAACAGTCTTGATCTGGTGGCGCTGCCGCACACGCTGGAACTCAGTCAGGATCCGCACGAATCGCTGCGTGAAGTAGAGCGGGTACTGGTGCCAGAAGGCCGCGTGGTCATCAGCGGCCTGAATCCGGCAAGCCTGTGGGCGATGCGCCAGCGGCGCGGGCATTTTTACCAGCGTTTTGGACGCAAAGATCTGTTTTTGCCAGAAACCGGCGACTTTATTGGTTACTGGCGGCTGCGTGACTGGTTGCGCCTGCTGGGTTTTGAAGTGGAATCTGCCCGTTTTGGCTGCTACAAGCCAGCCTTTGAAACCGATCAGTGGCTGGCCCGTTTTGACTGGATGGATCGGGCAGGCCAGCGCTGGTGGCCGATTTTTGGGGCAGTGTATTTTGTCGTGGCTGTCAAGCGGGTACGCGGCATGCGGCTGATGGAGCCTGCCTGGAAAACGCGCAAAGTGATTGCCTCATCACCTGTCACCGTTGCCAACAAAGAGAAAAATTCAAACTGATTTATGAACACTGCAACCACCAACATGCCTGACGCAAAACCCGTCGTTATTTACACCGACGGCGCCTGCAAAGGCAACCCCGGCCCGGGCGGCTGGGGCGCACTGCTCAGCCAGGGCGGTGTAGAAAAAGAAATATTTGGTGGCGAGCTCGGCACTACCAACAACCGCATGGAGTTGCAGGCTGTCATTGAAGCGCTGGTTGCGCTCAAACGCCCTTGCCTCGTCACGCTGTATTTGGACAGCGAATATGTGCGCAAAGGCATCACCGAATGGATTCATGGCTGGAAAGTGCGGGGCTGGAAAACCGCAGCCAAGGCACCGGTTAAAAATGTTGATTTGTGGCAACGCCTGGACGCTGTGGTGGCGGGTAGTGGCCACAAAATTGACTGGCGTTGGGTCAAGGGACATGCAGGCGACCCGGGCAATGAGCGTGCTGATGGCCTGGCCAACAAAGGCGTTGAACGGGCTCTAGGGCGAATTTGACATTGACAGGCATGCGGCCTGGCTGCACAGCCAGCAAAGCTTGCTGACTGCCCAGCCCGCAAAGCTTGCTAACCGCACAGCCCGCAAAGCTTGCTGACTGCCCAGCCAGCAAAGCTTGCTGATACATTGGACGATGGTTTCAATTCATCAAAAATCAACATCCTACAGATCCAGACCCTACAGATCCACACCCTACAGATCCACATAAACCATGTCGTCCAGAGTTATTTATTCAGCCATCGCTGTGGTCGGCATTGCATTGGCATCAGGTGCAGCCTGGTGGTATCAGCAACCGAAAAATAGTACGGTGCAACCCAGCGCTGTAGCACCTGTTGCAGCGGGTGCGCCTCAGACTGGAGCCAGTGGCCCGGCCAGACCGCCGGCTGTTGAAGCGGCCAAAGTGGAGGTGATGCGGTTAACGGACGACACGCAGGCAGTCGGCAGCCTGCGTTCCAGGCGCGGTGTGGTTATCAGGCCAGAAGTTAGTGGGCGCATCACGCAACTCAATTTCAGCGACGGCCAGCGGGTTAAAAAAGGTCAGCTGCTGGTGCAGTTTGACGATCAGCTGCCGCAGGCGCAAGTCCAGCAGGCGCTGGCTGAAGTGTCGATTGCCCAGGCCAACCAGAAACGCAACCAGGAACTGGTGGCGCAAAATTTTGTCAGCCAGCGGTCGCTGGACGAAAGCGCGGCAAATCTGCAGGTGGCACGCGCCAAGCTGTCACTGGCGCAAGCCACTGCAGCGCGTTTGAAAATCATCGCGCCGTTTGACGGTATTGCGGGTATTCGGTTGGTCAACGTGGGTGACTATTTGAAAGACGGTGCAGACATCGTCAACATTGAAGACATGGATGCCGTGTTTGTTGATTTCAGGTTACCGGAGCGTTTTCAGTCCAAGATTAAACGCGGGCAGACGGCCACGCTGGATATGGATGCGCTGCCGGGCCGCAAATTCACCGCAAAAATTCAGGCGATAGACCCGCTGATTGACGCCAACGGCCGCTCGGTTGGGGTTCGAGGCTGTATTGATAACCGCCAGCTGCAGCTGCGTCCGGGGATGTTTGCGCGTGTTAATGCCGTGTTTGGTGTGCGCGAAAACGCGCGCGTGATTCCTGAGGAAGCGATTGTTCCGCAGGGCGGCAAACAGTTTGTCATCAAGCTGTTGCCAAGCGATACGCCGCAAAGCCGGATCAGCCAACGGGTTGAAGTCAAACTGGGGCTGCGCAGCCCTGGCAAAGTTGAAGTGCTAGAAGGCCTGGAGGTTGGGGACGCCGTGGTGATAGCAGGCCAACAGCGGGTGCAGCGTGACGGCATGACAGTGAACGTGGTGGATATGAATGCTGCCCGGCCTGGCAGGCCGGAACGTCCGGCTGAAGTGGCATCGGTTGCGCCAGCGGCCGGGGCATCAAGTGCTGCAAGGCCTGCCGCATCTGCCCCTGTGGCTGTTGCCGCCGCCGTCAGGGGCTTAAACCCATGCGACGAACGGACGGCAGGCGACAAATCGCAGGGCAAGTCATTACGCAAGCCTGCTTGACGTTTGCTGGTCAAAACATAAAAGGCTTTTGTCATGCAACTGGCTGAAATTTCCATTCGCCGCCCGGTGCTGGCCACCGTGTTGTCGCTGCTGATTGTGCTGATTGGCGCGGTCAGCTTCAACCGCCTGACGGTGCGCGAATATCCAAAAATTGACGAGCCTGTTGTGACCGTCAGCGTGCGGTACGCCGGCGCTTCGGCCGAGGTGATTGAATCGCAAGTGACCAAGCCGTTGGAAGACTCGATTGCCGGAATTGACGGGGTCGATGTCATCACCTCCATCAGCCGCGCCGAGCAGGGCCAGATCAGCGTGCGCTTCAGGCTGGAAAAAGACGCAGATTCAGCCGCTGCCGAAGTGCGCGACCGCACCTCGCGGGTGCGCAACCGCTTGCCGCAAGCCATTGATGAGCCGGTCATTGCCAAAGTCGAAGCCGATGCGTTTCCGGTGATTTTCATGGCTTTCAGCAGTGACACGCTAAACCAATTGCAAATCAACGACCTGATCAATCGGGTCGTCAAGTCGCGCCTGCAAACAGTGACCGGCGTGGCTGATGTACGCATTTTTGGTGAACGCAAATACGCCATGCGCGTCTGGCTGGACACCGACAAACTCGCGTCCTTTCGACTCACCACGCAAGATGTGGAAGACGCGATACGCCGCAGCAATCTGGAACTGCCAGCAGGGCGCATTGAATCGCAGCAGCGCGAGTTCAGCGTCACATCGCAAACCGATTTGATTCGCCCGGCGCAGTTTGGCGACATTGTGGTGAAAAACGTGAACGGTTTTTCAGTCAAGGTGCGTGACGTTGCGCGTGTGCAGGAAGCCGCCGCCGAAGAGCGCACCGCTGTGCGCCTGAATGGGCGCGCCGCAGTGGCAGTCGGCGTGATCCGCCAGGCCACGGCCAACCCGCTGGACTTGTCAAAAGGCGTGCGTGAAGCCATTCCCAAACTCAAGGCCGATTTGCCACCGGGCATGCAGATTGACATAGCCAATGACAACTCGGTGTTCATTGATCGCTCGGTCAAAAACGTTTACAAAACCATTCTTGAAGCCGTCATATTGGTGGCGCTGGTGATCTTTGTTTTTTTGCGAACCCTGCGCGCATCGCTCATTCCCATCGTCACGATTCCGGTCAGTTTGGTGGGCACCTTTGCCCTGATGGCACTGGCGGGCTTTTCAATCAACACCCTCACACTGCTGGCGCTGGTCCTGGCCATCGGCCTGGTGGTGGACGATGCGATTGTGATGCTGGAGAATATTTTCCGGCACATTGAAGAAGGCATGGATCCGTTCTCGGCCAGTATCAAAGGCGCACGTGAAATTGGCTTTGCCGTCATCACCATGACAGCCACGTTGGTCGCGGTGTACGCGCCGCTGGCTTTTACGCCGGGCCGCACGGGCCGGTTGTTTGTTGAGTTTGCGCTGGCTCTTGCCGGGGCAGTGGTGGTCTCAGGCGTGGTGGCTTTGACATTGACGCCGATGATGTGCAGCCAGTTGCTCAAACACAACCCCAAGCCCAACTGGTTTGACCGCACCATGGAGCGTCTGCTTACCCGCATGTCAGAAAGTTATGGCACTGCGCTGCGCTGGATTGTGACGGCGCGCGCGCCAATGCGCTTCAATCATCAGGGAAAGCCGGGCATCGGCCAGCGCATCAAAAACACGGTGCTGCAAGCCCGCTGGCTGGTGGTCGCCGTGATGCTGGCCAGCGGTGTGGCGATTGCGCTGGTGTTCCCCACCATGAAGCAGGAGCTGTCACCCCTGGAAGACCGAGCCGTGATTCTGGCCAACATCACCGCGCCCGACGGCGCAACACTTGACTACACCAACCGCTATGCCCAAGCGGTTGAAAAAATTGGCCAGCCTTACAAAGAATTTGACCGGATTTTTGCGAACGTGGGCAACCCGACGGTAGCGCAAGCCAGTGTGGTGTACCGCACGGTTGACTGGGAAGATCGCAAGCGCACCACGATGGACATGGCGCGTGAATTGCAGCCCAAATTTGGCGGTTTGCCGGGCGTCACGGTGTTTACCATCACGCCTCCATCGCTCGGCCAGGGCTTTCGAGAAAGGCCGGTGAACTTCGTCATTCAAACGTCTGACAGCTATCAAAACCTGAGCGCTGTAGCGCGCCAGATGATGGAAGAGCTTGCTAAAAACCCAGGCATTGTTTCACCCGATATTGACTTGCGTTTGAACAAACCCGAGCTGCGCATTGAAGTGGTGCGCGACAAGGCCGCTGACCTGGGTGTGAGTGTTGAGGTCGTTGCCAAAGCAATTGAAACCGTGCTGGGTGGCCGCAACGTGACGCGCTACAAACGTGATGCCGAGCAGTACGATGTAATTGTGCAAACCGAGGCCAAAGGGCGCACCACACCTGAAGACATCGAACGTATTTACGTGCGGGGCCGCAACGACACCATGATTCCGCTGTCAGCGCTGGTCAAAGTGCGCGAAAGCGTTTCCCCACGCGAGCTCAACCACTTTGGCCAGCGCCGGTCAGTGTCGATCACCGCCAGTCTGGCGCCTGATTATTCGCTGGGCGAAGCGCTTAAATTCATGGACGCTACCGCGGCCAAAGTGCTCAAGACTGGCTACACCACTGATTTGAATGGCACCTCGCGTGAATTTAAAAATTCGCAAGGGGCGCTGGTGGTTGTGTTCGTTCTGGCGCTGGTGTTTATCTTTTTGGTGCTGGCTGCGCAGTTCGAAAGCTTTATTGATCCGCTGGTCATCATGCTGTCGGTTCCGCTGTCGATGATTGGTGCGCTGCTGGCGCTCAAGTGGTCAGGCGGCTCGCTCAATGTGTATTCACAAATCGGCCTGATCACGCTGGTCGGGCTGATCACCAAACACGGCATTTTGATTGTTGAATTTACCAACCAGTTGCGTGCTGGCGGCATGGACATGATTGATGCACTTGTCAAGGCGTCGAGCCAGCGCCTGCGCCCGATTTTGATGACCACTGGCGCGATGGTGCTGGGGGCAGTGCCGCTGGCGATTGCCACAGGCGCGGGTGCTGAAAGCCGCATTCAGATCGGTTGGGTGATTGTGGGCGGCATGTCGCTTGGCACGCTGCTGACGATTTTTGTGGTGCCCACCATGTACACCCTGTTTGCACGCAACGCAGTACCGGGTGAGAACAAGGCTGTGGCCAAAGACGAGCCTGATGTGGCTGCTGTTACCGTGCCCGCTTCTGCCAACGCCTAAAGAGCAACCCGCAGCTTTTATCGGGCAGCGCCTAAAGCCAGGGCCGCTTCACGCGATGCATTCAGGGCTGGTACATCCGGTGCTGCCTGGGTCGGCCAGCCTTGCAGATGCCGCGCACTGATAGCGGCCAGGGCAGCAATCCAATCAGGGCTGTCGTTCAGGCAAGGGATGTAGCTGAACTTTTCGCCGCCCGCATGCAAAAAAGCCTCACGCGCTTCCATGCTGATTTCTTCCAGCGTCTCCAGGCAGTCGCCGGTAAAGCCGGGGCAGACAACATCCACACTTTTCACGCCGCCTTGCGCCAGCTTGATCAGCGTCGGTTCGGTATACGGCTCCAGCCATTTGGCCTTGCCAAAGCGGGACTGGAATGTCAGCTGGTATTGGTCTTTGCTCAACCCGAGTTTTTCAGCCACCAGGCGGGCAGTTTTGTAGCATTCGCAGTGGTACGGGTCGCCAAGCTGCAAGGTGCGCTCCGGCACGCCATGAAAGCTCATCACCAGCTTTTCAGCCTGGCCGTTAGCCTTCCAGTAAGCCTGAATGGACGCAGCCAGTGCAGCAATGTAGCCCGGGTCATCGTGGTAATGATTGACAAACCTGAACTCAGGCAGCCTGCGCACTTTGGCAGCCCATGTGTACACCGCATCAAACACGCTGGCAGTGGTGGTGGCGCTGTATTGGGGATAAGCCGGCAAGATCAACACCCGGGTGATGCCTTGCGTTTTAAGCAGCTCCAGCTGCGACGCAATTGACGGGTTGCCGTAGCGCATGGCATACCGGGCCTGCACGTGGTGGCCCTGCTTTGCCAATTCGCTGTTTAGCAGGCTCGACTGGCGCTCGGTCCAAACCTTCAGCGGCGAGCCCTCGGGCATCCAGATGCTGGCGTATTTGGCAGCTGATTTTTTGGGACGAATTCGTAAAATGATGCCGTGCAAAATGGCCAGCCACAAAAGACGGGGAATTTCGACCACCCGCTGGTCACTTAAAAACTCAGCGAGGTAGCGGCGCAGTGCGGGCGCGGTGGGCTCGTCAGGTGTGCCGAGGTTGCAATACAACACTGCTGTGCTGAAAGCGGCATTGGACACATTGCCATGCTGAAAGGGAGGTTCTTTTGAAAAAGGCATGGGTTATTCTCTCGCACCTGAAAAGACATTACCCATGCTGAACATAAAAAAAATCAAGGCCATCACACTGGATCTGGACGATACGTTATGGCCCGTCTGGCCCGCAATTGAGCGGGCCGAACTTGCCTTGAACCATTGGTTGGCGCGGCATGCACCGATGACTGCAGCGCTGTTTAATGATGTGTCGGTGCGCAATGACATTCGCCGTCATGTATTGCTGACACGGCCTGAACTCCAACACAACATGAGCGGCGTACGCCGTGAGGCAATACGTATGGCGCTAGACCGTGCCGGTGAAAACCCTCTGCTGGCCGAACAAGCATTCGACGTATTTTTTGCAGCAAGAAACCAGGTGGAACTGTATGACGATGCACTGCTTGCCCTTGAATTTTTATCTGCACAGTTTCCGGTTGTGGCTTTGTCGAACGGTAACGCAGATATTCAAAGAATCGGCCTCGCTAAATATTTCAAAGCCAGCATCAACGCCCAAAAGTTCGGCGCAGGCAAACCCGACCCGCGCATTTTTCAAGCTGCAGCGAGCCTGGCAAACGTACGCGCCGAAGATGTTTTGCACATTGGCGATGATGCAGAACTGGACGTGCTGGGCGCATTAAATGCAGGTATGCAGGCAGCGTGGCTAAACCGGGAAAACAAGCCTTGGACATACGAGCAAAACCCACATATCACCGTCAGCAATCTGAGCGAGTTGTGCGACTGTTTGAAGGCGGAGCAAGAGGTTGCGGCTTGATGGGCGGGTAAAAGCTGGTTTTCAGTGCTGTCAGGTCGTTTTTGAAGGTCAAACAGGCCTCTATCCCACGTAAAGTGCGCGCAAGCAGCTATTGAAACAATAGCGTGTTTATTTCGACCAGATCATTTCGTGGCCTGTCTCTCCCCACCTTTGACAAACAACGCGCCTTGGCGCGGGTGTTGGTTTGACGGGTACGAAGTGCCTGTCAAACCAATACCTTCGGCCAGAGCTCATATCCCAATCGAATAGACTACTTACTTTTGTATCGTTGCAGTCAATCAGGTTCCGGCCAGAGCTCATATCCCGATCGAATAGACTGCCGCTTGCGCTATGCACCACTTCATCAAGTTCCGGCCAGAGCTCATATCCCAATCGAATAGACTAGTAATATCTTTGATTGTGTTGTCGTTGTAGTTCCGGCCAGAGCTCATATCCCAATCGAATAGACTAGGAGCCGTTTCGGGGCGGCTGCTGATGCGGTTCCGGCCAGAGCTCATATCCCAATCGAATAGACTGGTCACGGCCATCATGGCCTCTAGCGCAAAGTTCCGGCCAGAGCTCATATCCCAATCGAATAGACTCATGGGCGCCACCGTGCAGTGCCCGGTATAGTTCCGGCCAGAGCTCATATCCCAATCGAATAGACTCCGAACAAGCAGCTTGGCGGCAGTAGCACTGTTCCGGCCAGAGCTCATATCCCAATCGAATAGACTGGGCGTTGCTTGCGTACATGAACAACAACTGTTCCGGCCAGAGCTCATATCCCAATCGAATAGACTGTTGCAATAGCGCGCGCGTAGTCCGTCACAGTTCCGGCCAGAGCTCATATCCCAATCGAATAGACTATCAACAAAGTCAAGGGTCATATCGACGGGGTTCCGGCCAGAGCTCATATCCCAATCGAATAGACTAGTTCGGCGATAACCCCTTGATTTATCAAGGGGTTTTTCGTTTTATGGCTTTGATTTTTCACGGGTGTGGTGCATTGCGCATCCAATATCAGTATGGATTTTTCGAGCCTTTAGCGCAAAACCCACTCGCCATGGGACCTTATCTCTGCATACATGGCATCTGGCGCAAGGTCCAAATCGCCTGGCCAGGTTACTGCGCCTGACTCAACTCGGGCTTGCGCAAACACAATCGGGTCTTTTAAAACTTCAAACACGCCGGTCAGGTGGCTGGGCTCAAAGCGTACCTGCCCTGCCGTGCCGTCAGCAAACCGAACCTGTAACGCCATGGGCATCACCGGTTGAACATCTACAACGTCATATTTCATAGTGACCTCACTGTAAGGGAGCGATTTGTTTTGGCTGCTGCTTGTTCATGCACAACTGCCAGTCTTCGAGCAGTTCAGCTTGATGAAGTTCAGCCCAGTCCAGCACCAACATTTGTGCGCGTCGTGGCAGTTTGCCAGTGGATAGCGTGAGCAGGTGGATATCAATGGTAGCTTTGTACTCTGCATATTCCACATGAAAATGCGGCGGTGCGTGGTCATTGAAATACATCCTGATAACGAGGCCGTAAAAGAAACTGATGGTTGGCATGAAGAGGACTAAAAAAGATCAAACTGGTCAGGCGCTTTGTTCGCAGGCTGCTTGGCTTGCCCATGGTACGAAATGATTCGCTCGTATTGCTTGTCAGTAAATTGCAGCACGTTCACTTTGCCGCCAAGCGGTAGTGCATTTTCTACCCTTTTGCACAAAGTATCTACCTGCGCCTGACTGGTGCAAAACCGCATGTAAACCGAGAACTGCGACATCGCAAAGCCGTAATCGAGCAGGCCATTGCGAAAGTCCGTCGCCGCCTTGCGTTCGACTTTTTCAACCACTGGCAAATCAAACATGACTACCAGCCACATGAGTCGGTATCCTGAAAGCATGGTTGTCTCCCCATAAATCCCTTTTACAGCGGTGCTGTTTATTCGTCGCCCAGCGCTGCTGCAAGCGCCAGCGGCAGACCGGGCAAAGGCAAGTCCAGCTTGTCTCGCTCTCCCAAGTAAACCTGAGCCAGCGACGTAGACAGCTTTTGCGCGCACACCATCACGGGCGTGGCACCCATGTCGGTTTGCATGTCGTCATACAGCGTGCGCACCAATGCGCGTTTGGTTACAGGGCTGACTTCCGTTTCACCGTTACGTTTGAGCTGCCACACTTTCAGGTCAATCATGGGGCGGAAGGGTTCCATCAGGTCATCTACAAGGCGCATTGCGTTGTTGTCGTTGCTGTGGTGCAGGCCAATGCCGGGATGCAAGCCAGCGGCCACCACGGCGCGTGCTGTGGTGGCCCGCAGCACGGTGTAGCCGTAGTTCAATAACCCATTAGTGCCGCCAGCGTTTTGGTCACGCCTGAAAGCATCGCCAAACAACAGCATCCAGTAACGGCGTGCGCCTTGGGCTTCGAGGTTTTCAGGGTCGCCGCTTTTAACTCTGGCTGCCAGCGCAGTCAGCGGCGCGGTGGGTGCGCCCGTGGCTTCAAGAGCTGCCGCCTGCTGCTCCAGCTTTGCGCGGACTACGCTGGCCCACATGCGCTTGTGCGTGGGCTGGCTGGCTGCAATTTGCGCTTCGATGCGTTTGGACTGTTCAAAGTTGCCTTCAATGGGCAGCAACATGCCGACCGCATTGTGGTTTGCTGCACACAGCACAAACGGCGCACCGCGTTCAGCCAAAGCCACCAACAGGTTGTTGGTGTAGCTCAGGCCATGCGCGTTGGCAATCACGGCAGCAATATCGTCCAGCGGAATTTGCCCCAGCTCTTTGCGCTCGCCCTCTGTGTCGCGCACCACCATAAAGCCGCGATGCAGCAACAAATGCCGCCTGTCATCGGCCACCTCAACGATGCGGCCAATCATGTGCCTTACTCCTTAAAGCCAGGGTCGCTGAGCTCGCCGATGGGGGAGATGGTGACGCGGCGAGCTTTGGCGGATTTAAGCGACCCAGCTTGTTTGTAGGTGTACCGCCAGTTCCCTTCTGTATCGCGATTTCGAGCGTCTACGTTTGCTTCCTGATGAGCGGCGAGGCTTAATCGGCCTGCGCTGTTAATTGAAGCCACGCGCATTGTTCGCAAAGCACCGTCTAATTCCAGTCGAATAATGTCATCAATGATGAATCGATTTATCAGGGGCTTTTCACTGATGCTCAAGTGTGAATGGTGCAGGCGTCTTAAGCCCCGAATACGAGCAATCTGATAAGCCTCAAAAGTAGAAATGACTTCGCCCTCCCATTTCCCCTTTTCATTGCGAACAATTTCGATGCAATAGTTACTATCACCCTTGTAGCCCTTATAAGGTCGCGGCGAGCCATCTGGCAACACACCATGCCGTTGAACCGCTTTGGCATTGCCAAACTCAATCACTTTCAGGTTATCTTCAATGTAGGTGCGCTTGCCCTCAACTTGCTTGTGAACACTCACACGGCCATTGCCTAGCAAACCATAGGCCGTGTCGTTATGCATCGCCCCTTCATGCCCATGATCAGGCTTGTGACTTACCCAAATCCGGCTAACCGCAAGCTGCACGTGTGCCCGATAAGTCGGCCAAGGATCAGGCATGGTTTCAACCAGTCGATTGAGCTGCTTTTCACGTGCATCAGCACTAGCCTTAGCAAAGCGCTGTAGCAAACCCCGGTCGGTCACGCCAATTACACACGCATCCACTGCATGGTGGCGGTGGTCATTGCGGTTCTTTTCACCGTTGATGCCAAGTACGTCATTTAAGCCAAACTTGCCACGCAACATGGCTGTCATTTGGCCGGGGATCACCCGTGTGTCTTGTGGGCAAATCAAGCTCATGTACTCGCGCGCCACTTTGCTTAAATATTTGGTGTCGTTCAGCGCGCGGGCTAAAAAGCCTTTGTCGTCTTTCAGCCAGCGTTCCAAACCGTCTTCGGCAAAGCGTGCACGCTTTTGTCGGGGCATCAGCTCTGCGCGGTTCAAGATGGCTGCATAGTCAAAACCTTGCACCTGATTTTTACCAAAAGCATCCCATGGTGTTTGGTTGCCTTTGTATCGATTGGCGTGGCGCATCGCCACGGTTTTGTTATTCAAGCTGTCGTCCAGCGTTTGTGAAAACGGCAAGATGTGTTCAATCTCCACCTCATCACTGAGCAGCATCGCCGCACTGATTTGTACGCCTGAGTACGGGCAGCGACGCTCCGCCGGATCAAAGCTCAGTTCCTCCCACAACACCATTTTTTGCAAGTCTGCACCGCGTACCCGTTCTTCACTGATGTGCAAAATACCGGCAATCAACGCGCGGTGACGCTGGTTTCGCCTTTGGTTTTCGGCTTGACGTTTGCTGTCTTCATCGCGCTGGTCTTTGCTGCGCTTCAAATCGCGGGCTACTTCAACAATCACTTGGCTCGGGTGGCCGTAACGTTTAATCAGTGAATTCGCCACCAGCCGCACCTGGTTCAAACCAATGTGTACCGTCGGGTTGGCAATACGGCCAAAACGCTTTTCAGGTGTGTCGTCGAGCTTGCCACTGCCAAAGCCCACATGGCGCTGCAATGCTTCACCGTAGTAGGGTAGCGCGGCCAATATTTCGCCCGTAGCTGCCGCGCTGATGTTGCTGTGGTGGTCAAAGCCAGCCGCTATCACTGCCTTGTCGTAGGTAGTTACTTCGCGCCGAAGCTCGGGCAGTATGCGTGCCAGCGCTTTAGAGCTCAAGCTGCCGTAGCCTTCGGGTAGTGCGACGTTAGCAAGCTTTTCAGCGCGTGCTTCGTCAATGCCAGTCTCGTTTTGCAGCCACGCAATCAGCTTGGCTTCGTTTTCTTCTTTGACCAACTGCCAAAC
>JAYUVG010000148.1:0-8398 GCA_043754255.1 Polaromonas sp. | reverse complement strand
CGCTGTTACCGATGCCGTTGTTGCCAGCATTGCCAACAGTGTAGAACGAGTTGTTCTTGTTGTTGATTTTGGCATAAGCGGTATAAACGCTGGTGCGCTTGGACAATGCATATGAGTAACCCAGACCGAACTGGCTAGCGTCAAAGTTGTTCACGCCTTTGTCATCATGACGAATGTAGCTGGCCATCAAGCTGCCAGCGCCCAGTGGTGCAGACACGCCCAACATCACATTGCGGCCATCACCATGGTTGATGTTGGCAGCAGTAACTGGAGGGGTCACGATTGCAGCTTGAGCAATGGCGTTCTTTGTGGTGGCGTAAGCAAAATGCGCCTTGGCTGGGCCAAAGTTGTAAGTCGCACCCAAGATCGCGTTTTTACGCTCGTCCGTATTGGCTGCATTCTTAGCGATATGGTAGCCAAAACCAACGTAAATTGGACCATTGTTGTACTGTGCGTTCAAACCAGTCGAACGGCCAGCTGCTGAGCTGCCAGCAACTTCACCAAAACCATAACCGATAGAGGCTGTGAAGCCGCCATAGTTGGCTGTGGAGAATTTAACGGTGTTGTTCATACGTGGATTAGCGCTGTTTGCACCAGCCACTGCATAGCCACCAACGCTATCAGTCAAGTTACCAATTTGGCCAGCTGTGCCAGTGCCAAACGGATCCAAAGCGTTCTGAACGCTAAAAGCTGGGGTGTACTGACGACCAAGGTCAATAGCACCGAAACCGCCGCTCAGGCCAACGCGGGCTTCGCGGCCCATGAAGTTGTTACCGCCAGTGCAAAAGTTAGGAGCGCCAGCATTGCTGTCGCCGCAAAAACCGGTTTCCATCACGAAGTTGGCTTTCAGGCCGCTGCCGAGGTCTTCAACACCACGAAAGCCCAAACGTGAACCACCAGCAATGCCGGAATCCAGACGGGAAACTGTACTAGCTCCAGGAACAAGACCACCGCTGTCATGGGTAAAACCAGCATCAAAACGGCCGTAAACAGTCACAGATGACTGGGCAAAAGCGCTAGCAGCAGACAGTGCTGCCAATGCGATGAGGGATTTTTTCATTTGAAAGTTTCTCCAAGGTTAAACAAAGGGCTCCAGGATTTGGATCCCCGGGCCAACCTCCGTTTCGGAAGTTGTTGTTATTGAACCAGACCGTAGCTGCTTAGGCAAAGAAATTGAACATGAATCGACAGTAAAAAAGCGTTTCGTTGCGGGCTTGCAACATTCAAAATCTGAATTGTGGATGACATGCAACAAAAAGCCGCTTCTCAGCGGCAATTTGCATCGGGTTCACTTTGACTTTTAGATCAACTCAAGTCGCCGCTCAATCTTTTCTATGCGCGCTGCCAGGCGGTCATACCTAACATGATGGCCCGCATTTTCTGGGTATAAATCACCCGCATCGCGTTTTAACCCGCCGATGCCCGCCGCAAGGCCGCAGAAACGGTGCTTGACTTCCAGCATGTCATCACGGATACCGGCGATATCGGCACGCATGGCTCTTAAATGTTCAAGAATAATGTCTTCAACGTTTTCCATACATAAATGTTACTCCCATGCTAAATTTATAAGCAGTTGAATTTCGATTTGTTGAAAGTCGCTTTTTCAATCAGATTTAAAAAGTTATTTAAGCCCGACTGCAAGCTATGAACGCATTCATTCAAACCACTGACAACGCCCTGCGAACCCTGTTTGCCAAGCCACGCGCCAGCAAGCCCTGCCCCACCGTTGCAGCAGAAACTACCAGTTTGAGTGCACCTGACAAGGTGTTGGCGGGCGCGCTGATGCGGGTCAACCACGTCGGTGAGGTGTGCGCGCAGGCGCTGTATGCGGCGCAGGCACTCAGCACGCGGGATCCTGCTTTGCGACAAAGATTTATAGCAGCCAGCCATGAAGAAGGTGACCACCTGGCGTGGACGCATCAGAGACTTGACGAGCTGGGTGCGCGGCCTTCGCTGCTGAACCCGCTGTGGTACGCCGGAGCCTTTGGGTTGGGGCTGCTGGCGGGCCGCCTGGGCGACAAAGTCAGTTTGGGCTTTGTGGTGGAAACCGAGCGGCAGGTGGAGGCGCATTTGGCAGAGCATATGGAACGCTTGCCGCCTGGCGACCATGAATCGCGTGCAATCGTGTCGCAGATGAAAAGTGATGAAGCGCGGCATGCGCTGGAGGCTACTGCATCTGGTGCTGTTAATTTGCCGGCGCCTGTGAAGGCCTTGATGGGGGCTGCTGCCAAGGTGATGACTACTGTGGCGCACCGGATTTGACTGTTTGGGGGGGGGATTCGGGGAGCCCTCACCCCTGCCCTCTCCCCGGGGGAGAGGGAGTAAGACAAAATTCAGTTGTTAAACAGTTTGCCCAAGATCAGCAAGCAAAGAGCTGCATTCAAACCGACCGCCCACTTGAGCACGAGCAAATCCGACCGCAGTGGTGCCAATGAAATATCAAGATCTTTTTTAGTAACTAAATCGTCCTGCGCTTCGGCAATCACACGCACCACTGCCTCTGCTTGATCAGATGTAAAGCCCGCCGACTTAATTTGTCTGAGAGCTTTAGCGAGTCGAAAGTAATAGTCGCCACACCAGTAATTTACCTCAAACCTCTAAAACCTCAAAGCTGGTGGTGATCTCGGCTGTCTTGCCCAGCATGATGGTTGCGGAGCAATATTTGTCGTGGCTCATGGCAATGGCGCGTTCGACTGTGCTGGCCGTCAGGCCCTTGCCTGAAACGGTGAAGTGCATGTGGATTTTGGTGAACACTTTGGGGTCAATCGGGGCGCGTTCTGATGTCAGCTTGACGACACAGCCGCGCACATCGTGCCTACCCCGCTTCAGGATCAGTACCACGTCATAAGCAGTGCAACCGCCTGTGCCGGCCAGCACAGCTTCCATCGGGCGCGGAGCCAGATTGGCACCGCCGTTTTCGGGCTTGGCTTCATCAGGCGCGCCGTCCATCAGCAGCGTATGCCCACTACCGGTTTGGGCAACAAAAGTCATGCCTGATGCCGAGCCTGTCGCTGCTGCCAGACCTGTCCAATTGACTGTGCATTCCATCTTCAACCTGTCTTTCACAAAATTTTGTAATTTAAATCACACTTGGCTGTCAAATTTCAGCAACACGGTATTGTGCAGTGCAGCATGGCGGCGGTATACTGAAACCGTTCGATCAACATCCATTTTATTCAAATGATGTTTTGATGTAACGGTTGTCTCCTCCATCTTCTCAAAGGATGGATTTACAGGCCCAAATCGCAAGGTTTGGGCCTTTTTTCTTGGCCTTTATGATCAAGCGCCATGACCAAGCCTCTCAGCCCTTCTGACTACCTGAAAAAAATATTGACCGCCCGCGTGTACGATGTGGCGATTGAGTCAAACCTGGAGCCCGCCAAAAACCTGAGTGCCCGCCTGAAAAACACAGTGCTGCTCAAGCGGGAAGACCAGCAAAGTGTCTTCAGCTTCAAGCTGCGCGGCGCGTACAACAAGATGGTGCACCTGAGCGCTGCACAGCTTAAAAAAGGCGTGATTTGTGCATCAGCTGGCAACCATGCCCAGGGCGTGGCAATGTCGGCGCAAAAACTTGGCACGCGTGCGGTAATCGTGATGCCTACCACCACGCCGCAGCTCAAAATTGACGCCGTGAAAGCACTCGGCGGCGATGTGGTGCTGCATGGCGACAGCTACTCTGATGCCTACTCACACGCCGTGCAGCTTGAGAAAAAACGCGGCCTGACATTTGTGCACCCGTTTGATGATCCGGACGTGATTGCCGGCCAGGGCACGATTGCGATGGAAATGCTGCGACAGCACCCTGGGTCGTTGCATGCGGTGTTTGTGGCGATTGGCGGCGGTGGGCTCATTTCAGGGGTCGCAAATTACATCAAGGCAGTGCGGCCAGACATCAAGGTGATTGGTGTGCAGATGAACGACTCTGACGCGATGATGCACTCGGTCGCCAGCAACAAGCGCGTTACGCTGGGTGATGTGGGTTTGTTCTCGGACGGCACCGCTGTGAAGCTGGTGGGGGAAGAAACCTTTCGCATCAGCCGCGAGTTGGTCGATGAATTCATGACAGTAGACACCGATGCAGTGTGCGCAGCAATCAAAGACGTGTTTGTCGATACCCGCAGCATTGTGGAGCCCGCCGGTGCGCTAGCGGTAGCGGCGATTAAAAAATACGTTGCGCTGCACAAGACAAAAGGTGAAACCTACGCCGCCATTTTGTGCGGTGCGAACATGAACTTTGACCGCCTGCGCTTTGTGGCCGAGCGGGCTGAAGTGGGCGAAGAACGCGAGGCATTGTTTGCAGTCACCATTCCTGAAGCGCGTGGCAGCTTCAAACGGTTTTGTGAAGTCATTGGCTCCTTGCCGGGTGGGCCAAGATCGGTGACTGAATTCAACTACCGCATCAGCGACAACGCGAAAGCGCATGTGTTTGTGGGCTTGACCACCTTCAAAGGTGAGAGCAGCAAGATAGCCAGCAACTTCACCCGCCATGGCTTCAAGGCACTTGACCTGACACATGACGACCTGGCCAAAGAGCATATCCGCCACATGGTAGGCGGGCACAGCGCGCTATCAAAAGACGAGCGGCTGCTGCGCTTTGTGTTCCCTGAACGGCCCGGCGCGCTGATGAAGTTTTTAGCCGCCATGCAGCCGGGCTGGAACATCAGCCTGTTTCATTACCGCAATCAGGGCGCGGACTTTGGGCGTATCTTGGTCGGGCTGCAGGTGCCCAAGCTTGATAACAAGGCATTTAAAACTTTTCTGGACACTGTCGGCTACCCGCATGTCGAAGAAACCAGCAACCCGGCGTATCAGTTGTTTTTGCAGAGCTGAATGTGGCTGAGGTAAACGCATCGACCTGCTCGCAATGCGGTGTGAGCCTCTACTGCGGCGCAGTGAGCGGTGATGCTCATTGCTGGTGTTTTGATATGCCGCGTGTAGCAGCTGTCCCCACTTTAAATCCAGCGCAAAAAACCAGTTGCTTGTGCCGCAGTTGCCTTCAACAAATGATCAATTCACATGCCCCAGAAAACCTTCCAGCTACCAGCGATTGAAGCCACTGCTCACGCAGCGCTGGCCGCCAGGCTTCAGCACAAAATCGACCATAAAACCAAGCCGCTAGGGGCGCTGGGTCAGCTTGAAGATCTGGCGCTGCAACTGGGCTTGATTCAGCGCAGTGACACCTTGAGATTTGAATCGCCGCAGATGCTGGTGTTTGCCGCCGACCACGGCATAGCTGCTGAAGGCGTATCGGCCTTTCCGCAAGCTGTGACCATGCAGATGGTGGCCAATATGTTGGCGGGTGGCGCGGCCATTAACGTTCTGGCACGCCAGCATGGTTTTGCGCTGCATGTGGTGGATGCGGGTGTGGCTGGTGACCTTGCATCTCACCCGCAACTTGTCAATCGCAAAATTGCGCACGGTACTCAGAACCTGGCAATAGCTGCGGCTATGACTGTGCAGCAGGTTCATGCGGCCTTGCAAGCGGGCGCAGATGTGCTGGCCAGCTTGAGCGGCAATGTGGTGGCCTTTGGTGAAATGGGTATTGCCAATACGTCGTCTGCAGCGCTGCTTTTAAGCCGCCTGGCCGGCGTGCCGATTGAGCAAGCTACCGGACGCGGCACTGGTTTGACTGACCTCCAGCTGTTGCACAAACAAACCGTTTTAAAACGCGCAGCTGGGTTGCATAAAGCTGCAACCAAGCCGCTGGATGCGCTGGCTGCCTTTGGCGGATTCGAGATTGCCATGATGACGGGCGCGATGCTGCAAGCTGCCAGTGAGCGTCGGGTGATTCTGGTCGATGGTTTTATTGCTGGCAGTGCTGCTTTGGTGGCCTGTGCATTGGCCCCAAGTGCCAAAGATTACATGGTGTTTTGCCACTGTTCTGCCGAGCGCGGCCACCAGTTGATGCTGGCGTATTTGCAGGCACGGCCGCTGCTGGATTTGCGTCTGCGTTTGGGTGAAGGCACAGGCGCGCTGCTGGCCTGGCCGCTGGTGCAGTCGGCTGCGTTGCTGATGAATGAAATGGCGAGTTTTGAGACTGCTGGTGTGAGTGGGAAAGAGGCGTGAAACTCCAAACTCCCGTCATTCCCGCGCAAGTGGGTATCCAGATCGGTTTTTGATGAAGGACGGCTGTACTAAATCACCACCGGGCTGGATTCCCGCCTTCGCGGGAATGACGGATTTATGCGTGAAATTTCAAATCTCTCATTTTCGTCATACCCGCGCAGGCGGGTATCCAGATCGGTTGTTGGCAACACACGACTGCTTGCTGAACCAGTACAGGTCTGGATTCCCGCCTTCGCGGGAATGACGGATTTATGGGCGACACCATGATGCAATTCATTCGCCACTTTCTGCTAGCCGTGCAGTTCTTCACACGCATCCCGATCACCGGAAAACTCGCCGACTGGGTGGGCTTCAGCCCCTCCATGCTGCGGGCCAGTGCGGCGCATTTCCCGGCTGTTGGCATGCTGGTAGGCGCCGTAGCGGCTGGTGTCTATGCGCTGCTGGCTGCCGTGTTACCAGACACCCCATTTGCCCCGTTGGTAGCGGCTGTGCTGTCCACTGTCGTGACCGCATTGCTGACTGGCGGCTTTCATGAAGACGGGCTGGCCGATGTGGCCGACGGCCTGGGCGGCAGCTATGACAAGGCCCGCGCGCTGGAGATCATGAAGGACTCGCGGGTGGGCGCTTTCGGTGCAATGGCATTGACGCTGGCGCTGCTGGCCAAAGTGGCTTTGCTATCACTGCTGGGTGGTGTGGACGGCGCGCCAGTTGGCTGGGACGCTAAGCCTTTTACCGCCTGGTATGTATGCACCGCGCTGTTTGCGGGCCATGTCGTGTCACGCACCCTTGCGCTGCTGCTGGTTGCCTGGCTGCCGCATGTGGGCGATGCCGCCGCATCAAAGTCCAAGCCGTTAGCCGACCAGATCAGCCCGGGCAGTCTTTTTATTGCTTTTTTATGGTGTTTTATTGCTCTAGCCGCGGTATTGTGCGCGCAAGCAGCTATCGATTTGATAGTAGCCTGCAGTTTGGCGTTGGTTGCGTTGCTGGTCATGCACCGCCTGTTCAAGCGCCGATTGCAGGGCTTTACCGGGGACTGCCTGGGCGCTGCGCAGCAGGTGTGCGAGATTGCCTTTTATCTGGGTCTGGCAATCAGTTTATGAAGAGGGCGCTATGACGCTGTGGCTGGTTCGGCATGCTAAGGCGTTGATTGAGCCAGGCGTTTGTTACGGCCAGCTTGACGTGTCCGCTGACCCGCAGGCTACAGAAAACAGCGCCCGGGAACTGTCAAAAATATTACCCAAGGGCATCCATGTCGTGACCTCGCCGCTACAAAGATGTGAGCTGCTTGCGCGCTGTTTACGTGGGATAGAGCCTGATTTGATGCCTAAAACAGACCCCCGGCTGCAAGAAATGCACTTTGGCAATTGGGAAGGCCGCCTGTGGGCCGATATTGACCCGGCCGAGTTGAAGGCATGGACCGATGACTTTGCCCACTACAGCGCAGGCACCACGGGGGAAAGCGTGGCGCAGTTCATGGCCCGGGTTGCAGCCGCGTTTGACGAACTTGACCCAAATGAGGACACGCTGTGGATCACGCATGCAGGCGTGATTCGCGCGGTCGCCTTGCTAGCATCGGGCATTCGGCACATCAGCGCGGCAGCACAATGGCCTATGGATGCGCCAGCTTATGGACAATGGTGCAAACTTGAGTTGACGAATTTCACAAGGAGATCAGGAGGTCAAGGAGAAAACCATTGATTGATCTCTTTTGAATTCCCTCTTTGACCTTCTTGATCTGCTTGTGAATAACTCTCCCGATTTAACCCCAACACAACACCATGGCCACCAATCTTGACGGGCAACTTGTTGTCGCCATCTCCGCCCGGGCGCTGTTTGATTTTGAAGAAGAAAACCTGGTCTTTGAGCAGCAGGACGACAAGACCTACATGCAAATGCAGTTGCAGCGGGTGGAGCAACCTGCCAAGCCTGGGGTGGCTTTTTCGCTGGTGAAAAAGCTGCTGGCTTTCAACACGCCAGGCATGCAGCGGGTAGAAGTGGTGATTTTGTCGCGCAATGACCCGGTCAGCGGCCTGCGCGTGATGCGTTCGGCAGAGCACTACAAACTGGCAATTAGCCGCTGCACTTTTACCAAAGGGCAAGCGCCCTGGCGATATTTGCGGCCACTCAAAGCCAACCTTTTTTTATCAGCCCGGTCTGAAGATGTGCGCTCGGCCCTTGGCAATGGGTTTGCCGCAGCCACCGTTGCCACCCAGTCGGCCCGGGCACAAAGCAATCACCCGAGCGAAGTGCGCATTGCTTTTGACGGCGACGCGGTGCTGTTTTCAGACCAGGCCGAGCGGGTGTTTCAACAAGGCGGGCTGGATGCGTTTCA
>JAYUVG010000147.1:0-2881 GCA_043754255.1 Polaromonas sp. | reverse complement strand
ACGTCACCGTTCAGCTTGATCTCAAAGCCAATACTAGGCACCGTAAAGCCATGGGATTTGCGGTCGTAGGTCGATGCTTTGGCTGTGACACCCACTTTCAACTCTACGATGGTGCCCGTCTGGGCAAAATGATCGTTATAAAACCCCTGTGCTTCAACAGTAATTTTATTTAGAACTTCATCCAACGCACTGTTGAAATTAGCAACATCCCGGTCAAAACGGTCGTAACGTTTCTTTCGAAACCAGTTCGATTCACCTTTGGCTTGAGACTCCATAAAGGGCTCAGAGATTTTTAGTTTTTGCCAAAGCGCAGCAACGTCTTTTGTAGATGTACCCTGCGAAAACGGCAGAATCTCCTGCTCAAACACCGGCCAGAGATCAATGGCTTGCGAGTTACGAAACTGGTAAAAGCTGGACAACACCCGGTAGGTAATGAAGTCACTGGCCAGGCTGGCTTTCAGTACATCCGGGTCACCCTTGGTGTCGTGTAACTCATTGGTTAGTGAATACACGCTGGCCGATGCGCGGCTATCGTCTTTTAGTGTCACGACCACGGCAGCGCTTGAGCGTTCCGTCGGCGTGGCATGGACATTCAGCAGGCTTTGCGGCCCAGAGTCATCAAAATACTTGGCAACGTTGGGCGTGTCTTTGGCGGCACTTTGGAGGAACGTGTACAGCGTCCAATATAGCGAAGACTTACCGGCCCCATTGCCACCGTGGGCCAGTAAGTGGCGGCCATCCAACTTGAAATCGAGGTGTTTGAACGCCTTGAAGGCGCGAACCTCAATGCGCTCAACGCGCTGCGTGCTCAAACCGCGCCTTCACGCTGAATCACGGCCAGCAAATCCGGGCTGTCCACGGGGATGCGGATGAGGATGTTGCGAATGGGGTGCTTGCTGTCATCTGCCTGGGCGTAGAACTGCTGGGCTGCTGTCACCTGCTGCGCTGCCGACGTAGTGGCATCGAAGTCTTGTAGCAGCGACGTAACGTGGGCCATGATGCCAAGGCGGTGCTCGGCCATGTGATCTGCAAAATAGACCTCCATTACGCAGGCATCAATCACTTCCTCCAGAAACGACGCGACGCTTTTCAGTTCGGAGCTATCGGTTTTTTGCGATTCGGCTTTGGTAGCTTGCACCATGGGAACCAGCACCTCGAACAAGGCAGCTTGCTGCGTGGTGGGCTTCTTGATGGGGATCTTATCCATAAAAATTTTGCGCAACTCGCGGCGGTCCTCGCCCAGGTTGGGGAAGTTGTCCATGAAGCAGCAACGGAACAAGCTTGAGTTGAGTTGCGCGGTGAGCGAGGGCAAGCTTTCCGTTTCGCTGGTGATGATGAACGTCTTATTGTTGGTATAAAAGTGCTCGTCGTTATCGAAATAAAACGGCACGTATTTAGTAATTTCTGGATAAATGATTTTCGGTTTAACAAAATCGTCAAAGTAGTTCGATGCCCAGCGCTGCAAGGCATACCACTCATACCTAATTCCAGTTTCAGCTCTATTACGGGCACTCAAAGATTTTTTGTGTGTTGTCAAATGTGCGAAAACCACTGGGTAGTTTTGCTTGAATTCTGCCTCGGCTTTTTTGCTACTGCCGGTCACACTTTCATCCGACTGCATTGGAAAGTGCCAGGGCACAAACAGCATCCATTTTTCGTCATTCACATCCAGCGAATGCCAATCCGTGGCGTAGCGCTGCAAACTACGCCCGCGCAGCAGTGGCACGATAAGGTCAGCACTTTTAGGGTCCTGGGCAAGCAAATCGGCACGCTGGTGATCGCTCAAATAAAAAGCGTCGTTGTATCCCGTTTTGATGCCATAGTTCATCGTGATCGCCCAGGCACCCAGTGGCGTGCCTTGCTGTTCGACCAAGGACTTGATGCGTTGGCGTGCGGACGACACCACCACCCATGAAGCTTTGCCATCCTTAGGCGCATCTATTGGTACTGCGTTGCTAGTGATGTAGTCCTGCAAGTCGCCTTCCAGCTTGTAGTCTTGCGTCAGCACTGTGGCTGAAAAGGCTAGGCAAGGTTGGCTTGGGCGCTTGGTCAGGTGGACGATGCTGGTGTCCACCATGGCCGCACTGAAAACGGCAACGCCGCCAAAGTCCACCACGCTTTGCGTTGTCACATCTCGCACTAAAAAGCCGCGCAGCGCTTCGCCATAACCCGCTCGCATCCATTTGTTACTGGTTATGTAGGCCAGGTGCCCACTGTCACTGAGGAGTTGCACACCGCGCTCGTAAAACAGGCAGTAGATGTCCGCTGTTGCGCCGTAGGTGGCGTAGCCTTGCGCAATCCATGCGGCTTTTTGTTTGCCGTCAAACTTTTGAATTTGCACGTAGGGCGGGTTGCCAATCACTATGTCAAAACCGTGCTCCAATTCGCGGCCAAACATGGTGGCGGGCTCAAAGAAATCTGCAATGCTGTGGTGATCGTATGGGTTCCACTGAATGCGACGGCGCACTTCGGCGTTGCCTAGGTCTGTGCTGCCTGGGGCCTGCTCTCCCAGTGCATTGACAATGCGCGTTACTAGCTCACGGTCTTTGTTTTGCAGCGCCAGTTTTTGTTTGCGTGTTTGCGCCGAGAAGTAGCGGTGTCGCACCTTTGCAAGTTCTAGCTCCAACGCTTGCAGCCCTGTATCCACCAAGTTAATTTGCGTCTGTAAATCAGACTTGCTGGTTTTTCGCGGCGCCAGAGCGATGAGGCTATCGGCGACCACAAACTTGATTTCAAGGTTGGGTAGTGGGCGAACGCCACGATTTCGGCTTTTATCAAAGCTGGTTTTTTGGTCACACACCAGCGAGATAAAGAAGCGCAACTTGGAAATCAAGTTTGTGGTCGCCGATAGCCTCATCGCTCTGGCGCCGCGAAAAACCAG
>JAYUVG010000146.1:0-16619 GCA_043754255.1 Polaromonas sp. | reverse complement strand
GTGCAAGGCGCACGGAGCGCAGGACACCGGAATGCACTTGTGTGCATGAGGATTCCGAGCACCGCGCAACGCCGCAATTCGCCCGAAAAATGAATTTATTGAAGCGACCAAGTCAATGTAAAACTTGTGGAGTATCGTTGACTTCCAGCATCTCGCGCGGTGTACCGGGGCTGGCGTGGTGGGCTGTCATGCGCCAGCCTTGCGGGGTTTTTTGGTACACATTGGTGGCTATCACATACGCGTGGCGCGGCCCTTCGTCTGTCAGCACTTCAATGCGCTCCAGCACACTGTGAACGCTGGCGCCCAGGGACTCAACCCGGTGCACTTTTTCAGCCTTGACCTGAATCGTGCCGTTGCTGAACATCATGTCAAAAGCAGAGCGAATCGCTCCCGCGCCCAGCAGCCGTGCGCCGCCCGGATGCACGCACACAATGTCGTCCTCATCGGCCCAGCAGGCCATCAGCTTGTCGATGTCGCCGCGCTGAAGTGCTTCATAAAAAGCGGCTTCCATCTCGTCAGGGCTGCTGGCGTCAAGTGGTGGGGTTTTGGGTTTGCGCATGATGGGCTGCTTATTTTTTAAAAACTGCCACCATTAAGCCACGTTTGCTTTCTGCTGATGAATCATGCGCTGCTGTTTTTTGCAGGGTTTGTCAGGCAGTGCAGACTGGCTGGAGCAGACTTCAAGGAAGCCGCCAAACCGATCCCCCACCTGCTGCGTACAGCTGCACATCGGGTTTTGAGGTGACAGTGAAGCCGCCTGTAAATTCGCCAAACGCAGGCAGGATGGCACTGCGCTCTTCAATCACAAAGCAAGGCAGTCGCAAGCGGTCGCGCCCCATGCCTTGCAGTTGCACGGCGGGGTGCAAGTGGCCAGCAAGCACCGCGTGGGTGGCGTGCATTTGGGGGTAGTGGCAGGCGGCAAACGGGCCCAGCAAATAGGGCTCATCCACCACGCTGATGTTCAGCTCTGCTGGCGGGTCACCGGCTCGGCTGTCGTGGTTGCCGCGTACCAGTACACAGTCCACATCTGCATGGCTCTGCCGCCAGGCTTCGAGCTGATTCAGCACAGACGCTGTTCTGGCTTGGCGCGCATGCAAAAAGTCGCCCAGGAAAACCATTTGCTTTGGCTGGTAGTGCGCAATCAGCTCGCTCAGGCGGCGCAGGTTTTCAAGCGTGGTGCCGCTGGGTACTGGCTGACCCAATGCGCGGTAGGTGGCGGCTTTGCCCAGATGCAGATCAGCGACGAACAACACACGCTCTTCAGGCCACCAGAGCGCGTGCTCGGGCAGTAGCCAGACGGTTACACCGGCAAATGCAATCGGCAGTGGTTTGCCAAGCGTCATGTGGCGCCACGGCCTTTTCGTTCTTGCTCCCTCCCCTCCTGGGGGAGGGCTGGGGTGGGGGCAGGCGCTGAATGACTTTGCCCATCGTGCGGGCCCCCATCCCAACCTTCCCCCAAAAGGGGAAGGAGCAACAAAGGAAGATACAAAGCAATCATCACTTAACGCCACGACGCGTTGTGCGAACCCGCTTGCCGGGCGATGCCAGAGTGTCACTGCCCAAAGCCAGCGCCTGGCTAATGTCCTGGGTTGCAGGCGCAAGCTCACCGCCGCCCGCATCTTTTTCAAGCTGTTTCACCATGCGGGCAATGCGGTCGGCCATGCTTTCATTGCTGAGCTTTTCGCGCAGCCGCTCGACCATCAACGGAAATGAAAACGGCGTCGGCTGCTTTAACGATTTGATGACCAGTTGTTGAGCCGACATGCGCGCCAGGCTGTGCCGCAGGCGGTCAATGTCGAGTTCCTCGGCCAGCAACTCTTGCTTGGCCTGCACCAGCAGCTGGTTGGTGGGGTCGTACTTGCGGAACACTTCATAAAACAGGCTCGACGAAGCCTGCAATTGCTTGTTGCTGCGCTTCTCCCCAGGGTAACCCTGGGACACCAGACCCGACACGCGGGCGATCTCGCGAAAGCGCCGCTGCACCAGCTCGCCAGCGTTCATGCTGGCCAGCACTTCATCTAAAAGCATAGCGCCTTGCGCGCTATTTATAACGGCTAGGAGCTCTTTTGACCAGTCAATCGGCTCTGCGCAGAGCAATTCCAGGCCATAGTCATTGACGGCCATGGAAAAGGTACGGGGCTGCGTTTGTGCAGCACGCCAGGCCAGCAAACTGGCCAGCCCCAGATGCACGTTACGGCCAGCAAAAGGGTACAAAAAAAGGTGCGTGCCGTCACGCGTCTGCATCACTTCAGCCAGCAGCGTTTGCGGTGTGGGCAGCGCTGACCACTGCTGCTGGAGTTCAAGCAGCGGGCGCACGCGCTTGAGCTCGGGTGAGGCGTAGTGACCTTGATTGGCCAGGTCGAGCTGCTCGACAACAGCGTCGGCCAGCGTGCCAGACAACGGCATGCGCCCTCCCCCCCAGCGCGGCACCGCCGAGCGCTTGCCGGTGGCCCTCTTCACCCAGGCTGTCATGTCGTGGATGCGCACCAGCTCAAGCAAGCGGCCGCCAAAGTTAAAGCAGTCACCGGGTTTGAGGCGTGCAGCAAAACTTTCTTCGACCGTGCCCACCTTTGCACCATTGACAATTTGCACCACCATGCTGGCGTCGCTGACGATGGTGCCAATGTTCATGCGGTGGCGGCGTGCCAGCAGCGCGCTGGGCACGCGCCACACACCAGCTTCATCGGGGGTAGCGCGCTGGTAGTCAGGGTAGGCCGCCAGCGAGTCGCCGCCGCGCTGCACAAACGCCAGCGCCCAGGCCCAGCTGGCGTCGCTTAAATCGGCATAAGCAGCGGTTGAGCGCACTTCAATCAGCAATTCATCCGGCAAAAATCCACCGCCCAATGCCACTGTGACCAGATGCTGCACCAGCACATCCAGAGGCTGCTGGGGCGACGTACGCGCTTCAATGCAGCCGTCTTCCACCGCTGTTCGCGCGGCCACAGCTTCAACAATTTCCAGGCTGTGCGTGGGCACCAGCGTGATGCGCGACGGCCGGCCCGGCGCGTGGCCGGATCGCCCGGCGCGCTGCACCAGGCGTGCCACGCCTTTGGGCGAGCCAATTTGCAGCACCCGCTCGACTGGCAAAAAATCAACGCCCAAATCAAGACTGGACGTGCACACCACCGCGCGCAACTCGCCGCTTTTCAGCCCCGCCTCGACCCACTCGCGCACGCCCCGATCCAGCGAGCCGTGGTGCAGCGCAATCAGCCCGGCCCAGTCAGGCCGGGCCTGCAAAATGGCCTGGTACCACAGCTCGGACTGCGAGCGGGTGTTGGTGAACACCAGGCAGGTAGTGCTCGATTCGATCTCGGCAACTACCTGCGGCAACATCGTCAGCCCCAGGTGACCCGCCCACGGAAAGCGCTGGGCAACAGCAGGCAGCAGCGTGTCGATGACGAGTTTTTTAGGCACCTGCCCCTGCACCAAAACTCCCTCGGCCTGACCCAGCAAAATCTGCATGGCCTCTGCAAGATTGCCCAGCGTGGCTGACATGCCCCAAATGATCAAAGATGGATTGAAAGTCTTCAAGCGTGCCAGAGCCAGCTGGGTTTGTACACCGCGTTTGTTGCCCATCAGCTCATGCCACTCGTCCACCACAACCGCCCTGACACTGCCAAGAACCTCGGCTGCGTCAGCACGTGCCAGCAGCAGCGACAGGCTTTCAGGCGTGGTGACCAGTACGGTGGGCAGGCGGGTGTTTTGCGCGCTGCGCTCGGCACTGGTGGTGTCGCCGCTTCTGGTGCCAACCGTCCACAGCGCAAAACCTGCATCGGGCTGCATTACGTCCAGCGGTTGCTGCAGGGCACGCCGTGTGTCAGCCGCGAGTGCACGCATCGGCGTGATCCACAGCACCGTAAGAGGCATGCCCAGCGGTTTTCTTTTTGCTCCTGATTCAGGAGCTGCTTGCGCGCTGTTTACCTTGGCTAGCGCCATAAAATGCATCAAAATACCGAGCCACACCGCATAGGTTTTGCCTGAACCGGTGGTGGCGTGGAGCAAACCCGACTGGCCGCGTGCGATGGCTTGCCACACTTCTTTTTGAAATTTGAACGGCTTCCAGCCATGCAAAGCAAACCAGTCAAAAATAGCTGCTTTGGCTGCAATTCGGCGCGGTTTGACTACGGGTAACGGCATCCGACTATGTTAATGTGATGATCTAAATATGAGGAGCTCTCACATGAAAAACCGTTTTTTAAACTTGCTGCTTGTATGTAGCGCACTTGCTTTGTCTGGCTGCGGCTACAACCAGTTCCAGTCGCTCGATGAGCAAACCAAGTCCGCTTGGTCTGAGGTGCTGAACCAGTACCAAAGGCGCGCCGACCTGGTGCCCAATATTGTGGCAACCGTCAAGGGTGAAGCAGCGTTTGAGCAGGACACGCTGACCAAAGTGGTCGAGGCGCGCGCCAAAGCCACGTCAATGCAGGTGACGCCTGAAACGCTGAACAACCCCGAAGCGTTCAAAAAATTCCAGGCAGCGCAGGGCGAGTTGAGCGGGGCGTTGTCGCGCCTCTTGGTGGTCACTGAAAATTACCCCAACCTGAAGGCCAACCAGGGCTTTCAGGACCTGCGGGTGCAACTGGAAGGCACTGAAAACCGTATCACGGTGGCGCGCAACCGGTACATCAAAACGGTGCAGGACTACAACGTGCTGACGCGCAGTTTCCCGAACAATTTAACGGCGATGATTTTCAGCTACAACGTCAAGCCGACTTTTGCTGTTGAAAACGAAGCGCAGATCAGCAAACCGCCGGCTGTGAATTTTGAAAAGAAGTAGGCTGGGCAGAATTGTGCAAATAACCAGCACATCTGTCATTCCCGGCAATAGAGGGAATCCAGGAGATAGCGGGCAAATTCGGACACTGGATTCTTGCCTTCGCGGGAATGACAGGTGACTAATTGATGCCAAATACGCCTCTAGCCCGCATAATAAGCGCGCAAGCAGCTATTATTTTAATAGCACTGGCAGCTTGCCTGGGTTTTACTGCCCAAGCGCAGAACCTGCAAACCATACCCCCATTAACGGCACGGGTCATCGACACCAGCGGCACGCTGGACTCTGCACAAGCCCAGGCGCTTGAGGCCAAACTGGCAGCGTTTGAAAACGCACGTGGCGCGCAAATCGTGATTTTGATGGTGCCGACCACCTTGCCAGAAGACATTACCGACTACACCCAGCGTGTCGGTGATGCCTGGAAGATTGGCCGCAAGGACATCGGTGATGGGCTGCTGCTGATTGTGGCGAAAAATGACCGGACGGTACGCATTGGCACGAGCAAGACGCTGGAAGGCGCCATACCCGACTTGGCTGCCCGGCAAATTATCACCAACGCGATCACTCCGCGCTTTAAACAAGGCGATTTTGCGGGCGGTTTGAATGCAGCAGCAGACCAGATCATGGCGCGGATAACCGGTGAAAACCTGGCCACGCCTGACACTGACCGAGGCGCAGGCAGCCAACCGGGCTTTCGGTGGATGGACATGGCGTTGTTTTTGTTTTTTGCAGTGCCAATTGGCGCTCGCATGCTGTCCGGCGTGCTGGGCCGCAAACTGGGCGCTGTGGTGACTGGCGCTGGTGTGGGTGCTCTAGCTTGGCTGTTTACCAGCAGCCTGATACTGGCTGGCGCAGCTGGCGTGATCGGCCTGGTGTTTGCGCTGGTTGCCAGCCTGGGTTCTTTGGGTAGCTTGGGCGGCCTGGGTGGCCTGGGTGGGCGCGGTGGTTCCGGGCGCGGTGGGTTTGGCGGCGGTGGGTTTGGGGGAGGCGGATTTGGTGGCGGTGGCGGCGGCGGTTTCAGTAGTGGCGGTGGTGGCAATTTTGGTGGTGGCGGCGCGTCTGGTAACTGGTGAAGACATGGTGACAACATGCTGAATCTTGTAAAAACCATTGCCCGGCATCTTTGGCTGGACGCGTCTGATGCGAATCGCATCATCCCGCCTGACATGCTCAAGCGCCTGGCCGGCCGCGTCAAGGCCAGCGAAGCCCGCCACCTCGGCGAGATTTGCATTGACATTGAGGAGTCGATGCCGCTGAGCTACCTGTGGCGGCTTGGCACGGATTGCCCCATGAAGGCGCTGATCCGGCAGCGGGCAATGATGCGGTTCAGCAAGCTGCGGGTGTGGGACACCGGCCACAACAGTGGCGTGCTGATTTATCTGCTACTGGCCGAAAAAGCGATAGAAATTGTGGCCGATCGGGGCTTGGAAGCAGTGCCGGACACCGAGTGGCAGGCGATGGTGCTTCGCATGCAGCAACACTTTCAGCAAGCCCGTTATGAAGATGGCTTGACCCAGGCGCTTGAAGAAGTGTCCGCGTTGCTGGTGGCGCACCTCCCTGCGAATCTTCCGGCGGCTGCAAACCAGAGTAGCCCCAATGAGCTGCCTGACGAGCCAACTTTGAACTAGGAGCCTGGTCAGGGGCGGTTTAACCGTCCGGGTTTTATGGCCGTGGACGTCCGGTACCCGATGACTTGTGGGCTACATCCAGCTCCTGCTGCAAAGCGCGGCTCAGGCCGTCAAGTATCTTGACTTTGCGATTTGCCTCACGCAACCGGTCTGACAGGCGCTTGGAAATTGCCAGCATCAAACGAGCAGCAACCGCTGGCGTGGTTTTGATCAGCCCGAGCAAGGCATCGCGCGGCAAGATGGCGACCGTCAATTCAGTCGTTGCGGTGCATGATGCACTGCGCGCCTGGCCATCCAGCAGACCCATTTCGCCAATCATGCTGCCGGCACCAATGACAGACATGACCGAGCCATCGTTGCCATTGGCCAGCTCGTTTTGCACCAGCACTTCGCCGTCAATGACCAGCACCATGAAGTCGGTGTGGACTGCTTCACCTTCGCGGATAAATACAGTGCCTTGCCTGATCCGCTGGGGCTGCATGAAGCTGACCACCACCCGGGCATCCGACAGGCTCAGACTGGCCAGCGCGGTTGGCGTGACCAGCAGCTGGGCTGCTTTTTCCTTTGAAGTATTTTCTAGTGCTGGCATGGCATTGGGAAACAGCATGGTACAGGTGCAGGCTGCTTAAATCAGGACAATGTCAGTGTCAGCCTGGCACAAATTTCTGACATGCGCCAGCAAGTCTGCGTCCAGATACGGCTTGGTCAGGTAGACATTGACACCGGCTTCATCGGCAATCTTGCGGTGCTTGTCGCCAGCACGGGACGTGATCATCACCACTGGCATGTCAGACCATTGCTGCACTTCACGCACCCGGCGGGTCAGCTCCAGCCCGTTCAGGTTGGGCATTTCCAGGTCGGTCAACATCAGCGCCGGACGCTTGATTCGAATTTGCTCAATCGCCTCAAAGCCATCAGATGCAGTAGCGACGTCGTACCCAGCATCGCCCAGCAGCTGCTGCATTGAGCGGCGTACTGACAAGGCATCATCAACCACCAGCACGCGGGTTCGTTCGACCTGCAAACGCCTGCGCAATGCAGACGACGACACGATTTGTACTGACGAGCTCGCAGCGCGTTCCAGCTCGACCACATCGATCAAAAACAGCGGCTTGCCGTCGGCTCGCAAAGCACCGCCGACCACGCCGCGCAAGCGCCTGGCCAGCTTGCCGATACCCTGCAAAATAAGTTCGCGCGAGTCCAGCACGGCGTCGGTCAGCAACACGACTGGGCCGTTTGCGCCCTTGACGATGACAGGCAGGCGAAGCGCTGCCTCGCTCAGGCTCAACGGACTGGGCTCTTCAAAACCCAACCATTGGGCCAGCACGTAAACATTCATTTCCTGGCCATCACGAGCCAGCATCAGCTGCTGGCCTTTGATCGTCATTTCGGCTTGCCCGGCAGGCAGCGCCATCACCACCTGGTCAGAAGCAATGGCCACGCTTTCGTCAGCGCACTGCACGATAAGGGCATGCGCCACGCCGCTGGACACCGGCACATGCAGTGTGAATCGGCTGCCAGCAAGCTGGGTGCTGTCGATGTCCAATCGGCCCTTGAGTGCCGCCACGCGGTCATTGACCACGTCCATACCGACACCGCGGCCTGAGACTTCAGTGACTTTGTCCCGGGTGCTGAACCCAGGGCGCAAGATCAGGCGGCGCAATTCGGCATCGCTGAGCTTTGTACCCGGCGCAACCAGCGCGAAACTGATGGCTTTTTCGGCAATTTTGGCCAAGTCCAGGCCGCGCCCATCGTCTGCCACCACTATTTGAACTTCCTGGCCAACGCGTTTGAAAGCCACCGTGATGCGGCCTTGTTCTGGCTTGCCCAAAGCCACGCGTTCTGGCGGCGTTTCAATGCCGTGGTCTACCGCATTGCGCAGCAGGTGCAGCAACGGTTCGGTCAGCTTGGTCAGCACATCGGCATCCATCATGACGTTGTCGCCCACAATATCCAGCATCACCTGCTTGCCGGTGGTGCTGGCAGTTTGCGCAACGTTGCGTTTCAGGCGGGGCGCCATGGTTTTGGCTGGAATCAGGCGTGCAGCCAGCAACTCCCGGTGCTGGTCAATCAGCGCGTAACCTTCGTCGCGGAGCACGGTACTGGCGCTGCCAGTGTCTGCCTGGATCTGCTGAACCAGCTGCTGGCCGTCCTGCACCGCTTCACTGATGCTGCGGGACAGCACATGCAAGGCGTCGTAGCGGTCGAGTTCCAGCGGGTCAAAATCACCGTCTTTTTGCTGGCTGCGCAGTGCAACACCCTGGCTGCCCACCACTGCTTCAAGCTCGCGCAATTTGTCTGTCAGCTGCTGTTGACTGCGCACCATGGCATCAAGGCGGTCGCTGGTGGTTGACAGCAATTGCGCCATGCGCTGGCCCTGCACAATCGATTGCCCGGCGCGGCGCAGCATGCGGCTCAACCGGTCAACACCGACGCGCAGCGTGCCAGCATCGGAATTGGCTGCCAGCGGTGTTTGCACAGCCTGGTGGACAGCTGGCTCTGGTGCTGTGTCATCGCTGTGCATTGCTGCTGCCAGCCCAACCGCTCCGACGAGCGGCGCAAGGCTTACTCCGTCGAGCGGCGCGGGGCTTGCGGTCAGTGCCTGGCCATCCCGAATCCAGCCAACCCAGTCAAGCAGGCGTTGCAGCACGCTTTTGCTGTTTTCCGGGGCTGCTTCTTCGCCTTGTAAATAGGCCGTCATTTGCTGCAACGCCAGCACGGCACGCAGGCTGTCTCTGGCCATGGCCGGATTGACAGCTTCGCTCCGCTCAACGGCCTCCATCGCATATTCCAGAATGTCTTCCAGCCGGTGCGCCAGTCGGCCAATACCCGGCAACCCAATGATGTTGCCGCTGCCCTTGAAGGTATGGGCAATGCGCTGTGCTTCCAGCATGCTGGGCGCACTGGCCTGGCCTGCTGCCCAACGCTGCAAAGCTGTTTCCAGCTGCTCCAGCTGCTGGGGCGCGTCCAGCAGCAATGCCTGTAGAAGATCGCCATCAACATCGCCGGTAGGCAGGGCCACGTCCGCATCCTGGGCCGGCTCAAGCGGAGCCATGTCTGGGTCGTCGCCTGGCACACTGGGCTGGATCGCCAGTGTTGTTGCCAGGGCCAGCACGGCATCGGTGTCGGGCTTTAACGGGCAGCGATACAGGTACTTGGCCAGCAGTTCAACTGTCTGCGGATCGGCCGGTTTGTCTAAATAGGCAGTAGCCTTTTCAGGCCAACTGGCCAGCCATTTCAAACTGGCGAGCTGGGTGAAATGGGGCGCATGCCGGGGTGTAAAACTGATGCCCGGCTGGCTGAGCAAATCGGCAAAGCTGCGAATCTGCTGCAAAAACGCTGAAAAGCCCTGCATGCCTACCACCTGCACGACCTCGGCCGAGCGATCCAGAAACGAGAGCATGTCGGGCAACTCAGACGGCACTGTGTCTGGCTTGTCCAGCCAGGCATTTAAAGTAGCCTGTGCGCCGGGCACGTCGAGTGTAAACTCAGCCCGCAGCATGTCCAGTAGGTCGTTAAGTTTCACAGTCAATACGCCCGCAATTTTCAGCTTATGCGTTGGTTGGTGCTGCGTCTGGCAACGTGAACTGCGCCACCGCCTCCGTCAGACGCCCGGCGTACACCACCAGCGTCTGGGTTGCCTTGGACTGCTGCGCAATGGCTGAACTGGTCAGGGTGGTACTGTCGTTGATGTCCAGCACGTTTTGCTGCAGTGCCGTTGCCAAAGCTTCTTGCTGCACCGAAAAAGCGGCAATCTGCTGCACCAGGCCGATCAATTCGGTGGTCGCGAGTTGGGACTGCGTCATTTCCTGGCCAGCCATCTGAGCCATTGCGGTTTGCGCCACCACCTCGCTGATCAGGCGGTTCATGGTCAGCAGGGTTTCGTTGGTTTCAGCCTGAATATTGGCCACCAGCTGCGAGATCTGCGCAGTCGCCTGGCGCGAGCTGTCTGACAAACGCTGAACTTCCTGCGCCACCACTGCAAAACCGCGGCCAGCTTCGCCAGCTGTGGCAGCCTGCATGGACGCATTGAGCGACAGCACGTGTGTGCGTTCAGAAATGGTGTTGACCAGCGCCACAGCGCTTGAAATTTCCTGCGACCGCTCGCCCAGGCGCTTGAAGCGTTTCTCGGTTTCAGAGATCGATTCGCGCAGCGCGTCCATGCCTCGAACAGTGCCTTCCACCGCAGTTTGCGCAGCTTGCGTGGCGGTTGCAGTTCTGAGCGCGGTCGCACTCGATGTGGATGACAGTCGCGCCACATCAGTGAGTTGCTGGGTTGCACGACCCAGCGTTTCAGCCATGGAGTCCAGCGATTCACGCTCCCTGAGTGCAGCGTTTTCCACGAATTTTGCCTGCTCCTGTAGCGTACCCGAGGTGCGCAGCACTTCATCGGCAACATTGCGCACGTCCACCAAAGTGGTTCCAATTTCTTCGGCCAGCTGGTTGACAGATGCCGACACTGTGCCAATGATGTCTTCGGTCACAGGTGCGCGTATCGTCAGGTCTTTATTGGACAACTGGAATACGCCCTGCAGCAACCCGATGGCAGAGTTGTTGATGGCGTCGTTTTCCTGGGTGACTTTGTCCAGTGCTGCAATCCGGTCATCGAGCAGCGTGTCAAAAGCCCGGCCCAGGTCACCAATCTCGTCTTTTTCAACCAGCTGGCTGCGGGCTGCTGAATCGCCACCGGCAACTGCTTTTACAGTGTCTGAAAGCTTTGTAATGGGTGACAAAAACCGGCTCAAAAATAGTGACACAGCCATGCCGGCAACCACCACCACGACCAACGCAATCACAAGGGCACGCAGCAGTGAGGATGTGTTGAGTTGCTCAATTGGCAAATTGGCCTCGGACTGGTTGATTTGCGCAACGATGGCCCACTCGAGACCCTGAATTTTTACCGGTGCAAAAGCGCCAATGGCTGGCTGCCCCCGGTAGTCAATGAACTCAATGACGCCTTCTTTACCTGCCAGTGCCTGCGTGGTGGCGTCGGTGTCAGCCTTGATGAGGCCAACACTGGTATTTTTCTTTTCAATCAGGGCTTTGGTTTTGGCATCGACCTTGTCACCCAGCTGGGCAAACAAGGCAGCCTTGTCTTCCAGAACAAAACGGGCGTTAGAACGCATCAGTTTGTCTGCGCCCACCAAAAACACGTCGCCGGTGTCTCCCAAGCCCATCGACTTCCAGCCTTTTTTGGCACTGAGTGCGTCACTTAGTTTATCAATCGGATACTGGATAGCCAGTACACCAATCTGTTTTCCGGCTTCATAAATTGGCACCGCTGCAAAAGCCGCCTGATCGTCGTATGAAGCCAGGTAGGTTGAAAAATCACTCAGGTAGACCGCGTCAGGTTTTGCAGCTTTGACTTTTTGATAGGCCTCAGCCAGTTTGCTTTTGGCAGATATTCCGTTGCCTGAAAGCACAGAGGCAAAGTCCAACTCCTTGAACACGGAATAGATCACGGCGTCGGTGTCGCTGTCGATCATGAAAATATCGTAATAGCCAGAGAGTTTTTGAGCCCGTTCAAAACTGGGGTGAAACAGGGCATGCGAGCGGCCGTACGCAAAATCAACAGGCGGCGCATCCATTTGTTCCTTCAACCCCAACGGGTTGGGGTTGTCCACCACAAAAACATTCTGCATCACGATCTGGTTGGCATCCAGTGCGCCAATTGCAGCTGTCAGCGCAGGGGCGGCGTTTGGATTTCGCTTGACGTATTCGGTATTGAAAAACAAACCCACATAATCTGCCAAATTCTTTTTGGCAACTTCCACATCTGTGGTTTTGGACAACTCCTTGCCCGCCGTATAAAACCCAGCCTTGAATTGCTTGTAGGCATCGACCGTTGAGCGTTGGCCGGCCAATACCTGGAGCGACTTGACCCGCTCTTCCAGCTCATCGCGAATTTGCTGGCGCTTGGTGTCACGCAGAGACACCAACTGGGTGCGAATTTGCGTGTCCACGGTTTCAGCGCTCAGGGTCGATGCACCCTGCCACAGCAGTAGGGCTGTCAAAGCCACCGGAACCAGCGTCAGCAGCGCAGTACCAAGCAACATTTTTTGGCGAATATTCATCTTTTAATCTCCGTGAATTCAGTCTTTGGATTTTAATATTCAGATCACTGACAGTTCAGCTGACAAGGCGTCCATTAGAGAGACCGGATCAATCTCGACATACCACTGCTGCCCATCATTGCTGGCAGCGCCGCTGCAGACCTCTTGCAAACGCAATGGCAACGCCTGCAGGTCAGGCCAGGGGCGGGTTTGGTAGTCAAGCTGGGTGGGGGTTTGCGAGAAGACTACCGCCAGTGCATTTTCAGCATCTTCGTCTTGCACACCGCCGACCAGCAGGCGCTGCCCACGCTGTAGTTGGGCTGGCACCGCGCTTTGGGCAAAGTAGGTAGCCAGGTCAACCACCGGAACAATCAGGCCATTGACATTGACCGCGCCCAGTACCCAGGACGGTGCACGCGGTATGGGTACTACTTCAAACTGGTCAACAATTTGCCGTGCCCAGTCAAAGCCCAGCGCCACAGAAAATTCCCCGCAATGGATGCCTTGCGCCAACTTGCGTCCATCTGCCTGGGCAAGCAAAGCATCTGGCGCATCAACCTGATCGACCGGATTAATTTGCGGCAGCAGATCAACCATCTTGATACTACAGCTGCGCCAGGATCTGGCTGGCGGTATAAGGCTTGGTCACATAGCCCTTGGCACCCAGCATTTGCGCAAAAACACGGTCGACTTTCTGATCTTTTCCGGTGACAAAAACAACCGGTATCTTTTTGGTCTGCGCATCTTGCGTCAGCTGGCGGGCTGCAGAAAACCCATCCAGGCCGGGCATGTTGACATCCATCATGATGATGTCAGGAGCAATCGCTTTTGCCTTGGCTACGCCGTCGGCACCAGACGTTGCAACTGTGACCACATGGCCTGCGTCGGTCAAGATGTTTTGCAGATTTTGTACGTCAACCGGTGAATCATCAACGATAAGAATTTTGCTCATGAATTTATCCTGAAAATGGAAAGCGCGATGGCCTGGAATGCATAGCCCCATCGGGTTGGTTTCATAAAACTGGTTTGCTCATGCAGCCATTAGATTCGGACTGGTTGAGCCAACATCCTTCATCAAGCTTTTTCGCATAACAAAAGGCGCTGCGCATTCGTCGTTTAATACTTGTGGGAATGGGACGAGTGGACGCCACTTCCGCCCATGTTCGTGTCGCGAAAACTGCGTTCAACCTGCTCATCGTGTTTGGACAGGACTTTCAACAACTCAACTTCATTCAACGGTTTGGTCAGATAGGCATCGCACCCGGCCAAGCCACCGCGAATTTTGTCAATGCTCCCGCCGCGGCTGGTAAGCATGACAACCACAGGTGGTCTGCCGTTTGCATATTTGCGCTGTTTGATGGCACGACAGGTCTGATACCCGTCCAGACCCTCCATCATCACGTCCAGAAATACAAACTTGTATTTGCTTGCTGACACCCGGGTCAAAGCCTCTTCGCCGCTTTTGGCAAGCTCGGCACGAAAGCCGTAACGCGTCAGGCGACTTTGCATGAACTTCAGGGCAACATCGCTGTCGTCCACCACCAAAATGTCATCAAACTGTTGCGGCACAGACAGCGGCATTGGCGCAGTTCCAAGACCCATAAAATTCGACGCTGCAAAATTACTGCTGCCCCTGCCCGAGCCTTCACGCACAGAATTTTTACGGATAGTGGGGATAACTGGAACGGCCACCACCTGCGGTATCGCAGGGGCGACTGGCTCAATACGCACTGGCAATATCGTCGCCTCATGCCGTACCGTGGAAGGCTTGGCAACTTCTGAAGAAGGTTTGACCTCTACAGCTACCGGATCAGGAACTGCAAGAATATCCAGCAAACCCAGCACTGTGGTCAGCTTGATGGGTCGGGGAGCTGTTGCCCATTTTCCCAGGGGATCTGCTGCGCCAATGTACAGAGCTTTTTGCGGCGGTTTGACAGATGACGAAGCCCATTGAACAGCAGCGGGACTGTCACCGTTGACCAGCAATATCTGGGCTTGGTTGGCATCGGCAACAGTTTTGTACAACGTATCGCGGCGTCCCACCAACTTAAAAAACGACTCAAATGTTGATTTTTCGAAAGGCGCAAAACCTAACAGCAGGATTTTGACTTCAGATTTCATGGATATCAGACTACAAATAGTGACAAACAAAGTTTATGACTTGGTAGCGTGATGTCAATACGCAACTTCCTTTTGTAGCCATTACCCAAAGCAGGCAAGTTTAAATTGCACACACCCATCAGGCCTTTTTGTCGGGCTATAAAAAACGCGCAAAACGGCAGGATTAGACATTTTGAAGTGCCATCTGCACACACCCAAGCGGCTTACTTCTTTTGACGAAACTTGCGCAATGCGGCAATTTGAGCTGCCATAACAGCCAGCTCGGACTGCGCCATGGCAATGTCAATATCGCCTTTGGCATTTTTCAGCGCTTCTTCCGCTGCAGCTTTGGCAGAAGTGGCTTTGGCTTCGTCCAGATCTTTGCCGCGAATGGCGGTGTCGCTCAGTACCGTCACAGAGTTGGGTTGCACTTCCAGCAAACCGCCCGCCACGAAAACAAACTCTTCTGTGTCATCGGCCTTGACGATACGCACAGCGCCGGGTTTGATACGGGTGATCAATGGCGTATGGCGCGGGTAAATGCCCAACTCACCTGCCTCACCTGGCAAGGCTACAAACTTGGCATCACCAGAAAAGATTAACTCTTCGGCTGAAACGACGTCTACACGAATAGTTGACATGAAAATTCTCTCTAGTCGCTGGCTTTAAACTTTTTTGGCCTTTTCAAAAGCCTCATCAATCGTGCCGACCATGTAAAACGCCTGCTCCGGCAAATGATCGCACTCACCAGCAACAATCATCTTGAACCCACGAATCGTTTCAGCCAGGCTGACGTATTTGCCAGGTGAGCCGGTAAACACTTCAGCAACGTGAAAAGGCTGGCTCAAAAAGCGCTGAATCTTGCGGGCACGGGCCACAGCCAGCTTGTCTTCAGGGGCCAGCTCGTCCATGCCCAAAATGGCAATAATGTCG
Organism: Polaromonas sp.; assembly: GCA_043754255.1. GTDB lineage: Bacteria > Pseudomonadota > Gammaproteobacteria > Burkholderiales > Burkholderiaceae_C > Polaromonas. The sequence goes on along the minus strand of JAYUVG010000146.1, from coordinate 1,131 downwards.
CGCAGCTCTTTGTAGCGCTGCAAGGTGCCCTGTACGGCGCGGGCGGTGTTGTAGTGGTCTTCGCCCACGACAGCAGGCGACAACTGGCGGCTGGTTGAATCGAGTGGATCGACCGCTGGGTAAATGCCAAGCGAGGCAATGTCACGCGACAGCACTACAGTCGAATCGAGGTGGGCAAAAGTTGTTGCGGGTGACGGGTCGGTCAAGTCATCGGCTGGCACGTAAACGGCCTGGATGGAGGTAATAGAGCCCACTTTCGTGGACGTGATGCGTTCTTGTAGACGACCCATCTCTTCGGCCAATGTTGGCTGGTATCCCACAGCTGAAGGCATGCGACCCAGCAGTGCCGACACTTCGGTACCGGCCAGTGTGTAGCGGTAAATGTTGTCCACAAAGAACAGTACATCGCGGCCTTCGTCACGGAAGGATTCAGCAATTGTCAAACCAGTCAGCGCCACGCGCAGACGGTTGCCTGGTGGCTCGTTCATCTGGCCGTAGACCATTGCCACTTTAGAGTCTTCAAGCTTTTCAAGATTGACAACGCCAGAATCGGCCATCTCGTGATAAAAGTCATTGCCTTCACGGGTACGCTCACCGACACCGGCAAACACGGACAAGCCCGAGTGCGCTTTGGCAATGTTGTTGATGAGTTCCATCATGTTTACGGTCTTGCCTACGCCAGCACCGCCGAAAAGCCCCACTTTGCCGCCTTTGGCAAACGGGCATACCAGGTCAATCACCTTGATGCCGGTTTCCAGCAGCTCTTGCGAAGGGCTGAGCTCGTCATAGGCTGGCGCTTTGCGGTGAATCGGTGCGGTCAGGGTCTGGTCAACCGGGCCACGCTCGTCAATCGGTGCACCCAGCACGTCCATGATGCGGCCCAGCGTTGCCTTGCCAACAGGCACAGTGATGTTGGCACCGGTGTTGTACACAATGTTGCCGCGGCGCATACCGTCGGATGTTCCCAGTGCAATGGTACGCACCACGCCGTCGCCCAATTGCTGCTGAACTTCAAGTGTCAGCGCAGAGCCGTCCATTTTGAGCGCGTCATAAATACGCGGCATCTGGTCACGGGCAAATTCCACGTCAACCACTGCGCCGATACACTGAACAATTTTGCCTTGAGCCTGT
>JAYUVG010000145.1:0-4193 GCA_043754255.1 Polaromonas sp. | reverse complement strand
AGGTCAATATGTTCGAGAAGATGTCCATCACTGAGATGGTCAAAATCGCTCAATCGACTGAACCAGACCCTGCTTTGGACTCCCAAATAGAGCTGCTTTGAATTCCACCGGACAGTAGTGATGTTTTAGGCCTGTGGCCCAATAAATTCGGGCGCAAGAAGCTCTGAAATAAATAGCGTTTAGGGTGGCCGCTAATCTGTTTACATCCCGTGTTTCGTATCCTGGAACAACAGCAGCATTTGCCTTCACCGAGTTAACGCGACGACGTTATAATATGGCTCTTGACACCCTAATTTATTATGGTTAAAGTAACCATATGAAGGCGGTACGGATTTTCTATGACAAGGCTCTATTGCCCGACGGTGCGGTTGTAGAAATGACGATATGGCAATTACCTCGCGCTTCGCTAGAGCGGCCTCACGGCTTGAAATACAGCCTGTTTTATGGCTATGACGGGCAGCGCATAGTTGGCTATGACAACGAACGCGGCAAGGGTGACCACAAGCACCTTGGCGCGCTTGAGTTTCGATACAAGTTTGAATCGGTCGACAAAATGATTGCCGACTTTTTGCAAGACGTTGAAAGGATGAAAAATGAACTCCACCCCTAGTCTTCACCCTAAAGTTCAAGTCAACGTGGGCAGCCTGGCGGACATGGGCAAGCGCTTTGCCAGCGCGTGGAAGCAGGCTGAAGCGGGTGAGGTCAATAGCCAAATTAACCAGACGCACATCACATTTTTAGACGTGCAAACGATGTTTGAAACCCTGTCGCCACGCCGCCTTGATTTGCTGCGCCATGTGCGCCAGCACGGTGCTGGCAATGTGCGTGAGCTGGCTCAAACCCTGGGCCGCGACTACAAGAATGTGCATCAGGATGTGGCCACCCTGCAATCGGCGGGCTTGCTGGTGCGTGATGGCCGCAAGCTGACCGCGCCTTGGGACGAGTTGCAGGCCAATGTGTCATTAATGGCGGCTTGAGGGGCATCAAAAAGGCGATTCTGGTCTGTTTCAGGTATGTTTTCTGTCTGTGTACCAATAAATTAGGGCGCAAACAGCTAGCTATTTTGTAGCAGGCGAATTTGCCAGCACCATCAGAAACGTACGAGCTGACCATTGCGCGCGTGGTCATCGTCTCGACGGTAGCCTTCCAATTCAAGTAACTCACAACCTATAAGTGCGAAATAGATCACCCAAAAAGAACCTTTGAGTTATATTCAATACTCTCAAAGCATACTCATAAGTTCATATGGACAAGCGACTACAAGCACTTCGGCTGCGTCAGATAGACCAGTCGCTCCAGCAATGGCGGGACGCCACGCTTTCACCCAAGCCTGCCGTCGGGTGGTGCCAGGCGATACGTGATGCTTTGGGCATGTCTGCAACCGCGCTGGGGCGGCGCATGGGCATGACGGGCAATGGCGTGCGCAAGCTGGAATCAGCGGAGGCGCAGCAAGTCATCACGCTCGCCAGCCTGCGCAAGCTGGCCAATGCGCTGGACTGTGAGCTTGTCTACGCGTTGGTGCCGCGCAAACCGCTGGCAGAGCAGTTGCAAGACCGCGCGCTGATGGTTGCCAGTGAGCAGCTGCGCCCGGTGTCGCATTCAATGGCACTGGAAGACCAAGCCGTCAGAGGGCAGCCGCAGCTTGACCAGCGAGAGCTGCTCGCTCAAGAGCTGCTTGACGGGCCGAGGCGTGCTTTATGGTGATGCGCTTCACGTATGCCACTGGTGCCACGCCCATAGACCCAGATGAGGCGGCTGGACTGGTGCCGACACACATCACGACGCAAGCGGAGTTGAATGCATGGGAAGAAGCCAATATTGTGAGTGGCGAAATGTGGGCATTCCGGCGCAAAGCCACCCTGCTGGATGAAGGCTTTTTGCGCGCGCTGCATTTGAAGATGTTTGACCAGACCTGGCAATGGGCGGGCAAGTTCAGGTCAAGTAATAAAAACATTGGTGTTGACTCGCATCAAATTGCCGTGAGGTTGCGCGACCTGCTGGACAACACAACATACCAAATTGACCACAAGGCATTTGGCGCTGACGAGCAGGCCATCAGGTTTCATCATCAACTGGTCTGGATTCATCCCTTTCCAAACGGAAACGGCAGGCACTCCCGCTTGATGGCTGACTTGCTCATCACGCAGTTGGGCGGCAAGCGATTCAGCTGGGGCAGTCGCCCTTAACCCTTGAGACCGACAACCGGACCAGCTACCTGTCAGCGCTAAGGGCGGCGGATGCGGGGTCTTATGCGGATCTTATTGGTTTTGCACGGAGTTAGGTGCATCTTTAAGCGCTATATAGGCCTTTAGCCCAATAGATTATTGCGCAAACAGCTCCTGCTTTAATAGCAAGCTCGTATCTGATCTTGCATTCTTTTTGCTTCGGCTTGACGCCCCAGCGGCGATAGCCTGATTCATCGCCCGAATGCTGACGGACTTTGCAGTCGTCCCTGCGAAGCGACCTTGCTGTAAAACCACGCCAGATTGACCACACGCACCCGCGTCAGAAACCGCGTCAGCAGCAGTTGGCAACATGGCCCACAGCGGCACGGCTTCAACCCGGTCCGCCAGCTTGTAGCGGTGCAGGCCTGGGTACAGCACATACAGCGCGTCCAGCTTCAGGTCGTGCATGGCGATACGCATGCTGGTGGTCAGGCGGGGGGCGTCCGCACGCTTGAATTCCACGCCTACCCGCTTGCCGTTTTTGAACATCAGCAGGTCCAGTTCTGCGCCCTGGTGTGTGGCCCAGAAGTAGGCTTGGTCAGGCTTGGCAATGCGCAGCATCTGTTCAAGTGCAAAGCCTTCCCAGCTGGCGCCGCTTTGTGGGTGGGTCAGCAGCTGTGGCAGGCTTTGGATTCCCATCAAGAAGTGCAGCAAGCCGGTATCGCGAAAGTAAATTTTGGGTGCTTTGACCTGGCGCTTACCCAAGTTTTCATGCCACGGCTGGAGCTGGCGAATCATCAGGGTTTGGGTCAAGGTGTCCAGGTAGCGGCGGATGGTGGGCTCAGACACGCCCATGGACTGCGCTGTAGGCGCTGCCGACCAGATTTGCCCGTGGTAGTGGGCCAGCATGGTCCAAAACCTCAGCATGGCGGGCGGCGCAATGTTGATGCCAAACTGGGGGATGTCCAGCCGCACATGGTCAGCCACCGCATGGCCACGCCAGACCATGCTGTTTTCATCAGTCGTAGCCAGGTAAGAGCGCGGGAACCCGCCACGCAGCCACAAGCGGGCGGTTGCGTCGTCGCTGTAACTGCTGTTATCGCCTTGGCCGCGTTGTGTCTGATTGGCGCTGACTTCATCCAGGTCAAACCCACCAACGTCAATGGTTTCTACGCGCCCCAGCAATGACTCGCCAGCCTGACTGAGCAACGTTGGCGACGCACTGCCCAGCAACAAAAACTGCCCGGGCGCATCGCTGCGGTCCATAAGCACCCGCAGCAGCGGAAACAAGTCGGGCTTTAGCTGGACTTCATCAATGACCACCAGGCCGCTTAATGCCTCGAGCGTCTGCACGGGCTGCTCCAGCCGCAAGGCGTGCGGCGGGTATTCCAGGTCAAAGTAATTAGGGGATTGGCGACTCAAGAACTGCTGAGCCAATGTGCTTTTGCCGGCCTGACGCGGCCCACTGAGCACCACGCCGCGTGAGCGCTTCAATGCTTTATGAACAGCGAATTCAAGGGCGGCGCGGCGTAACATGGAGAAATATTACCATGAAATTCGAATATGCCGTGTTCGAATTTCATGGTAAATCAAAGAAGTCAATGAAACCAATGAGCCTGGTGATGTCTGCGCATTCATCAAGATGCGCCACACGATGCGAGAGGGCTATTTGTAAAAAGCCTCAACCTTGCCCTTGAGCTTGATCGTCAAAGGAAAGCCCTTGCGGTCAACTTTTTTGCCGACAGGCACTTTGATCCAGCCTTCGCTGATGCAGCATTCCTCAACATCAACGCGCTCCTTGTCGTTAAAGAGGATGCCGATGTGGTGCTCAAAAATGTCTTTGTTGTGGTGCTTGCTGCGCACGTCGGTTGAAAGCTGATCGGGGAGCGCCGGGCGCTCAGCACTCGCCGTCGGCGTTTGTATTGTTTCGTTTATGTTGGTCATGTCAGATGTCAGTCTTCAAGTGTCAATATTCGCGGCACGCAGCGCATTGGTTTCAATAAAGATGCGGCGCGGCTCGACCTCGTC
>JAYUVG010000144.1:0-8633 GCA_043754255.1 Polaromonas sp. | reverse complement strand
GGGTATAAGCCACCACATCAACGTCTTTCAAAGTGATTGCTGCATCTGCCAACACCTGTTCAGTCAATGGCAGAACACGGCGAATATGGTCGCGACTGGCCAGCTCAGGCACCACGCCGCCATAGGCCTGGTGCATGTCAATCTGGCTGAAAAGTGCATGCGACAGCAATCGCGGCACGTTTTTTCCAGCAGCATTTACCAGTGCTACGCCCGTCTCATCACAGCTGGACTCGAAACCCAAAATAATCATGAGGAGAGTGTAAGGTTTGGTCTGCCTCCGGCCGATAACACGTCTCGGATGCGCTCTTGCTGTCAAGAACAAAGTATTGCGACACCGTTACATTTCATCAAGCGTTTACCTGTACGTCCTGTGGCTGCCTGAACCGTTGAATAAACTGCATTGGATATTGTTTTTGTGAGGTGTAGTCGGCGCCACGGGGACTTGATTCCAGCATCAATACCTCATAAATTCCTACAAACACTTCGTAAAACTTCAATGAAAATGTTACGTTGTTCATCAAAAATCTTACAGGCTACATCATGAAAATTTTTCAGGCGGTTCTCAGGCTGCTCATTCCTGCGGTTGCGGTGGGTTTCATCGCGACTTTGCCGCATCTGGCAAGCGCCCAGCCACGCAACAAGTCAGCTCCTCAAATCAGCGCTTTCACGATTGACACCTCATCCGCCCTGGGCCCGGGCAGCGACATTGATTTCACACTTGAAGGCACGCCCCGTGGCCAGGCAAGCGTGCGCATCACGGGAGTTGACAGAAATATCGTGATGCGTGAGGTCAGCCAGGGCGTGTATGAAGGCTCCTACACCGTCAGCCGCCGCGACCGCCTGGGCGCGCAGCCGTCTGCTCGCGCCACCCTGCGGGTTCGCGGCGTAGCCAGCGTTGTCACCCAGGCATTGCCAGCAGTGGCGGCTCCCTTACCACCGCCAGCGCCAGTGGCTGCCCAGCCAGTTGTCAGCCCGCCTGTGGCTGCTGCCCTGCCTGTGATTGAGCGATTTGGCGTCACGCCCATTGCCAGAATCGAGCCGGGTGCCGAGCTGCGTTTTAGCGCGGTTGGCACGCCCAATGGGCGCGCATTGCTGACAATTGACGGTGTGGTGCGTGATGTGCCCATGCCAGAAATTCGGCCCGGCCGCTATGAAGGCGCTTACACCATACGGCGCAATGACAACTTTCCGGCGTCACTGAATATTTCCATGACGCTGCAGGCCAATAACCAATCGGTAGGCGCCAGACTGAACCAGGCTTTGCTGGTCGATGCCCGTCCCCCCACTGTCAAAAATCTGGCACCGAAAAACAACGAAGTTGTCAGTGGCAGCCCCATATCGGTGTCAGCAACGTTTGATGATTCAGGCGGTGTCGGTGTAGACCCAAAAACCGTCAAATTAACCATTGGCGGCCAGGATCAGACCCGCAATGCCAGCATCACGCCCCAGTTTCTGACATGGCGCGGCGAGTTGCGTGCGGGCACCTACCCTGTGGAAGTGATCGCCTCTGACAACGCCGGTAACGCTGTCAAGCAGAGCTGGAGTTTCGTCGTTGCAAATCCGCAGGCACCGGTGGTAGCTTTGCCGCTGGACATCACCAGCCATGCCAACAATGCGCAGGTTCCAGCGGGTGCGGTTGAAGTACGTGGGCGCACCGCGCCTGATGCGAAAGTCGATGTTCAGGTGCAGGCCATTGCCGCGCTTGCCGGAATTTTCGGTATCAATCAGCAAATACTGAACCAGTCGATCCGCTCGGATGCACAAGGCAACTTTGTCTTCAGCTTTCAGCCGCAAATCCCGGTGCCCGGTGCGCGTTATGAAGCCACCATTACCGCCAGCCGTGGCGACCAGACACGGGAAGTCCGACTGGTGTTATTTCAACAGCGTTAAGCAGCAAAGGCTGCCAGTCAATCAGACCCGGTCGCGGTGAGATATTTCAACCACCACCGCCCGGGCTGCCAGCATGGCCACCAGCACCTCTGCGCTGGCCCGGTTGCGGCTGTCCAGGTTGGCATCCCACTCGTCAAGCAAATAAACCGCAGCGCTGGTCTTGTTGACGATTTCCTGCAAGCTTTTCAGCTGCCGTTCCCCTGAAGAAAAGCCACTGGCGGCCGGCTTGTCGTCGCTGTCATCGGCAAGTCTTCCCGAAAACGCAAACGTCAGCTTGTCGCTGGTGGGCCAATAGTAGGCATCCGGCCCCAGCTTTGCCTTCAGCGCCACCAGCAGGGTTGACTTGCCCGAGCCGTTGCTGCCGCGAACCAGTACGCGGCCAAACGGCTCAGCGCGCACGCGGGCCAGTGCATCGTCCACACTGACGCATGCCACCGTCTGAAATCCGTCGGACAGGGCAACATCATTAAAACGTATGCGCTGGTCAAAGTTTGCATCGGGCTGCGGCCGCATTGCAGCACTGGCACCGGTCATGCGCGTCCACACCGCCAGCAGATCGTTCCAGCCGCTGGCCAGACCATGCACGTTGTAAGACAAATCAATTTGCCGGGGCAGCGTTGCGGCAAGAGCAATCAGCATGCCGGTGTCCGCCACATTACGCCCGGCAATCCAGGCCAGATAGCTGAAAACAACCACCAATGCAAACACGCCGCTGATAGCCGCAATGCCTTCGCGCGCCAGAATCGCCCTGATTTGCGCCCGCAGTGCATCGCGCAAACGCTGCTTGAAACCCGCATGCCACAGCCGGTAGTTGTACCGATTGCCAGTGGTGATGTTGTCCCATGCCGTGTAGGTATGGGCCGTCATGCGGTTACTCGTTCGTTGCTGCTCCAGGTAAGCACTGGCTACCGGGCGACGCACCAGGTACTGCAAGCCCAAAAGCACGACAAAGACACCGGCATAAATGCCAGGCAAGCCCGCATCGATTGCAAAACCCAGCACGATGGCATTGAAAATAAGGCCGAAAAAGAGTTTTAAATCCGCTTCAAGCTCATACACCAGCTCAAAAAATATCTGAAAGGTTTCATTGGTTAAAAAAGGTTCGGCCCGCTCCCGCTGTACTTTGTCGCCCAACAATGCAGGCAGGCTGCGGTTGTCGCGCGCAAACCGCAGCATGTAGCGGCCATAGGCACCGAATCCCGCTCTTTCGGCAAACATCCAGCTGGTTGCCCCCACAACATAGGACGCCGATTGCGCCAGCACAATCCAGACAAAGTCCGAAATCAAAAATTCCTGTTCTGCCACGTCCCGCCCGGCTTTAATGATGAAAGCCGTTGTGGCAGCGGCCAAAGCAGCCTCCACCACCAGCAAAAACAGCATGATGTAGAACGGGCGACAGAGCAAAAAGCGCACAAAGTCAATCTTGCGGTAGGGCATAAACGACTTTTCGGGCGGCGAAACAGGCGATTCAGTCAAAGTGCTCAAAGGTGGTGCAGTCATGGCGCAACTTTAATTTCAGAACAGTAAAATATTTTCTGCAAAAACATGTCAACCACTTGAGATGGTTTACCGTTTAATTTAAACTTGCAAAGGCAAAGGTTTAATTCAAAGCCTAGCAAGAGTCGATGTTTGCCCTTAAAGCTGACATTGTTCACACTTTTAACTTGAAAGTTTTATCATGATGAACGCAACTGCAAAGCCAAAGAAAAGCAAAAAGCCAGCTAAGAAGACACCAGCAAAATAAATTGCTGCGTTAACTCGCTGATTTTTACGAAAAGCCCGCGCAAGCGGGCTTTTTTACGTCTGCCTGTTTCCAAACGGCCGTTCCGTGTAGTTTGCTTGGTCAGACCTGTGTAAAGCACTCTTAGCGTAACAGGTCAAAATACCGGCATGGCGATCCCGCAATCTTTTATTCAGGAGCTTTTGGCGCGTGCTGATGTGGTGGACATCATTGGCCGGCATGTTCAATTAAAAAAGGGCGGCGCCAACTTTATGGGCCTGTGCCCGTTCCACGGCGAAAAATCGCCTTCGTTCAGCGTCAGCCCGGCGAAACAGTTCTACCACTGCTTTGGCTGCGGCAAAAGTGGCAATGCGATTGGTTTTTTAATGGATCACACCGGCATGCCGTTCATTGAGGCGGTCAAAGACCTGGCCCAGCAGTACGGCCTGCAGGTACCCGAAGACGACGTGTCGCCCCAAGACCGCGCCAAGGCTGCCCAGGCCCGCGAGCAGCAGGCCACCCTGACAAGCGTGCTTGAAAAAGCCGGCCTGGCTTATATCAAAGCGCTGCGCAGTTCCCCAAAAGCAATTGACTATTTAAAAGGTCGCGGCCTGTCAGGCGAGGTTGCCAAAACCTTTGGCCTGGGCTATGCGCCAGAGGGCTGGCGCAGCCTGGCGGGCGTATTTCCTGACTACAACGATGCGCTGCTGGTCGAGAGTGGGTTGGTCATCACGGGCGAGGCGGGGGATGAAAACGCAGCAGGGGAAGCCAAGCGCTATGACCGCTTTCGCGACCGTGTCATGTTCCCGATTCGCAACGTCAAAGGCCAGTGCATTGGCTTTGGCGGGCGGGTTTTTGGTGATGAAAAGCCTAAATATTTGAATTCTCCTGAAACCCCCGTGTTCAGCAAAGGCCGCGAGCTGTACGGCCTGTTTGAAGCGCGTACGACTTTGCGCGAACACGGTTACGCGCTGGTCACTGAAGGCTACATGGACGTGGTGGCGCTGGCGCAAATGGGTTTTGCCAATGCGGTGGCCACGCTTGGCACGGCTTGCACGGCCGAACATGTGCAAAAGCTTTTTCGCTTCACTGATTCGGTGGTTTTCAGTTTTGACGGCGACAGCGCAGGCCGCCGGGCGGCACGAAAAGCGCTAGACGCAGCCCTGCCGTTCGCCACTGATGTACGTAACGTCAAATTTTTGTTTTTGCCTGCTGAGCACGACCCTGACAGTTACATCCGGGAACATGGCAAAGACGGTTTCGCTCAGGCAGTAGCAGGCGCCATGCCGCTGAGCAAGTTCATGCTGCAAGCGGCGTCTGTTGGGTGCGACCTGGACACCGCTGAAGGCCTGGCCCGACTGACCAGTCAGGTCGGCCCAATGTGGCAGCTGCTGCCTGGCGGAGCGTTCAAGTCCCAGATGCTGGCAGCGATTGCCGAGAAGGTACAAATGGACAGCCGGGATCTGGAACAAGCCTGGCAACCGAAAACGGGCAGCTATAAGAATAATAGCGCCTTGCGCGCTAAACACATAGGCTACAGCCCTAAAACACCGTTAAAAACAGCTCCAGGTGACGGTCAGGAGGTTTTTTCACCCTACCCCGACGAGCTGGACTATCCCACCCCTTATGACGACAGGAATGACAGCGGCTATGCAAACCATGATCAGCACTTTTCGGCTCCGCTGTCAGCCACGGTAAAACCGCAACGCCGCGTAGCAGGCCGCTTGCTTCCCGCCAGCCGGGAAGACCGCGTACTGCGCCTGCTTTTAAGCGAGCCAAAAAGCTGGGATCGGCTGAACACGGAAGAGCACATGCTGCTGTGCGCCCTGCCCGCACCGCATGGGCTGCTGTTTGCCTGGCTGGAAAATCAGCTTCATGACCACGGCGAGCAACCCTGGGCAGCCCTGCGTGAGGGCTTGCGTGGCCACCCCCATGAGCAGCATGCCGTCACGCAAATAGCGCAAATGCACGACGGCGTTGAAAGCCACTGGAGCGAGGTGCGCAGCATTTTGGATGATCTGTTTGTCGGGCAATTCAAGCGGGAACAAGCCGCCATCATTGCCCAGGGCGACAGCTTTTTAAAAGACCCGGTTGCCCGGCAGCGCTACCAAATTCTGCAAACAAAAATCAGGGAAATGACGGGCCCTAAAACTGCCTGAAAACCACCTGAAACCTGCTTAAAACCTGCTTAAAACGAAGGCAATAGGGTATAATCCGTCTTTTGACACAGCAAACGCGACAGCAGCACCTCCGGCATCGGCCTACCGCAACGCGGAAATACTTTTTAAAAAGTCTTGGCCACCGCTCCGCAAGGACTGCACACCAAATGTTCGCCCGACGATTTGCTGGCTTTAATGATCTGCCTTTTAGCGCTTTGCTGCCAGAAATGCAGAAAACATTTTTCGCCTTTTTTCGCATTCACTTTTGTCTTGATTGACTGTTGTGCTTTTCAAGCCCTCAGCATCCACTGCTTTGTGAATAAATTTTGTCAACTGGAGACTTGTTATGCCAACAAAAACATTAAAACAGCCCGCACCGCCTGTCAAGGTTGATAAAACGAAAAAAGCCACCAGTTCCATTGCATCTCATGCTCCATCCGGCAAAAGCGGCAAACCAGGCAGCCTGCGCCAGATTCCGACCAAGACCCCTACCCCTACCCTGACCCCGACGAAAGATTTAACCGTGCCCGCCAAGAAAACAACCGAATCCAAGCCTTCCGCCGTCAAGGCTGAAGAGCCCACCACCACTGCGGTGATTAAAAAGAAACCTGGCCGCCCCGCCAAAGCGCCAGATGCTGACGCGGAAGGCGCCAAGCGTGGACGCAAGTCGAAGACGGCAGGCGACGGTGACGAAGACTTGTCAGATGTGGTGGCCGAGTTTGAAGAAGCGCCGGTTGTAGACACGACTGAAAAAGTCAAACCCCTGCGGATGAAAATCAGCAAGGCGAAAGAACGCGCTTTGATGAAAGAGTTTGGCCTGGACGAAACAGTGCTGAGCGAAGAAGACATCCTGAAGCGCCGCATGCGCCTGAAAGCGCTGATCAAGCTTGGCAAGACACGTGGCTACCTGACTCACGGCGAGATTTCTGATCACCTGCCCGACAAGGTGATTGATGCCGAGACGCTGGAAGCTGTCATCCTGACGCTGAACGATTTGGGCGTGTCGGTTTATGAACAGACGCCTGACGCTGAATCATTGCTGATTACCAGCAATGCGCCGGCAGGCTCCACCGAAGAAGAAGCTGAAGAAGCCGCTGAAGCCGCGCTGTCTACTGTTGACAGCGAGTTTGGCCGCACCACCGACCCGGTGCGCATGTACATGCGCGAGATGGGCACGGTTGAGCTGCTCACACGTGAAGGCGAAATTGAAATCGCCAAGCGCATTGAGGGCGGCTTGATGCGCATGATGGAGGCCATTTCTGAAAGCCCCGCCACGATTGCCGAAATTTTGCGGATGGGCGCCGAAATTCGTGATGGCAAAGTTGTTATTTCAACCGTGGTGGACGGCTTTACCGTTGCTGACGAAGCGGACGACTACGTTGCTGAAGAAGACTTTGACGAGTTTGACGAAGAAGACGATGACGACGGCAAGGGCGGCTCCAAAGCGCTGACCAAGAAGCTTGAAGAGTTGAAGACAGAAGCCTTGAGCCGGTTCGACAAAATTGCAGCCCACTTTGAAAAGGTTCATAAAACCTATGACAAGGAAGGCTACGGCACGCCGACTTACATGAAGTCGCAAAAGCTTCTCAGTGAAGAGCTGATGACCGTGCGCTTTACAGCCAAAACCATTGAAAAACTGTGCGACCTGCTGCGCGGCCAGGTGCTGGATGTGCGCAAGAAAGAGCGCGAGCTGCGCCGCATCATTGTTGAAAAGTGCGGCATGCCGCAAGAGACTTTTATCAAGGATTTCCCGCCTAATTTGCTGAATTTGAAATGGGTTGAAAAGCAGGTGGCCAGCGGCAAGCCGTGGTCAGTCGTGATGGCGCGCAATATTCCACCTATTCAGGAACTGCAAACCAAGCTGGGCGAGTTGCAGGCGCGTGTGGTGGTGCCGCTGCTGCACCTCAAAGACATCAACAAGCGCATGAACGAAGGCGAAACCAATTCGCGCGATGCCAAAAAAGAAATGATCGAGGCCAACTTGCGCCTGGTTATTTCCATCGCCAAAAAATACACCAATCGCGGCCTGCAGTTTCTTGATTTGATTCAGGAAGGCAACATCGGCCTGATGAAAGCGGTAGACAAGTTTGAATACCGCCGGGGTTACAAATTTTCAACCTACGCCACGTGGTGGATTCGCCAGGCGATCACGCGCAGCATTGCCGACCAGGCACGCACCATCCGCATTCCGGTGCACATGATTGAAACCATCAACAAGATGAACCGCTTGAGCCGCCAGCACCTGCAGGAGTTTGGCTTTGAGCCAGACGCCAGCGTATTGGCCGAAAAGATGGAAATCCCGGAAGACAAAATTCGCAAGATCATGAAGATTGCGAAAGAACCGATTTCGATGGAAACGCCGATTGGTGATGACGACGATTCACACCTGGGCGACTTCATTGAAGACGGTGCCAACACCGCACCACTTGAAGCCGCCATGCAGGCCGGCCTGCGCGATGTGGTCAAAGACATCCTTGACAGCCTGACCCCGCGTGAAGCCAAAGTACTGCGCATGCGTTTTGGTATTGAAATGTCAACCGACCACACACTGGAAGAAGTGGGCAAGCAGTTTGACGTGACGCGTGAACGCATTCGCCAAATAGAAGCGAAAGCATTGCGCAAACTCAAGCACCCATCGCGCTCAGACAAGCTGCGCAGCTTTATTGATACGCTGTAATCAAAGACTTGCCGCGCACAGCAGAAAAAATCGTCATACCCGCCATCGTGGGGATGACGATTTTTTTGGTTTAAGGCTTACATATTTATATGGTGAATTCAAGAACAAAGTGCACGTAAGCAAAACGGGATGGCTCAAGAGGCATAGGATGGCGGCTTTTTGACCAGCCAGTCTTAAAGATGCACCA
>JAYUVG010000143.1:0-3920 GCA_043754255.1 Polaromonas sp. | reverse complement strand
AAACGCTTCGTTCTTACCAAAGAAATAATACGGTGCTGTATGCGCCATCTCAACAGAGCCTTGCTGCACGGCATCTACCACGCCAAATGGCGGTGTGATTTCGCCACCCGCATGGACAGAGATTTCAAACTTGCCACCAGACATCGCTTTGACTTGTTTGGAAAAAGTTTCAGCAGCGCCATAAATGGTATCGAGCGCTTTAGGAAAGCTCGATGACAAACGCCAGCGCACCGCTGCTTGGGCATTGACAACTGCTGGTGCAACACCAGCAGCTAAAACGCCAGCCATACCAGCGTTTTTAATGAGGGAACGACGATCCATGTGATTGACTCCGAGAGGTTAAGTTAAGTAATTCGTACACTTTTTAAGCGCACGAAGACCAGAAGTAGTCTGCCATGATTGTAAGAAGCCTAGCCCACTTTCTGGTGCGGGTTTTCCCTTGAAGTGTGTAAGTTATTGGATAAAAGCTGTGATTGCTGCTTCAATACCAGAAGCATCTAAGCCTTGTATAGACAGCAACTTTGCCGGGTCGCCATGTTCTATGAAAACATCCGATAAACCCAGCTGCAACAGCGGCTTTAAAATACGCATGGTTTGCAGAGCTTCACCAACCGCACTACCCGCACCGCCCATGATGGCACCTTCTTCTAAAGTTACCAGCACATCATGTGAAGCTGAAATTTGCTTCAAAGTTTCAACATCCAAAGGTTTAGCCCAACGCATATTAACCACGGTGGCATCTAGTTTTTCTGCCGCTACAAGCGCCGGCTGCAGCAAGGTGCCGAATGCCAAAATGGCGACTCGCTTGCTCTTTTTTGAAGACTTTCGACGAATTTCCGCTGTCGCAAACGGCAAAGCAGTCAGCGTCGGTTCAATCGCCACACCCGCCCCCGCGCCACGCGGATACCGCACCGCAACAGGGTGGTTTTGCTCAAAAGCGGTTGTCAATAATTGACGGCATTCGTTCTCATCCGCCGGACAGGCGATGCTCATATTCGGGATGCAGCGCAAAAACGGGATGTCATACGCACCCGCATGCGTCGCACCGTCTGCACCCACCAAACCGGCTCGATCAAGGGCGAACACCACGGGTAAATTTTGCAACGCAACGTCGTGGATCAACTGGTCATAGCCACGCTGTAAAAACGTCGAGTAAATGGCGACAACGGGCTTCAAACCCTCGCACGCCAAGGCAGCAGCAAAGGTGACGGCGTGCTGCTCTGCAATACCCACATCAAAATAACGCGCTGGAAAACGCTTTTCAAATTCAACCATGCCCGAGCCTTCACGCATGGCGGGCGTGATGCCGACCAAGCGATGGTCTTTGGCTGCCATATCGCACAACCATTGTCCAAACACATGGGTAAACGTGGTTTTCACGGGCGACGTGGCCTTTTGCAAACCAATGCTGGGGTCAAACTTGCCAGGACCGTGGTAGGCCACGGGATCGGCTTCAGCGAGCTTATAACCTTGGCCTTTTTTCGTGACCACATGCAAAAACTGTGGTCCTGTGAGGTGTTTGATGTTCTCCAAGGTCGGAATCAAGGACTCCAGATCGTGCCCATCAATTGGGCCTATGTAGTTGAAGCCAAACTTTTCAAACAAGGTGGCGGGCACGACCATGCCTTTGGCGTGCTCTTCAAAACGTTTTGCCAGCTCAAACAGCGGCGGTGCGACTTTGAGAACTTGTTTTCCCGCGTTTTTGGCGGCTGCATAGAACTGACCACTCATCAGCTGTGCCAAATAGCGGTTCAACGCACCCACGGGTGGGCTGATGCTCATGTCGTTGTCGTTCAAGATCACGAGCAAATTGCAGTCCGCTACTCCCGCGTTGTTCAAAGCCTCAAACGCCATGCCAGCCGTCATCGCACCATCGCCGATGATGGCTATCGAGTGGCGTTGCTCGCCCTTGATTTTGGCGGCCAAAGCCATGCCCAATGCGGCTGAAATACTGGTGCTGGAATGGGCTGTGCCAAAGGTGTCAAACTCGCTCTCAGAACGCTGCGGGAAGCCAGACAAGCCACCGAGCTGGCGCAGCGTCGCCATGCGCTCGCGCCGGCCCGTCAAAATTTTGTGCGGGTAGGTTTGGTGCCCCACATCCCACACCAAGCGGTCTTCAGGCGTGTTGAAAACGTAATGCAAAGCCACAGTCAACTCCACCGTACCCAAGTTGGAACCGAGGTGACCACCTGTTTTGGACACGCTGCCCAACAGGTACATGCGCAGCTCATCCGCAACAGCTTTGATCTGCTCACGCGGCAGTTTGCGCAAGTCCGACGGCGAATCGATCGCCTCCAGCAGCGGGTAGGTTTTGGGCAGTGGAAATATCATTTTTGAATATTGTTTGCTATATATTTAATAGCAATACAGGCATATAATACGCCGGCTACAGCCGTTTTTAAGTATTTTACCGATATTGGCTGATGTCAAATTATGGTATCAAGTTGTTCGGTTCACGACCATATAGGCCAGCGACTGCAGCGCCCGCGTGTTTGCCAAACCCGTGTTTTTCAGCGTCTCCAAAGCTTGCTGCAGCAGCTTATCAGCATATTCACGCGATTTGTCCAAACCCAAGAGCGATACAAAAGTTGGCTTTAGCTGATCAGCGTCTTTTCCAGCCGTCTTGCCCAACGTTGCGGTATCAGCGGTGACATCCAAAATATCGTCAACCACCTGAAAAGCCAAGCCAATGGCTGCGCCATACTGCTGCAACCCTGTGAAAGCCGAGATAGATGTGGTGCCGCAAGCTGCGCCCATCATCACACTGGCTTGCAGCAAAGCGCCTGTTTTGAGTCTATGCATGGTGTGTAGCTCTTCAAGCGTCAACAACTTGCCGACGCTGGACAAATCAATAGCCTGTCCGCCCGCCATGCCGTGACAGCCGGCTGACAGCGCCAGCAGGCGACACAGGCTCGCTTGCACCGGAGCATCAACCACATCAGCAGGGGGGGTGAGCAACTCAAAGGCCAAAGCCTGCAGCGCGTCGCCCGCCAAAAGTGCTTGGGCTTCACCAAATTTCACATGCACTGTGGGTTTGCCACGCCGCAATATGTCGTTGTCCATACAGGGCATGTCGTCATGCACCAACGAATACGCATGGATGAGCTCAACCGCACATGCCGCTCTGAGAGCCGCTTGGCTGGCTTTTTCGCAAGAAGCTGGTTGACCGACATCAACCGATTCCGCCGCCGCCAGCACCAGCAGAGGGCGTAAACGCTTGCCACCATCCAACACCGCATAACGCATCGCTTGGCTCAGAACCGGTGCCAAATCTTGCGTTATAGAAGATGTTTCTGCTGCACTTGGCGCAACCCAAACGGCCAAGGCAGCCTCAACTTTAACCAGCTGAAGCGACATCCACGCCTCGAACGACACATCCACTGCGCTCACGCCTGCACCCATGGCTTGAGCTGATCACCGTCTATCACGCTGATTTGTTGGTCAATGGCATCCAATTTGCTGCGGCAAAACTTGAGGAGTTCAGCCCCACGCTGGTAACCAGACATCAGCTGATCCAGCGGTAATTGTCCCGATTCAAGCTGTGCCACCAGCTGCTCGAGCTCGGCCAATGCAGCTTCGTAGCTGGCAGGCGCTGCCGTTTTAGAAGCTTTTGCAACTTTTGCGCCGGTTTCTGGCAATATAGATTTGGTTGCCATGGTTATGAAAAGTTGGTGGTCATCAAAATAAATGCAAAATCAAAGTTAAAGAACCAAAATAAGCGTTAATCAATAGGCGCTAATCAAAGCGTTAATAATAAGCCTTAAAAAAAGCCTTCTTCCTGCATTTTAAGTGATGTGAACTTGCTTGTATGCCTGCGACTGCTAAACCCAGCTAAACCAAACGCGGGGGTAAAATCAAACGATGTCCGAGCAAGCATTCAACCATCCCCACCCTGCTGAACCGTCTGCTGAATCACCTTC
>JAYUVG010000142.1:0-18216 GCA_043754255.1 Polaromonas sp. | reverse complement strand
AGCTAAAGCAAAACAAATCTCAGCACATTAGGTTTTGATAGCCCTGAACCCAATGTCATTGCGGTATTGCGCACCATCAAAATCAATTTCATGAGCAAGTTCATACGCGCGCTGTTGCGCAGCTTTGACTGTGCTGCCCAGCGCTGTAACGCACAACACGCGGCCTCCTGAAGTGAGTGTGTGAGAGGCAGAGCTGCGTTGACTGATTATTTGACTGGTGGTACCCGCATGAAACACCATGCAGTCGTCCGTCTCAAGCGGCAGGCCGGTCACCACATCGCCCTTGCGCGGCTGCAGCGGGTAGCCGTGCGCGGCCATCACCACACCGAGAGCCGGGCGGCGGTCCCACTGCAGCTCAATGGTGTCCAGTGCACCTGACGTGGCGGCCAGCATCACATCGACCAAATCATTTTTCAGCCGCATCATGATCGGCTGGGTTTCGGGGTCGCCCATGCGGCAATTGAATTCAAGTGTTTTGGGTCTGCCTTGAGCATCAATCATCAGCCCTGCGTATAAAAACCCGGTGAAGGTGATGCCGTCTTTTTCCATCCCCTTGATGGTCGGCATGATGATTTCGCGCATGGCCCGGGCGTGCACGTCGGGTGTCACGACCGGGGCTGGTGAGTACGCTCCCATGCCGCCCGTGTTGGGGCCGTTGTCGCCATCCAGCAGGCGTTTGTGGTCTTGGCTGGTTGCCATCACAGCAACGTTTTTACCGTCACACATCACGATAAAGCTGGCCTCTTCGCCCTGCAAAAATTCTTCAATGACAACACGTGCGCCACCCTCGTTGTGCGTCACGCCCAGCGGGTTAAAACTTGGGTCGGGAGTCAACATGAATTCAATCGCCTCATGCGCCTCGTGCAAGGTCATGGCCACCACCACGCCTTTACCGGCGGCCAGGCCGTCAGCTTTCACCACAATCGGCACGCCTTTTTCATCAACGTATGCATGCGCAGCAACCGCATCCGTGAAGGTTTCATAGTCAGCCGTCGGAATGCCGTGGCGCTTCATGAAGGCTTTTGAAAATGCTTTGGAGCTTTCAAGCTGCGCTGCGGCTTTGGTCGGGCCAAACACCTTGAGGCCGTGGGCGCGAAACTCATCAACTATTCCGGCGGCAAGCGGTTGCTCGGGGCCGACAACGGTCAATGCTATGTTTTCAGTAGCTGCCCATGCACGTAATTCATGGATATCTGTGATGTTGATATTCTTGAGCCGCTTGTCTAACGCTGTACCCCCGTTACCAGGAGCCACATACACAGACTGCACTTTTGAGGACTGCGCCAGCTTCCAGGCCAACGCGTGTTCGCGGCCACCGCCTCCTACAACTAAAACTTTCATTCTGATTTATTCCTGTATGGCCGCGTTGTGAAATACATCTTGGGTATCGTCCAGATCTTCCAGCACATCCAGCAGCTTTTGCATGCGGGCAGCATCGCTTCCTGCCATGTCAATCATGTTGTCTGCGCGCATGGTGACCTCGGCAATTTCGGGCTTGAAACCCGCGCCTTCCAGGGCATTTTTAACAGCTTCAAATTCTGTGTACGGCGTCAGCACTTCAATGGCGCCATCGTCGTGGGTCATGACGTCGTCTGCACCCGCGTCAAGTGCTACTTCCATCACCTTGTCTTCGTTCGTTCCCGGCGCAAAAATCAGCTGACCGCAATGCCTGAACTGAAACGCCACCGAGCCCTCAGTGCCCATATTGCCGCCGTGCTTGACAAAGGCATGCCGCACTTCTGCCACAGTACGGGTTTTGTTGTCAGTCATGCAGTCAATGATGATGGCTGCACCACCAATGCCGTAGCCTTCGTAGCGCACTTCTTCATACTGCACGCCTTCCAGGCTGCCGGTCGCTTTGGCAATGCCGTACTTGACGTTTTCAAGCGGCATGTTGGCGGACTTGCCTTTTTCAATGGCCAAACGCAGGCGCGGGTTGGTAGCCGCATCACCTCCACCCAGGCGCGCGGCCACCATGATTTCGCGCATCACGCGCGTCCAGATGCGCTGGCGCTTTTCGTCCTGCCGGCCCTTGCGGTGCTGAATGTTTGCCCATTTGCTGTGACCTGCCACGGTGATCCTTGAAGAATACTGACGTTTCGGCTGCGTTTTGATTTACGCTACATGTTGTATTTTACTTTTTCACCACAGGACTCTTCATGGCTGAACCCATTTTGATTGCAAAGAACGCTGCTACCACCTGCGAACTGCTTCCCGCGCTGGCCAATCGGCATGGCTTGATCACCGGTGCAACCGGCACTGGCAAAACCGTCACGCTGCAAACGCTGGCCGAAAACTTTTCACGTCTGGGCGTGCCGGTTTTTATGGCAGACGTGAAAGGTGACCTGACCGGCATCAGCCAGGCCGGCAAAATTGGCGAAAAAATGGCGGGTATTTTGAAAGAACGCGGCATTGATACGCCTGTGTCCAAAGCCTGCCCCGCCACGCTGTGGGACGTGTTTGGCGAGCAGGGCCACCCGGTGCGCGCCACCATTTCAGACATGGGGCCGCTGCTGCTGGGCCGCATGCTTAACCTGAATGAAACCCAAGCCGGGGTGTTGAATATCGTCTTCAAGATCGCCGACGACAACGGCATGCTGCTGCTGGACTTGAAAGACCTGCGCGCCATGCTGCAGTACGTGGGTGACAACGGCAGCGAGTTCACCACCCAATACGGCAATGTGAGTGCCGCCAGCGTAGGTGCCATTCAGCGCGGGCTGCTGCAAATCGAAAGCCAGGGCGCTGATAAATTTTTTGGCGAGCCGATGGTGAACATCAGCGACTTTATGCAGACGGTGGATGGCAGCGGTGTGATCAACATTCTGGCGGCTGACAAGCTGCTGTCTGCTCCGCGCCTGTACGCCACGTTTTTGCTGTGGATGCTGTCTGAGCTGTTTGAGCAGTTGCCTGAAGTTGGCGACCTGGAGCAACCCAAGCTGGTGTTCTTTTTTGATGAAGCGCACTTGCTGTTCAATGAAGCGCCCAAGGTGCTGGTTGAGCGCATCGAGCTGGTGGTGCGGCTGGTGCGATCCAAAGGCGTGGGCGTTTATTTCGTCACGCAAAACCCGCTGGACATTCCTGATTCAGTGCTGGCCCAGTTGGGCAACCGGGTGCAGCACGCGTTGCGGGCTTTTACCCCGCGCGACCAAAAGGCCGTCAAGGCCACAGCACAAACCATGCGCCAAAAGCCGGGTCTGGACATTGAAACGGCGATTACCGAACTGGCGGTTGGCGAAGCATTGATCAGCATGCTTGATTCAAAGGGAAGACCCACAATGACCGAGCGGGTCTACGTATTGCCGCCAGGCAGCCAGATTGGGCCGATCACGCCAGAGCAGCGCCAGGAGTTGCTAAAAAATTCGCTGGTGGCGGGCGTGTATGACAAAACGATTGACCGCGAGTCCGCCCACGAAAAACTGCAAGTACGTGCCGCTACTGGTGCAGCTACGGCACAAACCGCGCCCAACGGCGGTGCGCTGGGCCAGGACGAATCAGGCGGCATCATGGGCGGGCTGAAAGACGCGTTGTTTGGCCGCACCGGCCCACGCGGCGGTGTGCATGAGGGCCTGGCGCAAAGCATGGCCAAGTCAGCCGTGCGCACCATCGGGTCAACCGTTGGGCGTGAAATTATTCGCGGTGTGCTGGGGTCGCTGTTTGGCGGCAGACGTCGCTGAAGCTGACACCTAAAGACGGCAAAAAGGGCAGCGCGGTTCAAACCACCCTGCCCTTTTTTACGTATTGCAATGTTGAATTATTTTTTCACAAACGTGCGTATCGCAGTGCGGCCCACAGCCGAATCGTCAGTAAAAAAGCCGTCAATTCCAGCCTGCAAAAAGGTCTGGATCTCGGTGTTGCTGTCGCCGCGAACGGTGTTGTCAGTCATGGGTGCTTTTCTCAGGTTGGCTGGCAGAAAAACGTTTTCTGGCCGCAGTGTGTAGATGTGGGTCACCAGGTTGGCAGCTTTGGCGTTGGTCACCAGCGCGGTAGGCGTGCCCAGCGCGCCATTGACCACCGGAATCACCATGTCTTTGCTGGGCCCAATACCGTTGGCATACGTTGCTACTTCACGCAAGCCAGCCGGGGTGATCAGGTCAGCATAGCTGCGTGCCTCGCCCGCACCAGCAGCCACAAAGTCAAACGGGCGGCCTTGGGAAGACAACAACTGCGTGATGCGGACGGTGGTCAATGCACGCATTTCCTTCAGGTTGGCCACTTCAAATGACTGGATGAAGACGGGTGCTTCTTTTGAATTCCAGCCATTGGCGGCCAGCACGTCAATCAGGCGGCGCTCCAGTGGCAAACCGATGGATTTGAAGTAGGTCGGGTGTTTGGTTTCGGGGTAGATGCCAATCGTGCGGCCTTTTTCAATCGATTTCGACTTTGCCAAATCGATGACTTCTTGCAGTGTAGGCACTTGAAACTGGCCGTTAAACGCCACGTTGCCAGGGCGAATCGCCGGTATGCGTTCAACAGCGCGCAGGGTTTTAAGCTGCGCCAGCGTCATGTCTTCCGTGAACCAGCCGCGAATGGCGGTGCCGTCAATGGTTTTGGTGGTGAGCAAACCAGCAAACTCGGGGCGGGTGGCAATATCGGTGGTGGCCTCACGAATCGTGCCGTCGGCGTTCAAGATGGCAATCGCGTTTTCATGGCGAGCCACCAGCACGCCGTCCCTGGTGGCGACCAAATCTGGCTCAATGATGTCTGCACCGTCTTCAATCGCCTGGGTGTAGGCGGCAAGGGTGTGCTCGGGGCGCAGGGCCGATGCGCCGCGGTGGGCGATCAGCGTTGGTACGGGAGGCCAGACCGTGGCCGTGGAGACGGCTGGCGCAGCGATTGAATCGCCGCCGCCGCAGGCCATCAACGACAGGCTGGACACCAGGCCTAGAGCGGCAAGATTAAGAATGGTTTTATGGTTCATGGATTGAATTTGGAAGTTAGAAACACTCTGTATGCGGGGCCTACCAGAACGGATGGGGTCTGAAATTTCCCGACGCAATGCAAAATATAGCCAGCATCCATGTCAATCATTTGACAAATTGTTATCAACAGTTCCATGATGCTCTTTCCAATGCGATCTAAAGAAAAGGACACAGCATGAACCATCATGTCCATCTGATTAATCATCCGCTGGTGCAGCACAAGCTGACGCTGATGCGGCGCAAGGACGCATCGACCCACACCTTTCGCACGCTGCTCAATGAACTGAGCAGCCTGATGGCGTATGAAGTCACGCGTGACATGCCGCTGCAAGATGTGCAGATAGACACACCGCTGGAGACCATGACCGGCCAGGTGATTGACGGCAAAAAGCTGGTGTTTGTATCGATCTTGCGGGCGGGCAACGGCATTCTTGAAGGCATGCTGAATGTGGTCCCCGGCGCACGTGTCGGCCACGTGGGCCTGTACCGCGACCCGGCCACGCTGCAGGCCGTTGAATATTATTTCAAGATGCCTGGCGAGATGGCTGAGCGCGACGTGATTGTGGTGGACCCGATGCTGGCTACTGGAAATTCAGCAATTGCGGCCATTGATCGTTTGAGAAAACTGCAACCAAAATCCATCAAGTTTGTGTGTCTGCTGACGTGCCCGGAAGGCATTGCCGCGCTGCAAAAAGCGCACCCGGATGTGCCTATCTACACCGCAGCCATTGACCGTGAGCTCAATGACCATGGCTACATCCTGCCGGGGCTGGGCGATGCTGGAGACCGGATATTTGGGACAAAATAAGGCTGTAGCCCATGTAAACAGCGCGCAAGCAGCTATACTATGAATAGCATAACAATGCCGTGACCAGCGCTAAAATTTAACCCTGCTACCCGCTGTCCTGTAAGAAGCACCCGACTGCACCGACCAATAGTCATCACCACAATGGTGCAACACACAGGATATCCATGATGACCCGAAGAAACACCCTGCTGGGCCTTGGGGCGTTGTCTGCCGCACTGGTGGGTTTGCGTGGCCTGATTAGCAGCGCCCCGGCAGTAGCCGCCCAGCCACGACTGGTCTACGAAGTGACACGCAGCGATGCCGAGTGGAAACAACTGCTCAAACCCGAGCGATACCGCGTTATGCGCAATGCCGGTACTGAATACCGGGGTTCCAGCCCGTTAAACAAAGAAAATCGGGCAGGCACATACAACTGTGCGGGCTGCGCCTTGCCACTTTTTTCGTCCAGCACCAAGTTTGAAAGCCGTACTGGCTGGCCTAGTTTCTGGCAACCGCTGGACAAAGCAGTGGTTGAAGAAGCCGACACCACCCGTTTTACCAAACACGTGGAGATCCTCTGCAGCCGCTGCGGCAGCCACCTGGGCCACGTCTTCAACGATGGCCCCAAACCCACCGGTCTGCGCTATTGCATGAATGGTGTGTCACTCAACTTCAATGCAGCCTGAACAACAGCAGGCAACACTCAAAGGCTCACGATATGCGTTACCCCGTACTTTTAATCACTGGTGGGGTGCTGGCACTTTCAGGGTGCATCTATTCTGGAGGCTCCAATGACGCGAGCGCTGCTTTTGAGGGTGCTGTCAAACTGCCCGCACCCGCAGTAGACGCCCCGGCCAGGTCGGCCGCGCCCACCGCGCCTGCCGCAGTTGAAACGGCTGTTTTTGCAGGCGGTTGCTTCTGGGGCGTGCAGGCCGTGTTTCAGCACACGCACGGTGTGCTGAATGCGGTGTCTGGTTACGCCGGTGGCGACCAGACCACTGCAAGCTACAGAATGATTGGCTCTGGGCGAACCGGTCATGCCGAAGCCGTGCAAATCACTTATGACCCCCAACAGATTTCATACGGCAAGCTGCTGCAAATCTACTTTTCTGTCGCCCACGACCCGACCACCCTGAACAGCCAGGGCCCCGACCGCGGCACCCAATACCGGTCAGCGATTTTTTACAACGATGCCAATCAGAAAGCAGTCGCAGAAAAGTACATTGCGCAGCTTGATGCAGCCAAAGTTTTCAGAAGCAAAATCGTCACACAATTGACGCCGCTGGCCCCGCCGCTTGCTTTCTATGCGGCGGAGGCCTACCACCAGGACTACGCCACCCGAAACCCACGCCAGCCCTACATCGTGCGGTATGACCGGCCCAAAATAGCCCATCTGAAAACGATGCTGCCGGAGCTGTACCGCGACAAGCCGGTACTGGTGGCTCGCGCTGCTCAGTAGGCATAGCACGGCGACTGTGTAAGCGGCGACCATGAACTACTGGCTGATGAAATCCGAACCGGCTGAATGCTCGGTAGATGACGCTTTGGCCGGGCTGGATGCAACCGTGCCCTGGGTCGGTGTGCGCAACTACTTGGCGCGCAACTTTATGCGGGACGCGATGCAGGTCGGTGATGGCGTTTTGTTTTACCACTCAAGTTGTGCAGAACCGGGCATTGTTGGTATCGCACGCGTTGCT
Source organism: Polaromonas sp. (assembly GCA_043754255.1). GTDB lineage: Bacteria > Pseudomonadota > Gammaproteobacteria > Burkholderiales > Burkholderiaceae_C > Polaromonas. Next base: position 10,813 of record JAYUVG010000142.1, on the reverse strand, counting down.
TCAACACCTTACATTGACCCAACGCAGTTTGATGCGCAATCGCCGTATTACGATGCCAAATCAAAAGCTGAACAGCCGCGCTGGATGCTGGTGGATGTGCAAGTTGTTAAAAAGACCCGCAACCTGACGCTCGGCGAGCTGCGTGCCACGCCCACGCTGGCTGATCTGCTGATTTTGAAAAAAGGCAACCGGCTGTCCATCACTCCAGTGGCTGTGGCGCACTGGCAGGTGATAGGGAAAATGCTATGAAATCAGGAGCTGCTTGCGCGCTGATTACCTAGGCTAGGAGCCTGGGCGGCAGAAGGCGTCGAAGCGAAAATTGGCACCAGCGATGGAATAGTTTTTGACGATTTCGCAGCCGAATATCTAGATATTTGGCAAGACATCGGCGAAAAATAGACCGCTGCGGTCAATTTGCAGCCGACGTCCCCTCTGCCGCCCAGGCTCCTAAAGGCTTATTTGGCACTTAGAACAACCTTTTTTAGCTCCTTTTTAAGGTTTCTTGATATTTTTGACGGTTTGCAGGCTGCCGCAGTCGGCAGGATTGCAATTGAAAATCATCTGGTTGATCTGAATTTTCTATCTTATTATTGAACAAATGCTTGAATCTGTTAAAATATAGGATATGCCCCAAGTTGCCGCTGCTCTCCAAACCATGCCGACCGCTGCGTCATCAGCCCTGCGCAAGCTGGGTGCTGACCTGGCCACGGCACGCAAGCGGCGCAAGCAGCCTTTGCGTGCCTGGGCTGCGAGGCTGGATGTTTCGGTTCCTACCTTGATGAAGATGGAAAAAGGCGACGCCGCGGTGTCAATTGGTGTGTATGCCACAGCGCTGTGGATCATTAACCAGCACGAGGCGCTGGCCGCCGTAGCTGACCCAAAAGAAGACAAGGCGGCGCTTGAAAATGACATTCATATCGCCACGCAGCGGGGCCGACGAAAACTTTCAGACGATGCTTGAAACCGCCTCCACTTACGTACCGCAAGACCGCCTTTACCTGTGGTGGCTGGGCGATGAAGCCAGGCCCAAGCTTGTCGGTGAGCTGAGCCTGGCTTCCGGCGCAAGGGCTGTGTCATTGCGCTATGGGCCCGATTGGCTGCAAAACGGCTTCGCCTTGAGTGAAGATTTGCCGCTGGTGGGCGACCTGTTCGTGCCGCCAGGCAAAGACAGCGCGCCAGGTGCGGTCGACGATGCGCGGCCAGACCGGTGGGGTGAGCGGGTCATTCGCAAGTTTGAAACATCGCCGCGTTTGTCGATTCTTGAATATTTGCTGTTTGCAGGCCATGACCGCTATGGCGCGCTTGGTGTCAGCATGCGCAGCAATGCTTATGATCCATGGCGCAGCAGCCCCATGCCAGGCCTTAACAGCCTGGACGAGATGGCGCGGGTTGTGCAAAAAATATTGGCGAACGAAGCCGTTTCCCCATTGCAGCAACGCCTGATACGGCCCGGCGCATCGTTGGGTGGCGCGCGTCCGAAGTCATTGATCAATATTGACGGCCAAGCGTGGCTGGTCAAGTTTTCCGAAGGTGAAGAGCTGGACACGCCTTTGACGGAGCATGCTGCCCTGCTACTGGCCAAGTCATGCGGAATTAACGTGGCCACAACGCGGGCGTTGCCCTTAGGCAAACGTCATGCGCTGGCCATCAAGCGGTTTGACAGGGTGGGATTGATGCGGCTTCACGCGGTGTCTGCCAGCGTAGCACTGCGCGCGGCGGGTGAAGAATACGGCTACCCGCAATTGGCGCAATTGCTCAGGCGGCTTGCACCCGCCGAGGCAATTGAAAGCCAGCAACAGCAGCTTTTCAGGCGCATGGTTTTTAATATCCTGATTGACAACACCGATGACCATGAAAAAAACCATGCACTACTTCGTACTATCGACGGGCACTACCTTTTGTCGCCTGCCTACGACGTGGTGCCCAGCGCCCAAGGCTTGGGCTACCAGGCTATGCAAGTGGGCAACCAGGCAACAGACTCAACGCTGGTCAACGCGCTATCGCAGGCCCGGTTGTTTGGCCTGAAGCCTGACGCAGCAAGGGCTGTGGTCAGACAAGTCAGTACCTGTGTGGCGGGCTGGAAAGAAGCTTTTGCGGCAGCAGGCGTTGCGCCGCAAGACTTGGGCATGCTGGCGCAATACATCGATGGAGAACGATTGCGACTGCAGAGAAATGAGTTTGCAGAGCGGTAGTTAATGTCAAGCCCCAATACTGTTAGCTTTGCACCCCTGGTTGTCATCCCGGCCTTGAGGAGCCTGCCCCGGACGTGATCCGGGGGGATCCATGTCTTCTGCGGTGCCGACAGGAACGGAGTCATGGATTGCGGATCAAGTCCGCAATGACAAATTTAGAAATTGCTAAAACTAACAGCATTGTGTCAAGCCCGGGTTTGTCTGCTTTCCAGTAATTTGACCAGCGCCCACAACACACGGTTGGCAGGTGTGGCAATGCCAAGCACCGTGCCGCGCTGCACGATGAAGCCGTTCAAATAATCAATCTCGGTGGGCTTGCCGCGAGCCAGGTCTTGCGCTGTTGACGACGATTGGTTGGGCATGCTGCCCGCCAGCTTGGCGACAGCTGCATGAACATCGCCAGCAATTTGCACACCATCTGCATCGGCTACCGCCAGGCATTCGGCCACTACGTCGCGCATAACGTCCTGCACGCCCACGCCCGCCACTGTTTTGCCATACGGCAATTGGGTAATGGCCGACACAGCGTTGTAGGCGCAATTCAAAATCAGCTTGGCCCACAGCTCGCCGCGCACGTTGTTTGAGATGTGGGTGGGCACGCCAGCGGCTCTCAGCGCTTTTGCCAGCGCCGCGCTGCCCTCTAACTCATCGATCACCAGTTCACCCCGCCCCTTGTGAATGACATGGCCGGGCCCTGCCATTTCAGTGGCGACATACACCACCGCAGCGCCTACTGTGTGCTGGGGCAACACAGAGCGCAGGCGCCCGGCGTTGTCAACACCGTTTTGCAAGCAAACAATGAGCGCATCGGCGCGCAAAAATGGCTGCATCAGGTGCCCTGCGGCTTGGGTGTCGCTGGACTTGACGCACACCAGCACAACATCTGCATTTTCTGCAGCGCTGGCATCTAGGCTGGCTTTGAGTTGAACCTGCTCGTCAAAAGTTTGCGTTTGCAGGCGCAGCCCGGCCAAAGCAATCGCGTCAACATGCTGGGGCCGCGCAATCAGCACCACCGGGTGCCCGGCCCGTGCCAGCATGCCGCCGTAGTAGCAGCCCACAGCGCCTGCGCCCATCACGGCAAATTTAAGCGGTTGAGTCGTCACCATTTCAATGCCCGGCAAAGTCAAGCAGCGTGAACAGCTTCAGGCCTGCATCGCGCAGTTTGCTTGAACCCTGCAGCTCAGGCAAATCAACAATCGCTGCGCCTTCGATGACGGTTGCGCCGAGTTTTTCAAGCAATTTTTTACCCGCCATCATGGTGCCGCCGGTGGCAATCAAGTCGTCCATCAGCAGCACCTTGGCCCCTGGCTTGACGGCATCGGTATGCAGCTCGACGGTGGCGCTGCCGTATTCGAGCTCGTAGGTTTCCTGCACGGTGGTAAAGGGCAGCTTGCCTTGTTTGCGAATCGGCACAAAGCCAACGTTCAGCTCATACGCCACCACTGCGCCCAGAATAAAACCCCGCGCGTCCAGCCCGGCCACTACATCAGGCTTGAGGGCTGGGTCCATATACCGATGAACAAATGCATCGATCAGCACGCGGAACACTTTGGGGTCTTGCAGCAGCGGCGTGATGTCCCGAAACTGCACGCCAGCAACTGGCCAGTCGGGCACAGTGCGGATATGGCTGCGCAAATACGCGCTGTAGCTTGGCGTTTCATGAAGCGCGTTAGGTTGCCCCTGATGGGTTGGAAGAGAATTTGATGCTTGCATAAAAACGATCTGATTAAAAACCTGACGCGCCATTCAATGCCGGGGGTAAGCACGCGTCAGGCCGACAAACATCAGCGCGCCCAGCACCAGCGAGCTGGCCGCAATCTCAAGCGCCAGATTAAAGCCCTGCCCGACCGTTGCACTGCGGCTGAGCAACATTGCCGCCAGCGGCGGCCCGGCGATTTGGCCGAGGCCATACACAGCAGTGATCAGCCCGGTATAACCGGCAACGTTGTGCGGCACCAGGCGGCGCACCTCCTGCATGGCAAAAAACGTGATGGCGGTAAACGGCAGGCCCAGCAGCAGACTGCCCAGCGCAAAGCCCAGCGGTGTCGGCAGCCACACCGTCATGATGACGCCAATGGCCTGCATCAGGTAGCTGGCAGCCAGCAAATAGCGCAGGTCGCCTTTGAGCGAGATGCGCGTTGATATCAAAGCACCAGCGACCACTGCCACACCAAACAGCGGCCAAAACAAATCGAGCCAGGCAGAACCTGGCATGACCTGGCGGGCAATCACTGGCAAAAACGTAGCGGTGACGATATAGCCCAGGCCGTCCAGCCCGTAGGCGACGGCCAGCCAGAACATTTGCCAGCGGCTGACTGCGTTTGGCAACGCGTGCGCGTTGGGCTTGAGGCCATCGGTTTTGACAGGCGTTGCAGCCAGTTTTGTGCCCGGATGAATGCCGGAATGAATCACCAGATTCTTCGCAAACGTACGCCAGGTGATGGCTGTCAACACGCAGGCCAGCACACCAAAAATAAGCCATCCCGCCGCTGCCTTCCATTGCAATGCCACCATGCCGCTGGCCAGCAATCCGCTGGCGGCAATCCCCACACCGGGGCCGGTAAACATCAGCCCGCCCAGGTTGCTGGCGTTGCGTTCTGCCAGGCGCGCCAGGCACCAGCCGGAGGTAAACACAAACACAAATGCACTGGCAACGCCGGCTGCAAAACGCAGCCATGGCCACAGCGTGGGCAGCTGCAGCGCCATGCCCAACGTCAATAGGCAAGTACCCACCAAACCGCCGCGCAGCCAGGTGGTGGCCGCTACATCCGGCAGCGCTTTGAAGCGTGACCAGATAAAAGGCTGAAAGGTACACAGCAGTGCGCCGACCAGATAACCTGCGTAATTGGCACTGGCCAAAAAGCTGGCACCGGGCAAATCCGTCACGCCGTCAGCCAGCATCATCGGCAGCAGCGGCGTGAAGGCAAAGCGGCCAATGCCCATCGCTGTGGCCAGCGCCAGCGCGCATGTCAGCGCTATGGCCCAAGGGCTGACCGAGCCGCGCTGCGACTTGCCTGCAGGGGTACGCGCCATCAGGGTTTCAAGACCAGGGCAATCCGGCGCTGCAGGCGGGCAGCTTCTGGCATGTCACTGCTGCTTTCAGCCAACTTGAGCTGCACGCCCAACCAGGCCAGCAACGGCCTTTTCCAGCCCTGGCTGGACGCTGCGTCAACAGCGGCTTGCACCAACGCCGGGCTGGCCCTGCCGGCCTGCAATGCAACACCTGACGCGACCAGTCGGGCCAGTGGGTCTGCTATGTTTTTGATAGCTGCTTGCGCGCTGTTTACGTCGGCTAGAGCACTATTTTGTTGATTTTTAGGCAATAAAACAGCGTCTTTCTGTTGCATTTTGCCAGCCAGGTAGTCTGCATAGGCAACTTCAGCGGGTGGCGCGTCAAGCCGCAGCTTTTCAAACCCCACGCACGGTTCAAACACCAGACTGGCGACACGGCTGGCGCAGGCCAGCAGCTCGGCGCGCGCCATCAGGTCGATGCGGCCGGTGCTGGCAATCTCGCTTTTTGCCTTGGCCATTTCTGCAACTTCAACCCGGTTGTTGCCTTCAAGATAGGCCACTTGCGCACGCTCCAGTGCTGATTTGGAGCTCAGTTGCCAGTCAGCCGGCTTGGGGCCAGATGCGCAGGCGCTTAAGCCCATGACTGCAAGGGTTGCAACAATTTTCAGGTTCATGGCAATTTGATTTCTGTGTCCCGCGCGAAAGGCCATTTGCGGTTGATGTCGTTGATCAGCCCATCAACCTTGCGCAGACTTGATTCAACCTCGCCGCGCAGCACACCCAAATCGCTGCTGCCTTCCTTGACATTGGCGCCTATTGCCTGCGCTTCGACCAGCACTGCATCAACTTTCTTCAAGCTGGTACGGGCATCGGCCAGCAGCCCATTGAGCTGCACCACGGTGGCCTGGGTCTCGGGCATCAAGCCTTTGTTGCCAAAAATCTGGGCATCGGCTTTGGTCGTCAAAGCATTGGCTTTGGCCGTCAACGCATCGACTTTGACCAGCAACGAATTGACATTTTTGGTGGTCGTGTCGAGTGAGCCCAACAATTTTTTGGCTTCATCTGGCCCGCCCAGCATCACTGCCAGTGCGCCGCCGGGGCCGTTGATGGTGGCAGTCAGTGTTTGCAGATTGCCAAAGCTGGCGCCCAGCGCGCCCTGGCTGCTGACCAGCGTGCTGACACTCTCCAGCAGGTCTTTGGCGGCTGCAATCAGCTTGGGCACTTCAGCACCTGCATCGCCTTGCAGCACCGTGCGCACCGCGCCATCCTCAAGCGGCGGGTCGGTCATGACGCCGGTGTAAGCCCGGATGTTGGTGCCGCCCACCAGCCCGCGCACGACCGTGAACACGCTGGACTTGCGCAGCCAGTGCGCGTCCGCGCTGGCTACATCAACCAGGATGCGCGCCTTGCCGTCGCCTGCCAGTTCAATGCGCCGCACCCGGCCGATGGGAAAACCCGAAAACGTCAGGTTCATGCCCACCACAACGCCTTCAGAATCTTCGGACACCAGCACCAGTTTTTGCGTGCTGTCAAACATGCCGCGGGCATACATCACGTACAGGGCTGCAGCCACTATCAGCGCCAGCATAAAGCTCAGCAGCAGGACGGCCTTGACTTCCAGGTGGTCGGTTTCTGGCGGTGTTGGGGAGTTGCCTGTTGGCAAGTCAATTTGGTCGCTCATAGGGTTCATGGGACTCTAATAATAATTGCCAACCAGCGACAACACTTCAATCAGCAAAATAATCGCAAACATGCGCACCAGTCCGCGCATTTCAGCGCTGGTACGGGTGTTGTTGACAGCGCTGCCGTACAGGGCAGATGCCATCGGGATCAGTGACACCGCCAGACTGAACAGCAATGTTTTCATGATGAATATCAGTGTGACAGCCGGGGTAAAAACTTGCCCGAACAACCGCGTGTAGCCCGCAAACCCGGCCAGGTTAAAACCATAAATCGCGACATACGCCACCAGCAACGCCACCACGCAGCTCAACACCGCCAGCGTGATGGTTGAAAAAATACCGGCCATCACGCGCGGCAGCACTTCCCGGTGTATCGGGTTGATGCCCTCGGCTCGCAGCCTGTCCATGTCGCCCCGGGCTTTGAGCTCGGCCAACTCGGCCCCGTCGGGGATGGTGCAGCGCAGCGCTACAAAAAGTGCAGCAGTCAGCGGAATCAATTCAAGCACCAGCACCCGAATAACCACTTGCAGCGAATACTGTGACAAGCCATAGCTGAGTGCCGTGGTGGTGACAATGCGCGTCAATACCAGGCTGATCAATGCACACAAGACCGAAAAACTGGTCATGATGGGCGCGGTGTTGTCGTATACATGGCGGGCCAGCACCAGCCGGTCTGCCCGCTTGTAGCTGGACGGTGACAACGCCAGCAGCAGCAGCACAGCACCCAGGTGCGCTAATTTCCACCACTGCACCAGCCAGTGTTTTGCACTGTCGTTGGTGCGCTTCAGGAGAATGCGCAAAGGGCCGGTCAACATCATGCTTTTATGATACCCGGCGCTGAAATTTGAATCGTTTGACGCTTGATTCCCCGTAGTTAAAGCGAGTGGTTCGCCTAAGTGTTTTGCTACGTGTCCTCCGCCCCTTTGGGGCTCCTCCTTGACCTCCGCAAAACACTCAGGCAAACCGCACTTTGGGCTTTTTTCGTGTTACTGAAAAAGCCACGGCAGGCCGTGTAAAGCGGCCATGCCTGCAGCGAGTGTTATCAGCATGTTGCCGCGGGAGGCAATCGCCGCGATAAAGCCAACGCCAGCTGCTGCATAGCGCGGCCAATGTGCCAATCCCGCCACCTCACCTCCCACCATGGCCACACCGCTAAAAACAATGGCTGCAAAAATCGCTGGCACCATGAGTTTCAAGGCGCGGTCCAGCCAGGCGGGCATGTCCTTATCCGCGAACAGACCAATAAATGAATAACGAATCAAAAACGTGCCGATTGCAAGGCCAAACACCACAGCCCAGCTTTCCCATGCGGTCAAACTGGTCATGAACGTGCCGCAGTCATTTTTTGCGCCAGCAGGCCAGCCATCAGTCCCGCCATACAAGCTGCAATCAAGCCCAATTTAAGCGGCAACGCAAACAGCACGACGCTGGCCAGGCCGCCCACGAGCGCGGCAGCCGCCATCGGCACATTGCGAATCGACGTAGCAGCTATCGCTATAAACGACAGCGGAATGGCAAAGTCAAGCTGCCAGCTGGCGGGCACGATGTTGCCCGCAAACACGCCAATCACGCAAAACAAAAACCAGAAACTCCAGAACATGGTGCTGACGCCTGCATAGTAGGCAATGATGTTCTTGTCATGCGGGTGCGTTCGCTCGCGCTCTTGCATGAAGGCAAAGGTGTTGTCTACCAAAAAAGCCGCCACCAGCATGCGCTGCGGCTTGCCCAGGTGGCGCACCTTGCTGGCCATGGCAGCGCTGTACACCGCCATGCGCAAATTGATCACGCAGCCCGATAAAATCGCAACCCACAGCGAAGCATTGCCCTGCAAAAATTGCAGCAATACGGCTTGGGACGACCCGCCATAAACAAGAGCTGGCAGTGCGATAGACGCGCCGGTCGTCAGCCCGGCATTGACGGACGCCACACCGCAGACCAGGCCAAAGGGCAGATAAGACGGAATAACGAGGACGGTGTCGCGAATGCCTTCGAAGTAGGCGGCGCGAACGGGTGGGCTGGCCAAAGCCTGGGTAAAAAGCATGTTCGGATTTTTGCATGCCCTTGACGCTTGTTGCTCTTGCGTCGGCTTGCTTGTGCATTCAGCAAATACCCCATCACTTTGTATTTGGCTATTCCAAAGTAAACTCCAATCATGGAACTCGAAATTTATAACGCATTCATCAAAGCTGGCGTGCCTGAAGCTGACGCCAAGGCTGCGGTTGAGTCCATCAATAAAGAAATCGACAAGCGCTACGCTGTGCATGCAGCGCAACTGTTCACCAAAACAGACGGTGCCGAGTTGAAAGCTGAAATCATCAAGTGGTCTATCACCACCATATTTGCAGCTGTTGGCATTTTTGCGGCTATTACAAAGCTGCTTTAGCTTCAGGGCGCTGGCTGCAGCCGTATCAGTTTCCCATTGCTGCGGTCTGTCAGTACATACAGCAGCCCGTCTGGGCCCTGGCGCACATCACGAATCCGCTCGCCTACTTCGCTCAGCAATTTGCTTTCACGCACAACTTTGCCGCTGTATGGCGCGGCAAGTTCAATCCGGTTCAGATAGGCAAACTTGAGTGATCCCACAAACAGGTTGCCTTGCCAGGCCTTGCCATAACGTTCGCTGGTTAAAAATGCCATGCCCGAAGGTGCTATCGATGGCACCCAGTAATGAAGGGGTTGCTCCATCCCCGCTTTTTCAGTCAAACCCTCACCAATTTTGCCGCCACCGCCGTAACTTTCACCGTAAGTAATAACCGGCCAGCCGTAGTTGGCAGCGCGCTTGGGCAGATTGATTTCATCGCCGCCTTGCGGGCCATGCTCATGCATCCACAGCCTGCCGTCCGGGGCCAGCGTAGCGCCTTGCGGGTTGCGGTGGCCGTAGCTCCAGATCTCAGGCAAGGCACCTGCGCGCGCCACAAACGGGTTGTCTGGCGGCACGCTGCCATCCTTTTTGATGCGAATGATTTTGCCGTGGTGGTTGCTTAAGGTTTGGGCATCGGCTGATTTGAAATAGCGTTCGCCCAGCATTAAAAACAGCTTGCCATCGGCTTTTCCATTCAGTCCAGGCGCGCGGCTTTCAACAATTCGACAGCCAAAATGCATGGTGCCGGCCAGTTTGGGTTTTTGGCTGAAGATGACCTTGACGTTGGTCAGCCGCGTTGTGTCAAGGCTCAGGCTTGCGCTGGCCAGAGCGGTGCTGTTGCCGGTGGCAGCAGGCTCGGAATAGCAAAAATACAGCATCCGGTTGCTGGCAAAGTCTGCGTCCAGCACCACGTCGAGCAAGCCGCCCTGCCCGCCTGCGGCAACTTCAGGCACGCCTTCAATGGGTTTGCCAGCCTTTCCCGCAGCATCGACAACCCGCAAGCGCCCGGCACGTTCAGTGATTAAAAACTGGCCGTCCGGCAAAAAAGCCACAGCCCACGGGTGTTGCAGGCCTGCAGCCACCACCTCAGGCCGCACACCCTGGGCCGCTGCAGCCGAACACAGCAAGCAAAGCGCTATAAATATAGGAGCTGCTTGCGCGCTGATTACATGGGCTGGCAGTCGATTTGATGCATAAACGCGGGCTATGGGCAACATTTTTGGCCTTCAAAGTGCATGTTCCCTCATTTTGACTGGCAGATCGCAGCCTTGCCAATAACGGAACGCATGACCAGTAACTTGGGCAATGTTGTTACAAATCAGGGGTTTACCACCGGTTTTTAATGTGCCTTCGGGTTGACTTTAACGCCCTGATTCAAGTATCCTGCGCTTTATGCGATTAAAACCTACCCTTTCTGCGCTGGCCACAGCCATACTTTTCACGGCAAACGCCTACGCAAATCCGGGTGATGATCTGGATAAATTGCTGGTAGAAAAAGGTTTGCTCAACCAGATAAGCCAGGTCAGGCAAACAGTGGGCAACCGGGCGTCCGAGCTGGTGGTCAA
>JAYUVG010000141.1:0-2642 GCA_043754255.1 Polaromonas sp. | reverse complement strand
TGGCCTTCTTGTTCCGCGTAGTCGCCTTGGCCTGTTTTAACTCCGCCAGAACTATAGCCAATCCAAGCCGCCTGCTGCTGTGAACGCAAAACTGGATCGAAAGGTATTGCGCATATGCTTGAACCAGTTTTGCGTTCACAGCAGCAGGCGGCTTGGATTGGCTATAGTTCTGGCGGAGTTAAAACAGGCCAAGGCGACTACGCGGAACAAGAAGGCCAAGCATTAGTTGTGTCAAGGCTAAGCGGTAAATCGCCCAATGTTCTAGTCGGAGGCGCTGGTGTTGCTAATTCCGGCTTCAGCTACCTGAGTTGGGGACATTGGTCTGACCCCGCGTCACTTTCATCAGAAAAAAATCACAATGGTGCATGGCTTGCAGGTAGCCTAACCAACGGGAACAACATTCCTGGAACGGGCAGTGCAACCTTCCATGGAAGTGTGCTGGGTACTGTTAACACTGCTGCTGGCACAGTCGGCATGGCTGCCGGTACACACAGTGCAAATGTTAATTTTGGAACCAGAAATATTAGCGGCAGTTTTACAAATATTGCCACTTTAAGCAGTGCCCCCCAAATTTTCGGCGGGGCTAACTACACCGCATCTTGGGCAAGCGGAAAAAATCAATTTATCGGATCAGTTACTCCAGCCGTAGGTCTCAGTACTGCGCCTGGCGCTGTTGCAGGCGGTTTTTATGGCCCTACGGCAAACGAAATGGGTGGCCGCGCACTAATCAATAAGGCAGACGGAACTTCTTTTAACGGCGTCTTTACAGGTAAGCGCTAACAATGCGCGCGCTAACCAAACTGCCGCTGGTAGCGGCAATAACTCTTTGCTCGTTCGCTATTCATGCTTCTCAGCCCGCGGATGCAGCTGTAATTGAAAAGTTGTCAGCGGCCATCAAGTCTGAAAATTTGGTTCAAGCTCAACAATCCGTCGTTGAGCATGACAGCATCAACAGCAGCAACCCCGAAATCTTGTTTTTAACAGGGCAAATACTGGCGGCTGCCAACCGCAATGCCCAGGCAGTGCGGGCATATGAAAAAGCTTTGAAGATTGACGACCAGCCGCGTATTCGGCTTGAACTGGCCAGCCTCTTTGCCCGGACAGGTTTGACGCTAAAAGCTACAGACCAACTGAAAACAGTTGCGAGCACAAAACCACCGCCACCCGTCAATGTGCAGGCAAACATTGATGCAATGCAAAACCAACTTGCAGCCAGCAAGCCGTGGCAATTGCGCGCGTCCATCGGCTACCTTGCAGACAACAATGTCAATGCAGGCCCGGTGGGCACAACGGCTACTTTGTTTGGGGTGCCGTTTACCTTTACACCTGGCACCATGCCGCAAGCAGACGAGGCCGCCACAGCCAGTGCGCAGCTGAACAGTTCGTTTGCGCTGTCTCCTGACTGGTCGCTACAGGCCAGTTTTTTAGCAAATAAGGTCAATTACAGGCAACAGCAGCAGTTCAACTCAGGCGCGTACACGTTTGGCGCTGGCGCAACCTGGCGCGACGGGCCTTGGGCACTTGCATTGCCAGTGGCATTTGACCTGTTGAATGTGGGTAGCTCGGTCTACGGCAAAACCGTTTCAATATCGCCATCGGCTGAATATGCTTTTAACCGCCAAAGTGTGGTGACCGCATCACTGGGTATGCAGCGCAAGATATATGCGTCAAACGCAGACCGCGAGGGCAATGCTCAATCGGCAGTGCTCGCATACCGCTATGTGCTGAATAACGAAGGCAGTTTTATAGGTCTGTCAGCCCGCAACGGCAGGGAACGGACTCGCCTAAGTTTTCTGGACAACGACAGCACAGCACTGACCCCCTCTATCTACTGGACGCTGCCGGCTGGCTTTTCGATTTACAGCCAGTTGTCGGTCACTCAGTCGCGTTACCGTGAAGCAGAGCCCGCCTATACAGAAGCGCGTAACGATACAAATTACTCAGCAAACATCAATATTGGCAAGCAGCTGACTCAAAATATTTCGGTGGCGCTAGCGTTTACCAAAACTCGTAATCAGTCAAACTTGGCGATTTATGACTTTGTGCGCCAACAGGTTGCGCTGCAGTTGTCTGGGGCTTATTAGGGTCATATTTGCTAGCGCCGTGTTTGCCCCATCCCAACCTTCTTCCGGTAAGGCAGGAGGAATATTTAATCAAACGTGGGATCTGGTTCTTTCGCTGGCTCGATATTGCCCAAATCGCAGCCCTTTAATATCCCGTAATACGCGCTCATCGGCTGTGCATTGACGATGAATATCTCACTGCCGCGCAGCTCAAATTTGATGCGTGAGCCCGCCCTGATGCCGAGCAGCTCACGCATCGCGGGCGGCAAAGTAACACGCCCTTTTTTGGACACAATAGCTTGCGTTTGCATACTTGTCTTTTGTAAGTGAGTAGAGTTGAGGCGAGGTTTGCGCTTTGATCGAGATAGGTGGAGCTTAGCGTAATTTGGCGCCAAACCAAGCCGCTTAAAATCGCACAACTCTGTTCTCCCGATGCTTACCTTTCAAGTCCTCACCACCGACCCCGCCAGCCACGCCCGACGCGGCACTTTGACGCTGAACCACGGCGTGGTGCAAACCCCCATCTTCATGCCCGTTGGCACTTATGGCACGGTCAAGGGCGTGATGCCGCAGTCGCTG
>JAYUVG010000140.1:0-11500 GCA_043754255.1 Polaromonas sp. | reverse complement strand
AGGCGAGTTTGCGCGGACCCCCGGTTTTCGATCCTTTTGCAGGTCGCCCGTAGCGCAGCGCAGGGCCCCAGACTGCGGGTCGCCTTCTCTTTGGTTACTTTCTCTTGGCGAAGCAAGAGAAAGTGACTTGCCGCCGGGCAACCCCCGGCCAGCAGGTTCAAATTATTAACACCTTCATGAAAAAAACAAGGATTCATAGCGTCAATAAATCAATTCAATGCTTCTCAGAACGACCTCGGCAACCCCAGCACATGCTCCGCCACATACGAATAAATCAGATTGGTAGAAATCGGTGCCACCTGATAAAGCCGCGTCTCCCGAAACTTGCGTTCCACGTCGTATTCAGTGGCAAATCCAAAACCACCATGCGTTTGCAGGCACACATTGGCCGCTTCCCACGACGCTTTGGCGGCCAGGTACTTGGCCATGTTGGCCTCAGCGCCGCAGGGTTTACCGGCATCAAACAGCTCGCACGCCCTAAAACGCATCAGGTTCGCGGCTTCGGTTTCAATGTAGCAGTCGGCAATAGGAAACTGCACGCCCTGGTTTTGGCCGATGGGGCGGTTGAACACCACGCGCTCGCTGGCATACCGGCGGGCCTTGTCGACAAACCAGTACGCATCGCCAATGCATTCAGCAGCTATCAAAGTCCGCTCGGCATTCAGCCCATCAAGGATATATTTGAAGCCCTTGCCCTCTTCACCGATCAGGTTTGCAGCAGGAATCTCCAGGTTATCGAAGAAGACTTCGTTCGTCTCGTGGTTCACCATGTTGGCAATCGGCTGCACCGCCATGCCATTGCCGATGGCGTCCTTCAGGTTGACGATGAAGATCGACATGCCTTCAGACTTTTTCTTCACCTCGGCCAGCGGCGTGGTGCGGGCCAGCAAGATCATCAGATCGGAATGCTGGATGCGCGAGATCCAGACCTTTTGCCCGTTGACGACGTACTTGTCGCCCTTTTTGACGGCGGTTGTCTTGAGCTGCGTGGTGTCAGTGCCGGTGGTTGGCTCGGTCACGGCCATCGATTGCAGGCGCAACTCGCCAGTGGCAATTTTGGGCAGGTACATTTTTTTCTGTACATCAGAGCCATGGCGCAGCAAAGTGCCCATGTTGTACATCTGGCCGTGGCAGGCACCAGCATTGCCGCCCGCAAAGTTGATCTCTTCCATGATGACGGACGCCTCGCTCAAGCCGAGGCCCGAACCACCGTACTCCGCCGGAATAAGCGCCGCCAGCCAGCCCGCCTCTGTCAGCGCGTTGACAAACGCTTCAGGGTAGCCGCGCTCGTGGTCGACTTTTTGCCAGTAGGCTGAATCGAAAGGGGTCAACATGCTGCGCATGGCTTCGCGCATGTCCTGATAAGCGTCGTGGGCAGGGATGTGTGTTTTCATAAGTGGCTTTTTTAGTTTGAATTCAGGCAAGCGTGGCAGTAGCTTGCATGGTGAGCCAGCCTTCATGGTCTTCAGTCCACAGTTCCACGGTTTTACCATCGTCAGATGGCTTGCCGTGCAGCTTGAATGGCCACAGGTCAAACACCGGCCGCACGGCGCGAAACTCGAACTTGAGCACACGCGCTCCAGGCATGTTGTTGCGCAGCAGGTTGACCAGCAGCGTCGCAATCAAGGGCCCGTGCACGATCAGGCCGGGGTAGCCCTCCACCTCTAGCGCGTACTTGCGGTCGTAGTGGATGCGGTGGCCGTTGAAGGTCAGCGCTGAATAGCGAAAAAGCAGTACGTCGTCAGGGGTGACGGTCTCGCTCCATGCGGGATGCTTGGCTGCAGGTTGCGGCGGCGGCGCTGCGTCGCCAGGCTGTGGATTGGGCCGGTACACGATGTCGTGATCTTCCGTCAGCGCCAGCCCTCGGGCGTTATGAATTTCATGCTTGAGCACCACAAACAACAAATCGCCGCTACGGCCGTGTTTGTGCTTGATGGTGTCAATAACAGAGTCTCGCCTGATCGAGTCGCCCACCACCAGCGGGTTGCCGGCTTGCCAGGTCAGGCGACCGCCTGCCCACATGCGGCGCGCCAGCGGCACCGGCGGCAGAAAACCGCCGCGCCGGGCATGGCCGTCAGAGCCGATTTCAGAGCGACGCGGTTGTGGCAAAAAATAAAGCCAGTGCCACAAGGCAGGTATTTCTGTGCCGGGGCCGGGAGGTGCATCGTCACGATCCAGCGTGGCCGAAAGTGCTGCAACAGGTGCTGCCGTAACAGCATCGCATCGGGTATCGGTTTTGCCAATCCAGGTTTGCAGATGTGCCAGCGTGTCGGCATCGAGGGTGCGAACTTCAGGCGCATGGCTTGCGCCGGGAGACGGCGCTTGCGCGCCTGGTGCAATTTGGGTGGTGGTGGTGCTTTTCAAGCTGTGATTGTCTCCCCAAAAAGCACAACGTACAAACTGCTGTTTCAGCAGGAAGCCCACGTACCGCGAAACGCGAGGCGTGCGCTTGAGCCCGCTGGGTAAAGCGTTTTTGCTTCATGCAATCGGCGTACTGCGGCAAGCCGAGCAGTTGCAAACTGATCTGCTGGAATACGGTGACGGCTTGCGCGGCCATTTGCGAGTATTCGCCAACACCACTGCAGTCACCGATCTTTTGCCAGAAATATTGCCGGGTTTCTTTCACGGCACCCAAAAATCAACATTGACTTGCAGGAAAAACCGAATCCGGAAATAGCCCGGGGCGTGCTGGACGGCCGCGCTGACATGGGCATTGTTGCGGGCAAGGTCGATACCCTGGGGCTGGAAGCCATCCACTTCAGCACTGATCGCCTGGTGCTGGTCACTGCCAAAAACCACCGCTTTGCCATACGCCAGACCATCTCGTTTGCTGAAACCCTGGATGAAGACGCAGTTGGCCTGGAGCGCGGCAGCACGTTGCAGACATTTTTAGCGCAGGTGGTCGAAAGCCTGGGCAAGCCGATGAAAAGGTGTTTGCTATGGTTTGTATAGCTGGTTGCGCGCTTTTTACATGGGCTAGCGGTCTAAAACGTTATTAAACGCAACAGGAACAGTCTCAAGTCCGCCTCGAAGCCCAGACCCACATCGCTATGCCGCCCAAAATCATCGGCACGCACAGCCACTGGCCCATGCTCAAGCCCAGTTGCAAAATACCCAGGTGCGCGTCGGGCTCGCGGAAAAATTCAGCAATGAACCTGAAAACGCCATAGCCGAACAAAAATGCGCCCGATACCTGCCCCATTTTGCGCGGCTTGCGGGCATACAGCCACAGCAAGATAAACAGCAGCAAACCTTCCAGTAAAAACTGGTACACCTGCGACGGGTGGCGCGGCAGTGGCCCGCCGCCCCTGAACAGCATGCCCCAAGGCAGCGACGGGTCAGCCACCCTGCCCCACAGCTCGCCGTTCATGAAGTTACCGACGCGGCCTGCTGCCAGCCCGGTGGGCACGCACGGCGCAATAAAGTCCATCACCTGCAGCCACGGCCGCTGGCGGGTGCGGGCAAACCAGACTTGCGACAGCAGCACGCCAATCAGCCCGCCATGAAAGCTCATGCCGCCTTGCCAAACGTAAAAAATTTCCAGTGGATGGGTGGCGTAGTAAGCGGGTTTGTAAAACAGGCAATAGCCCACCCGCCCGCCAATCACCACACCCATCACACCTAAAAATAAAATGTCTTCAATGTCGCGCTTGCTCCAAGCACCTGCCCCCTGAATGGACGCGTAGGGCTGATGCTTCAGTCGCAAAGTGGCCAGAAAAAAGAACAGGCCAAAAGCTGCCAGGTATGTCAGGCCATACCAGTGAATGGCCAGCGGGCCAAGTTGCAGGGCGACGGGATTGATTTCAGGGTGAATGAGCATGGGGAGTATTTTGCACGCCTTGAATTTCGCAACCCATACAATCAAATTTAACAAACTTGCGAGACACATCATGGACATCAAAACCATCACCTTGAACCCCCGCAGCAAAAACATCACTGAGGGCAAATCCCGCGCGCCGAATCGCTCGATGTACTACGCGATGGGGTATGAGACGGCTGACTTTAAAAAGCCCATGATTGGCGTGGCCAACGGGCACAGCACCATCACACCGTGCAACAGCGGTTTGCAAAAACTGGCCGATGCAGCCATAGCCGCCATTGAAGCGGCAGGCGGCAATGCGCAGGTGTTTGGCACGCCAACCATCTCTGACGGCATGGCGATGGGCACTGAGGGCATGAAATATTCGCTGGTATCCCGCGAAGTCATTTCAGACTGCATTGAAACCTGTGTGCAGGGCCAATGGATGGACGGTGTGCTGGTGGTCGGCGGTTGCGACAAGAACATGCCCGGCGGCCTGATGGGCATGTTGCGTGCCAACGTACCGGCCATTTACGTGTACGGCGGCACCATTTTGCCGGGCCGCTACCAGGGCAAAGACCTGAACATCGTCAGCGTGTTTGAAGCCGTCGGTGAAAACGCCGCAGGCCGCATGAGCGATGAAGACCTGGAGCAGATCGAGCGCCGCGCCATACCGGGTACGGGCAGCTGCGGCGGCATGTACACGGCCAACACCATGTCGAGTTCGTTCGAGGCACTCGGCATATCACTGCCGTACTCCAGCACCATGGCCAACCCGCATGACGAGAAAATGAACTCTGCAGCTGAATCGGCCCGAGTGCTGATTGAAGCAGTGAAAAAAGACATCAAGCCGCGCGACATCGTGACCAAAAAAGCGATTGAAAACGCGGTTGCAGTCATCATGGCCACAGGCGGCTCTACCAATGCCGTGCTGCACTTTTTGGCAATTGCACACACGGCAGGCGTTGAGTGGACGATTGATGACTTTGAGCGCATTCGCGTCAAGACGCCGGTGCTGTGTGACTTGAAACCATCCGGCAAATACCTGGCGGTTGATCTGCATAAGGCTGGCGGTATTCCGCAAGTGATGAAAACGCTGCTGGTGGCTGGCCTGCTGCATGGGGACTGCATCACGATCAGTGGCCAAACGATTGCTGAGGTTTTAAAAGACATTCCTGATGCACCGCGCGCAGACCAGGACGTGATTCGCCCGATTGACAAGCCGATGTACAAGCAAGGGCATCTGGCTATTCTCAAAGGCAATTTGTCACCAGAAGGCGCAGTGGCAAAAATCACTGGCCTCAAAAACCCGGTGATCACTGGCCCGGCGCGTGTGTTTGATGATGAACAATCTGGCCTGGCTGCCATTTTGGCGGGCAAAATTGTGGCCGGCGACGTGATGGTGCTTCGTTACCTGGGCCCCAAAGGCGGGCCGGGCATGCCCGAAATGCTGGCACCAACGGGTGCGCTGATTGGTGCAGGTTTGGGCGAAAGCGTGGGCCTGATCACCGATGGCCGCTTTTCAGGCGGCACCTGGGGCATGGTGGTTGGCCATGTGGCACCAGAAGCTGCTGCTGGCGGCAATATTGCGTTTATCAAAGAAGGTGATTCGGTCACCATTGATGCCAAGCAATTACTATTGCAATTGAACATTAGCGACGAAGAACTGGCCAAACGCAAAGTGGGCTGGGTTGCGCCCAAGCCGCGTTACATGCGTGGCGTGCAGGCCAAGTTTGCGTTTAATGCGTCGAGTGCCAGCAAGGGTGCAGTGCTGGACGATTATTAACAGATTGAGATTCTGAAAATACAAGCCGCCAGCTCAGGGACTGGCGGCTTTTTTGCCTTGATGACCAGCGATTATTTCCTGCCCTTGTTTTTTGCTGACAGCATGCCTAGTGCATCACGCTGCTTGTCAAGCCGGTCTTGCTTGCGTTTGTCCATCTTCTGCATTTCAATCCGTTTGGTGTAGCCCGACTTGTCGGCCCACCACCACCAGACCACTGCCAGCGCAAATGGCGACATCACCAACCACCACGGCCATACCGCCACAGGCCCAAACTCCAGGTATTTCATCAACAAAGCCGCGATGCCCATCATCAACAAGTACATGTTGAACTCCCGATAAAATTTGTGGATGCATTGCAGGAAGGTGTAACAAGGCATTAACACTTTTACCGGCAGATGCCGGGTGTCAACCCACTTCACTACAATAACGTTGATTGAATGTAACCCAACTTGTTACGCACCCAAGAGGACAAATTTATGAAACGCTATCTTGTTGCAATTGCTGCTCTGACTACTGGTTTTGCCCTGACGACGCCTGCCCTGGCCGACGTGGCGCTGGCCACTGCTAAAAACTGCACATCCTGCCACGCTGTTGATAAAAAAGTGCTCGGCCCGTCGTACAAAGAAGTTGCAACCAAATATGCTGGTCAGGCTGATGCGGTTGACAAATTGTCTGGCAAGATCATGAAAGGCGGCGCAGGCGCCTGGGGCCCAGTGCCAATGCCGGCCAACGCACAGGTCAACGCCGATGAAGCCAAAAAACTGGTGACCTGGATCCTGACTCTGAAATAAAGTGTGGGCATTGCCCAAACGATAAAAAGCCCGCTTTTAGCGGGCTTTTTTTATGCCATTTAGACTGCTAGCACACACAAAATGCGCGCAGGCAGCTCCTGTTTTAATAGCAGATCGATTTAAATGTTTTCAGCCAGCTGATCGAGAATTGCCGGATTCTCAAGCGTTGAAGTGTCTTGCGTGATGGCTTCGCCCTTGGCAATGCCGCGCAGCAAACGACGCATGATTTTGCCGCTGCGGGTTTTAGGCAGGTTGTCGCCAAACCGGATGTCTTTGGGTTTGGCAATCGGGCCAATTTGCTTGCCTACCCAGTCGCGCAGTTCTTTGGCAATGGCCTTGGCCTCATCACCGGTCGGGCGTGAGCGCTTGAGCACGACAAACGCCACAATCGCCTCGCCCGTCAAATCGTCTGGCCTGCCGACCACAGCAGCTTCAGCCACCAGCGTGCTGTGCGCTACCAGGGCTGATTCAATTTCCATCGTGCCCATGCGGTGGCCCGACACATTCAGCACATCGTCAATACGGCCAGTGATGCGGAAATAACCGTTGTCTTTGTTGCGCACCGCGCCGTCGCCTGCCAGGTAAATCGTGCCGCCCATTTCTTCAGGGAAATACGCTTTCTTGAATCGCTCTGGGTCATTCCAGATGTTTCGAATCATCGAAGGCCAGGGGCGCGTAACTACCAGCAGGCCGCCAGAGCCATTCGGCAGCGGATTGCCAGTTTCATCAACGATTTCGGCCATGATGCCAGGCAAAGGCAGCGTGCAGCTGCCAGGCACCAGCGGTGTGGCGCCAGGCAATGGCGTGATCATGTGGCCACCCGATTCAGTCTGCCAGAACGTATCAACCACCGGGCAACGCTCACCGCCAATGTTTTTGTAGTACCACATCCAGGCTTCCGGGTTGATGGGTTCACCGACAGAGCCCAGCACCCGCAGGCTGCTCAGGTCAGACCGGTCCGGGTGCACCTTCTCGTCGGCCTCAGCAGCCTTGATCAGTGAACGGATCGCGGTTGGCGCTGTGTAGAAAATCGACACCTTGTGGCGCTCAATCATCTGCCAGAAACGTCCTGCATTCGGGAAGGTGGGAATGCCCTCAAAAATCACTTGTGTTGCGCCTGCTGCAAGCGGGCCATACGCGACATAGGTGTGGCCGGTGATCCAGCCAATGTCAGCTGTGCACCAGAACACGTCGGACGCCTGCAGGTCAAAAGTCCAGTCCATTGTCAGTTTGGCCCACAGCAAATAACCACCTGTGCTGTGCTGCACGCCCTTGGGTTTGCCGGTGGAGCCCGATGTGTAAAGAATAAACAGGGGATGCTCAGCGCCGACAAATTCAGGCGCGCATTCAGGGGCAGCCTTGGCGATGACTTCATGCATCAGGCTGTCACGCCCGGCGACCATGTTGCAGGCTGTAGCGGTGCGCTGGTAGACGATGACATTTTTGATTGACTCGCAGCCGCCCAGTGCCAGGCCTTCATCCACAATGGATTTAAGCGGCAATTCCTTGCCGCCGCGCAGTTGGTAGTTGGCTGTAACCACCGCCACTGCACCTGCGTCCATGATGCGTTCTTGCAGGCTCTTGGCCGAAAAGCCGCCAAACACCACCGAGTGCGTTGCACCGATGCGGGCGCAGGCCTGCATGGCAACCACGCCCTCCACTGTCATGGGCATGTAGATCACCACACGGTCACCCTTTTTAATGCCCATGTCCTTCAGCGCACTGGCAAACTGGCTGACCCTGGCGTGCAGCTCTTTGTATGTGACATGCGTCACTTTGCCATCGTCGCCTTCAAAAATAATCGCGTTTTTATGCTCTGTCGGTGTGCCCAGGTGGCGGTCAAGACAGTTATACGAAGCGTTGATCTCGCCATCGGCAAACCATTTGTAAAACGGTGGGTTTGATTCGTCCAGTACCTGGGTGAAGGGCTTCTTCCAGCTCAGGTTTTCACGTGCCAGACGCGCCCAGAAGCCTTCAAAATCCTTGGCTGCCTCGGCACACAAGGCGTTGTAGCCCTCCATGCCTGAAATGCGTGCAGCTTTGGCCAACGCTGCTGCGGGTGGAAAGATACGATCCTCTACCAGAAGAGATTCGATGTTTGATGATGAAGTCGTCATTGCTTTTTGTCTCCGTTATGTCGTTAACCTGTCACTACATTGTCACTATACCCATGGTACTGTCATGGATGCCTCTTACAAGCCACTGACTGGCTTGAATCTTACACAGCGCAACCCTTAGAATCTGCTCCATGATTGACGACACCCCCAAAAAACACAAGCCACTGCGCCCCCTCCCCAACTTTATTTTTGCCAGCCGCTGGCTCCAGCTACCGCTGTATTTAGGCCTGATTGCTGCCCAGGCTGTCTATGTGGTTCACTTCATGGTCGAGCTAAAGCACCTGATTGCCGCCGCATTCGGCAGCCTGCCCGACTTGCAGGCACTGATCACCAGCATTGGCTACAAAACCCCCGTACCCATCGTGACGTTGAACGAAACCGTCATCATGCTGGTGGTGCTGGCGCTGATTGATGTGGTGATGATCTCCAACCTTTTGATCATGGTGATTGTTGGCGGCTATGAAACCTTTGTCAGCCGCATGAACCTGGAAGGCCACCGCGACCAGCCCGAGTGGTTAAGCCATGTCAATGCATCGGTGCTCAAAGTCAAACTGGCAACTGCCATCATCGGCATCAGCTCGATTCATTTGCTGAAAACCTTTATCAACGCCGACAACTACACCGACCGGGTGCTGATTGCGCAAACCGTGATTCATATTGCGTTTTTGTTTTCAGCGCTCGCCATCGCCTACACCGACAAAATCATGTCGGGCATTGCATCGCAAAAGCATTGATCCATTGCTTTTAGGTTCACGGATGCGTCATCCTGGCCGGGATGACCCAGGCATCAAATTGCTCATTGCTCAGGTAGCCTGAAGCGACAGCCGCAATACGTAAAGTGCTGCCTTCTTTATGCGCTTTTTTCGCGATGAACGCGGCTTTGTCGTAGCCAATATGCGGGTTAAGGGCTGTCACCAGCATCAGCGACGCGCCAACCAGTTCGGCGATTCGCTCCCGATTCGCCTCAATGCCAATTGCGCAATGGTCGTTAAAACTGACCATGCCATCAGCCAGCAGCCGCACGCTTTGCAAAAAGTTATGCGCCATCATCGGCCTGAAAACATTGAGCTCAAAGTTACCCGATGCGCCACCAAAATTAATAGCAACATCATTACCAAACACCTGGGCGCAGAGCATTGTCATGGCTTCGCACTGCGTCGGGTTGACCTTGCCGGGCATGATGGACGAGCCGGGTTCGTTTTCAGGCAGGCTTAACTCGCCAATTCCGCTGCGTGGGCCGCTGGCCAGCCAGCGAATGTCGTTGGCAATTTTCATCAAGCTGGCGGCCAGCGTTTTCAGCGCGCCGTGGGCATGTACCAACGCGTCGCAGGATGCCAGTGCTTCAAATTTGTTCGGCGCAGTGATGAATGGCAGTGCCGTTAAATCAGCCAGCTCAGCAGCCACAGCTACCGCATAGCCTTTAGGTGTGTTCAATCCCGTGCCAACAGCCGTGCCGCCCAAAGCCAATTCGTACAGGTGGGGCAACGCGGCATGCAGATGCTTTTCACCATGCTCCAGCTGCGCGACGTAGCCCGAAAACTCTTGTCCCAGTGTGAGCGGTGTGGCATCTTGCAGATGCGTGCGGCCAATTTTGACGATGCTTTCAAACTCTTTTGACTTGTGCGCAAGCGTTGCACGCAACTTGTCGAGCGCAGGCAAAAGCTTGTCAGTGATGCCCACCACTGCAGCAATGTGCATGGCTGTGGGAAACACATCGTTGGATGACTGGCTGCGGTTCACATCGTCATTCGGATGCACCAGGCGATGGTTCCCGCGCGGCCCTTTCAATAGTTCACTGGCGCGATTGGCCAGCACTTCATTGACATTCATGTTGGTTTGTGTGCCCGAGCCTGTTTGCCACACCGTCAGCGGAAATTCGTCGGGATGTTTGTCGGCAATCACCTCATCTGCCGCCACTACTATGGCTTGTGTGATGGCCTGGCTTTGCAAGCCAAGGGCATGGTTGACAACACTCGACGACCGCTTGATTTGCGCCAATGCCTTGATGATCTCTTGCGGCATCCGCTCGCCCGAAATATCAAAATTTTGCAGTGAGCGCTGGGTTTGCGCGCCCCACAACCTGCCTGAGGGGACTTCTATTGAACCGAAACTGTCGTTCTCAAAGCGTGTTGTCATGATGTTTGACCTGTCAAAATAGCGGATTGAATTGAATGCATACCAAGCCTTTTATCCCACAAAATAAATCCTATGACAACCATCAAACAAGCTGACCTGATTGAGTCCATCGCTGCCGCCCTTCAATACATCAGCTACTACCACCCGGCTGACTACATTGCCCACCTGGCACGCGCTTACGAGGCCGAGCAAAGCCCCGCTGCCAAGGACGCAATCGCACAAATTTTGACCAACAGCAAGATGAGCGCAACTGGCCAACGCCCGATTTGCCAGGACACTGGCATCGTCAACGTGTTTTTGAAAATTGGCATGGACGTGCGCTGGGATGGCTTTACAGGATCGGTTGATGATGCAGTGAACGAAGGCGTGCGCCGCGGCTACAACCACCCTGACAACACCCTTCGCGCATCGGTTGTGGCAGACCCGCAATTTGATCGCAAAAACACCAAAGACAATACCCCGGCAGTGATTTTTACTGAGCTGGTCACTGGCAATAAAGTAGAAATCACCGTCGCAGCCAAGGGCGGCGGAAGCGAAAACAAAAGCAAGCTGGCCATGCTGAATCCCGGCGACTCAATAGTCGATTGGGTGCTAAAAACAGTGCCCACCATGGGCGCTGGCTGGTGTCCGCCGGGCATGTTGGGCATTGGCATTGGCGGCACGGCTGAAAAAGCGATGCTGATTGCCAAGGAGAGCCTGATGGAAGACCTGGACATGTACGAGCTGCAAGCCAAAGCCAAATCAGGCGCCGCATTAACGAAGGTCGAAGCCCTGCGCATCGAACTGTTCGAAAAAGTCAATGCGCTAGGCATAGGCGCACAAGGCCTGGGCGGCCTAACGACGGTACTCGACGTCAAAATCAAGATGTACC
>JAYUVG010000139.1:0-10947 GCA_043754255.1 Polaromonas sp. | reverse complement strand
TCGATGGCGCCCAGATGCGCGCTGACATTGGTTACAAAGCCATCAAAAAATGACTGCGGATCAGCCTGTCAACGTTGATTTGCCAGCGGTTCGCGCTTATTTGCTGGCCTTGCAAACCCGCATCACAACGGCTGTTTCAAATGTTGATGGACAGGCTTTTGTAGCTGACCATTGGCAAAAAGCACCCGGTGAAATTCTTCAGGGCAACGGCATCACGAAAATCCTGGAAGGCGGCAGCGTGTTTGAGCGGGCCGGTTGCGGCTTTTCGCATGTGCGCGGGCCCAAGCTGCCGCCGTCAGCAACACAGCACCGGCCAGAGCTGGTCGGTGCACCGTTTGAAGCCCTGGGTGTGTCGCTGGTGTTTCACCCGCGCAATCCGTATGTGCCGACTGTGCACATGAATGTGCGCATGCTCGCTGCCACCCCGATGGACGGCAGTCCGCTGGTGTGCTGGTTTGGTGGCGGTATGGATTTGACGCCTTACTATGCTTTTGAAGACGACGCGGTGCATTTTCACCAGACCTGCAAAGACGCGCTTTTACCCTTTGGTGACGATAAATACCCGCGCTTTAAAAAGTGGTGCGATGAGTATTTTTACTTAAAGCACCGGGACGAACAGCGCGGTATTGGCGGGGTCTTTTTTGACGATTTTCAGGAACTCGGTTTTGACAACAGCTTTGCCATGATGCAAAGCGTGGCTGATGCATTGACCACAGCCTATTTGCCGATTGTTGAAAAACGCAAGGATCTGATTTATGGCGAACGTGAACGTGAATTTCAGCTGTACCGGCGCGGCAGGTATGTGGAATTCAATCTGGTGTGGGACAGGGGCACGCACTTTGGCCTGCAATCAGGTGGGCGGACAGAATCGATCTTGATGAGCATGCCGCCTTTGGCGAGCTGGTCGTATCAGCGGGCGGTAGAGCCTGGCTCGCACGAGGAGCGACTGACCAAAGAATTTTTACCCCGACGGGATTGGGTTTGAGTCAAAACCCAAGAAAAATTGGCGTGTTTGGCGGCGCTTTTGACCCGCCGCACAACGCGCATATCGCACTGGTAAAAACGGCCTTTGCCGAGCTTGCGCTGGATGCCCTGCACGTCATCCCTACTGGGCAGGCCTGGCACAAGGCGCGCAACTTGAGCCCGTCTGTGCACCGCCTGGCCATGACCCGGCTGGCATTTGAAAACGTGCCCGGTGTGGTGGTCGATGACCGTGAAATAAAACGCGCTGGCCCAACTTTCACCATTGACACCTTACAGGCGCTGCAGCTTGGAAATCCTGATTGCCAGCTGTATTTACTGATGGGTGCAGACCAGTTTGCTGCTTTCGAGCAGTGGCACCGGTGGCGGGAGATCATGAACATTGCTATAATTTGTATAGCTGCTCGCGCGCACTTTACGCTGGCTACAGGCCAATTTGATGCTCAAAATGGCCACAAATGCGGCTTTGTTACGCTTCAGATGCCTCAAATGGCCGTCAGTGCAACCCAGATTCGTCAACTGATATCCAGCGGATTAGGCGAAAATCAGGCCATCGCTGACTTGTTGCCTCACCCGGTTGCCAGTTATATTGCACAGCATCAGCTGTACAAAGCCCTTTAAACTTTTCGTTCACCTTTTTAAACACCGCATGACCCTACTCTTAAAACCAGCCGTTAAAACATCCGCCGCGCTTGAGAAAAAAGATGTTCAAAAGCTCCAGCGCGCCATCATCGACGGGCTGGAAGACGTCAAGGGTCAGGACATTGTGGTGTTTGACACTGAGCACATCACTTCGCTGTTTGAGCGGGTCATCATCGCGTCGGGCACATCAAACCGCCAAACCAAGGCACTGGCCGCCAGCGTGCGTGATGCTGTGCGCGACGCAGGTTTCAGCAAGCCGCGTATTGAAGGCGAAGAAAACGGCGAGTGGATCATTGTGGATTGCGGCTCTGCGGTTGCCCACATCATGCAGCCGACCATTCGCCAGTATTACCATCTCGAAGAGCTGTGGGGCGACAAGCCGATCAAGCTCAAACTGGGTGCACCTGCGCCGCTGGTGAAAGCAGCGAAGGCTGAGGTCAAGCCAGAGCCAGAAGTCAAGGCCAAGCCTGCCCGGCAAGCTGCGGGCAAAAAAGTGGCTGGCAAAAAAGTGGCAGCCAAAAAGACCGTTGTCAAAGCCCCTGTGCGTATTCCAACAACAACGGTCGATTCAAGTTATGTCGGACGGATTGGCAAAACCAATGACTGGACTGCCAAGCGCAACGCTACCGAGACTGCTGCAGAGCCGGTGGTCAAGGTGCGCAAGCCTGCTGCTAAAACGCCGATTGTGAAAGTGCCTGTTGCAAAAAAGGCAGCGGCGAAAAAAGCGGTCGTTAAACCAGTTGCCAAGAAACCAGCCGCCAGAAAATCTGCTCCACGCAGCAAATGAGGCTGACGATAGTCGCCGTCGGGGTAAAAGTACCTGACTGGGCGCAAACTGCGTACGACGACTACGCCAAGCGCTTTCCGCCTGAAATCAAAGTCGAGCTGAAAGCCGTTAAAACCGAGCCTCGCGCTTCAAAAACACTCGACACGCTGTTGCTGGCTGAAAAAATCCGCATTGAAGCAGCCATTCCCCGCAGCACACATATCGTGGCACTGGACGAGCGTGGCACCAGCGTCACCACTGTTGCTCTGGCAGAGCGTTTGAAAGCCTGGCAACTGTCAGGCAATGACGTGGCCATCGTGATTGGCGGGCCAGACGGGCTGGAGACAAGTTTTAAAAAAGCTGCGCATGAACGCCTGCGTTTGTCTGACCTGACACTGCCGCATGCCATGGTGCGGGTGTTGTTGATTGAGCAGCTGTACAGGGCATGGAGCATCACCATCAACCACCCATACCATCGCGAATGACACAGCTGAAATGAGCGACTTCGTTTATCTTGCCTCCCAAAGCCCGCGCCGCAAACAGTTGCTGGAGCAGCTGGGCGTTCGGTATGAACTGCTACTGCCTGACGAGAATGAAGATGCAGAAGCGCTGGAGGCAGTATTAAAAAATGAACTGCCAACTGCTTACGTCAAACGGGTAACGAACCTCAAGCTCAACGCTGCTGTTGCCCGCCTGAAAGCACGCAAGCTCAAACCCGCCCCAATTTTGTGTTCGGACACAACGGTCGCATCAGGCCGCACAATTTACGGCAAGCCTGAAGATCAAAAAGACGCAAAATGCATGCTGGCTGAGCTGTCTGGCCGCACCCACCGTGTACTCACTGCTGTTGCCGTCCAGTCCGGTCGCAAACGCTTTGATGCCCTGAGCGTATCCAAAGTCACATTTGAGGCCATGACCTCAAAGCAGATAGATGCCTACGTAACCACTGGCGAGCCATTGGGCAAGGCAGGCGCATACGCGGTACAGGGCAGGGCGGCGCTGCACATCACGCGCATTGATGGCAGCTACAGTGGCATCATGGGCTTGCCGATTCGCGAAACAGCGCTGCTACTAAAAGCAGCTGGCCTGAAAATTTAATTTAGCGGCATGCAACAAGACATTCTTATCAACTGGTCGCCCCAGGAAACCCGCGTTGCAGTGATTGAACACGGCGCGCTGCAAGAGCTGCAGGTTGAACGTTCACTGGAGCGCGGCCTGGTTGGCAATGTGTACCTCGGCAAGGTTGCGCGGGTGTTGCCAGGCATGCAGTCAGCTTTTATTGACATCGGCCTGGACAAGGCAGCCTTTTTGCATGTCGCTGATTTGATGAGCAGCATCAACAGCCGTCATGCCGATGCCGATATGCCTGCAACCATTGTTCAGCCGATTGAAAAGCAGCTGTTTGAAGGCCAGGCGGTGATGGTGCAGGTGCTGAAAGACCCGATAGGAACCAAAGGCGCGCGGCTGACGGCACAAATCAGCATTGCAGGGCGCCTGCTGGTGTTTTTGCCACAAGACAACCACGTCGGTGTGTCACAAAAAATACCACCTAAACAACGTGAAGAATTGCGCCAGCGGGTCATAGGCCTGGCGGGCATCACAAGCGGTACAGGCGGCGGTTTTATCTTGCGCACCAACGGTGAAGATGCGGTGGATGCAGAGTTGCAGGAAGACATTGCCTACCTGCGCAAAACCTGGGCGCGCATCAAGGACGCATCGGTGCGCTTGCCCCCTGCATCGGTGTTGCATCAAGACTTGAATCTGCTTCAGCGTGTGCTGCGCGATGTGGTGGTTGAGGGCACGCAAACCATTCGCATTGACTCGCAGGAGCAATTTGCAATGTTGCAAAAGTTTGCGCAAGAATTTATGCCAGCGACTGTGCCAAAACTTCAGCACTATGCTGGCGAGCGGCCGATTTTTGACCTTTTCAACATTGATCAGGACATAGCCAAGGCACTGGGCCGCAGGGTTGATTTGAAGTCGGGGGGCTATCTCATCATTGACCAGACTGAAGCACTTACAACGGTAGATGTGAACACAGGCGGTTTTGTCGGCGCGCGCAACTTTGACGACACGATTTTCAAGACCAATCTGGAGGCATCGCTTGCCATTGCGCGGCAGCTTCGACTGCGCAATTTGGGCGGTATTGTGATTGTCGATTTCATCGACATGGCCCGTGACAACCACCGGGACGCAGTGTTGGCAGAGTTTCAAAAGCAACTGTCCCGTGACCGCATCAAAACCACAGTCAACGGCTTTTCAGCACTGGGCCTGCTGGAAATGACGCGAAAGCGCACCCGTGAATCGCTGGCGCACCAGCTGTGCGAGCCCTGCAGTGCCTGCAGCGGCAAAGGCGTGGTAAAAACTGCCCGCAGCGTGACGTATGACATCTTGCGGGAGATTCTTCGCGAGGCGCGGCAGTTCAATCCGCGTGAATTTCGCGTGGTGGCTTCACCCAAAGTCATTGAGCTTTTTCTGGATGAAGAAAGCCAGCACCTTGCGGGCCTGAGCGACTTTATTGGCAAGCCAATTTTTCTGCAGGCCGAAGCTGCGATGGCGCAAGAGCAATACGATATTGTGCTGATTTAGTTTTTTTAAAAGCATGCTTAACCAAACCATTCCCATCCTGATGTACCACCAGGTAGACGCCGAGCCTCCAAAAGGCTCGCCGATGCGCGGATTGGTTGTCTCGCCAAAAGCGTTTGCCCGGCAGATGGCAGCGCTCGGCACATTGGGCTACCAGGGCAAATCGATGGGCGATTTGATGCCGTATTTGACAGGCGAAAAACATGGAAAAGTCTTTGGCATCACCTTTGATGATGGCTACGAAAATAACCTGCGCTGCGCCTTGCCTGTTTTAAAAAAGCATGGCTTCAGCTCAACCTGCTACATCGTGGCAAACCAGGTGGGTATGACTAATAGTTGGGATCGAGAGCGCGGTGTTTTGCAGGTTCCGTTGATGACTGCACTGCAACTACAAGCCTGGATTGATGCGGGCCAGGAGGTTGGTTCCCACACCTTGAACCACGCCAATCTTCAATCTTTGGACGACGCTGAACAGGCAAAAGAAATTATGGGATCAAAAGCAGCGCTGGAAGCACTGGTTCAGCAGAAAACAGGCGTTCAACATTTTTGTTACCCGTATGGCGGGTTAAATAAATCAGCGGTAAGACATGTCAAGGCTGCGGGCTACCTGACTGCCACAACCACTGTGCGTGGGAGAGCAGTTTCTGGGCAATCAGATGATTTGCTGCTGCCGCGTGTACTGGTCAGCCGCACAACGACGTGGATGCAACTGCTTCTAAAGTGCTTGAGCCGGTATGAAGACAAGCGCGCAGTCAACCACCCAAAGGGCGTGTACGCGCTGTGAAAACCAAAGTAGCCCTTATCACCCGCAATTTCTCAAAAATTGGTGGGGGTGCAGAAAGCCTTGCGGTGTCGATGGCCATATCGATGCTGGGCGAATGCGACATCACCGTGGTGTCGCAGGGGTTTGACCAGTCAACTGAACTGTTCCAGCATGTGCCTGTACCAAAGCTGCCTGTTCGATCCCGGTGGCTTAATCAGCTCTGGTTCAGCTGGTACAGCGAACGCGCGACACATGGTTTTGATGTGGTTCATTCTTATGAAAACGTGACGCATGGTGACGTGCAAACCGTTAGCGTTAAAACGGTGCATGCCAGCTTGAAAGAACGCGGCATGAGCAAGCTGCGCATTGCCCTTAGTCCCCGGCTGCTGGCCTATTTGTGGCTGGAAAAAAAACGCCTGTGCAGCCCTGGGCATCACAGCGTATTTGTGT
This sequence comes from Polaromonas sp., assembly GCA_043754255.1. Taxonomy (GTDB): domain Bacteria; phylum Pseudomonadota; class Gammaproteobacteria; order Burkholderiales; family Burkholderiaceae_C; genus Polaromonas. The sequence goes on along the minus strand of JAYUVG010000139.1, from coordinate 4,759 downwards.
CCAGCTTTGTGCATGATGAGACGCTCAAAGTATTGCCTGGTGTATTTTCGGGCAGTGTGATCACACCGGGCGTTGACATGTCAGAACGCAAATTGACCGCTTTTGACAAAACAGCCGCGCGCAAAAGCCTGGGTTTGAATCCCGCCATCATGACAGTAGGCTTTGTGGGACACGACTTTAAGAAAAAGGGATTGGGCACATTGCTAAAAGGTGCTTCTGCGCTTCCCTTTGATGTGCAAATTATCGTGATCGGAAATACCGCGCAAGCAGACCGCTACACCGGACTTGTCGATGCATTGGGCCCCGGTAAATCATGCCGTTTCATTGGTGTTGTCCGTGATATGCCTACGGCCTATGCAGCCATGGACTGCCTGGCGCACCCCACCACGCAAGATGTTTTCCCGATGGTGCTGCTGGAAGCCATGGCCAGACATGTGCCCGTGGTAACCACCAGTGAGCCCTACAACAACATGGGCAGCTTGCTGGTCGATCGTGTTGATGCAATATTGCTTCCAGACCCAGACGATGTTAAAGGCATGGCGCAGGCGCTAGAACAAATCTGGCTGAATGCAGATCTCAGGCAAACGCTTGCGGCGAATGGGTTTGTTTTTGCCGAAAAGTACAGCTGGGACGCAGCGAAGGCCAGTTACTACGCTGTCTACCAGCAGGTTGCAGTCAGCAGACAAAAGCTGCACTGACCCTGTCAGTCGGCATTCAGTCCAAGCCGGTACAGATGCGCATAGGCACCGTTTTGTGCCATCAGTTCCGCGTGTGAACCCGTTTCAATGATTTTGCCAGCATTCATCATGATGATGCGGTCTGCGTGCTGCACGGTTGACAGGCGGTGCGCAATGATCAGTGAAGTTCTATTCAGTGTCAAACGTTTGATGGCCTCTTGCACCGCCTGCTCTGACTGGCTGTCCAGCGCAGAAGTGGCTTCGTCCAGAATCAATATCGGCGCGTCTTTGTAAAGCGCTCGCGCAATTGCCAGGCGCTGGCGTTGCCCGCCAGACAGTTGCATGGCGTTGTGGCCCAGCAGGGTGTCAATACCTTGTGGCAGTTCCTTGATCAACTGACCCAGATTGGCAGCATCAAGACATTGAATCACTTTGGCCGGATCGTACGGTTGACCCAAAGCCACATTCAGGCCGATGGATGCATTTAGCATCACCACATGTTGACTGACAACTGCAAACTGCGCGCGCAGCGAGGCCAAATTCCACTGCGTGATGTCCTGACCATCCAGATAAATCTGGCCCGCTGTCATGTCAACAAAGCGCGGCAGCAGGTTCACCAGGGTCGTTTTACCTGACCCGGATGCGCCCACTAGAGCAATGGTTTGCCCAGCCATGATGGACAAATTCAAGCCGTCTATCGCCGGACTTGCATCCTTTTTATAAGTCACGCCCACATCCGAAAACTCAAGTGCACCAGCTGCCCGCACTTTGGAATAAATTCCTTGCGTTTCGTCTTCGGACAAATCCAGCAAATCGAGGCCACGCTCCAATGCAGCCAGGCCACGTGTCATCGGTGTGGCGCCGTCTGACAAGCCCTTGATGGGTGCAATCAAAAGCAGCATGGCGGTAACAAATGCTACAAAACCGCCAACAGTTGTCGTGTTTTCAGAGCCTTGCAGCAAGGCAATTGAAATCACCGTTGACAGAGCAATGGCTGCCAGCACCTGATTGATGGCACTCATGCTGGCATAGGCCACTGTTGATTTCATCGACAACCGGCGCAGGCTTTGGCTGAGCACATCGAAGCGCGACGCCTGGCTGGTTTGCGCTCCGTGCAACCGGACATCGCGGCAGGCCAGCACGTTTTCCTCTACCACATATGCCAGGTCATCGGTGGCTGTCTGGCTTTGTTTTGTCAGGCGATACAGCCTGCGCGTCAAGAGCTGAATAACCAAAGCAACGGCAGGAAACAAAAGCGAAACCACCAGCATCAGTTTCCAATTGAGAAAAATAAGATAGGCCACCAACGCCAACAATGTCAGAACGTCGCGCGCCAGCTTTAACAATGCGTTGTTTAAAATGGTGGAGCCGTTGTAAACCTCATACACCACAGTGTTGGCAATGGTGCTGGCGGTTTGTTCAGCAAAGAGCGACAGTTTGGCAGTCAGCAGCTTGTCAAACATTGCCCGGCGCAGCAGCTGAAGGCCTACGTTGGTGACTTGCGCAACGGCATATTGCGCAACAAATCCTGCCAGTCCGCGCACTGTAAATAGCAGCATCAGGCTTGCCGGCACAAGCCACACGTTCAACGCGCCTGCCTGAAAACCACGATCCAGCAAAGGCTTCATCAGCGCGGGTATGAAAGGCTCGGTAGCCGATGCAACAATCGTTGCCGTGATGGCTACTGCCCACGCGCCCCGTGAATGGCTGAAATATGGCCAGACCCGCACAAAGCGCTGCCATACCGACCTCCTGATTTTTTGAACCGGTTGTGCGGATGTGTCAGCCGACATCAGGCTACTTTCAAGGCTGGATGGTTTTCAGGCAACTCCTGGGGTGTTCTATGGACTGACAAAGCCAACATCAAGCCAAGCGCAACGCAGAAAAAATCGCCGATCAGTGCATCGTAGATGGTCGAGTTAAACAGGCTGGAAACAGCCAGCGCAGTCAATACCGATACACCTGCCCGTCTGGCCTGAACCTCGGCTTGCCAGCAGTCGCGCAGGATCGACAGTAAAAGTCCAGTAAAAAGCAGTACGCCCAATGCGCCTAACTGCACGCCCCACAGCAAATACTCCTGATGCGGATTACTTCTTTCTCCCAGCAGCATACCGCCTGGACTAAGCTGCTTTTCCAGCCGGTTGTATTCATTGCTCCAGCTGCCAACACCGGAACCCAGCCATGGACTTTGTGCCATAGACTGCGCCGCTCTGTGCCAAAAATGAAGTCGAATACCAGTTGAAGTACCCGTGTCGACGCTTTGGCCTTTTTTAAAAGAAAAAGCCTGCACTTCTGTTTGTACCTGAGTGACCCGCATTTGCACTTTGGGAGACAGGGTGTAAGCAGCTATCAACAATATGGCAGGCAGCACAAGTAAAAGCCAACGGTAGCGGCGCGGCAATTCCCACATGATTGCCAGCGACAAAATGACGATCGCAACTATATGGCCAGTACGTCCAATCAGGGCAAAAAGAACGTTGGAAATGCAGATAAGGGCAATGGCAACCGCTGCCTGCTTTCCATATCGGGTGGGAGCCATGTTCCGCAAATGCCAACACAAAGCAGCCGTCACGGCGCTCATGATGCTCTGATCCAGATAGGTTGAGTACACTGAAAATTCAGCCACCGCTCTTTTGGATGAGGCCCATGGAATTGGTACTCCGAAAAACAGCAGCCATGAGCTGATAGCCAGAAATGCCTGAAAAACCACAAAAACTGTGACTGCTTGAACCACCTCCTGCTTGCTTCTTAGAAGCATGGGAAGCAGTAACAATGTCAAAAGTTTGCCGTACTTACCAAGTGCGCCAAGCGACTCACTGCTGTCAGCTGTTGTCCAGAACAGACTTAAAGAAAAGGCCAGCAAACAAACAGCGACTGCGCGAGCGGTATTTTTCGGTATTTCCTGTGTTTCGTCGCTGTTGAAATTTGGACGCTTTAAAAATTGCCAAATCAACATCAGCAGGACAGAAATAAATAACGCAAACTTCGCAATACTGACCCAGGCCATCGCCAGACCGACAGAAGCCGCTACGAAGAAAACAAGTACCAACCGGAGGTCGATCTTTTTTTGATGATGTTGGCTGGCAGATATCATTGTTTCCCATATTATCGATGAACTGACTGCCGGGAAGCCCTCCTTGTGCAAACCTAAACAACTGGAAAATGAAGTTTGATTCAACTGTCGGTCATCGTCATTACGAAAAATGAAGTGCACAACATTGCAGCATGTCTGGACTCAGTAAAGTTTGCTGATCAAATTGTGGTGCTGGATGGGGGCAGTACTGACGCAACCGTGGATCTGGCCAAAATTATGGGAGCGCAAGTCAGTATTAATGCGGATTGGCAGGGATTTGGCGTTCAAAAAAATCGTGCATTGGCACTAGCCAGTGGCGAGTGGGTACTGTCCATTGACGCTGACGAAAGAGTGACGCCACCATTGCAGGCAGAAATTGTCTGTGCCATGCGCAGTGCTGAGTTCAATGTGTATTGTTTTCCAAGATTGTCCAGTTATTGCGGCCAGTACATGCGTCATTCGGGCTGGTATCCTGACCTCAGCACACGCCTTTTCAAGCGTGGTTCTGCTGAATTTTCCAATGATCTGGTGCACGAAAAGTTGCTGACAGCGCAAGTTGTGGGCCGGTTGCATGCGCACTTGCTGCATGAAAGTTTTACCAGTTTTGAAGCAGTACTGGACAAGGCAAATCGGTATTCGACAGCTGGTGCCAAAATTTTGCATGCAAAAGGCAAAAAAGCATCGTTAGGCAAAGCTTTGGGCCATGGATTGTGGGCTTTTTTTCGTACTTACATTCTTCGTTTCGGTTTTCTCGATGGCCGCATGGGGCTGGTACTGGCGATATCAAATGCAGAAGGAACCTACTACCGGTATCTCAAGCTCTGGCTGTTGGCGTCTCGCTCCCAGACGCCCCGGTAAGCCATGAAAATCAGTTTTATTGTATTGACCTACAACCGCACCGATGCATTGCTAGCCGTGCTCCGCTCACTGGCTGTTCAATGCTCTACAGAACACGAGGTGCTGATCGCGGACGACGGTTCCAACAGCATGCAGATCGATTTGTTGCATC
>JAYUVG010000138.1:0-5148 GCA_043754255.1 Polaromonas sp. | reverse complement strand
GGCCCAGCACCCTGGAGGCGTAGGCCAGGCGCTCCTCGCTGCCGTCATTGAGCAGCCAGCGCATGACCACCGAGTTGTCGAGCACAAACCGCATCAGTCACGGCCCGCTTCAATCAAGGTCTTGATGTCAAGGGCTTCAAGCGGTGGCGATTCGTGCATCAGGACTTGCATGCGCGCGGCCGCCTGCATGCCGGCACGGCGAACGCTGGCGCCCGCAGGCAGCAGGTCAGCCACGGGCTCGCCGCGCTGGGTGATGGTGAAGCCCTGGCCCTGACGCACCCGGCGCAGCAAATCCGCCAAATGCGTTTTGGTTTCGTAAGAACCTATGGATTCGAGATGCATTTTCTAGCCTTCATTTGGTCTAGACCAGATTGTAGACCAGTTGCTAAAAACACCTGCTTGACCAACTGGTCAAAGGCGTGAAAGAAATGAAGCGCCATATCGCGGGCAAAACCGTGCGCGGTGCCGTTGCGCTTGAGCTTCCTGTACCTGCTGTACGCGTCATCCGCAAGGCCGCACACGTCAGCCAGAGCCAGTTTGCCAAACTGCTTGGCGGGAATTTGCGCACCTGCAAAACTGGGAACAGCACCGCGCCCGCCCCACCGGGCCTGCGCGGGCACTGCGCAAAATTGCGGCGTCCAACCCCAAAGCCATTGATGCGCTGCATCCGTGATGACGCGGATGCGTGGTTGCAGTCGCTATTATTTTGGTAGCTGCTTGCGCACGTATCTAATGGGCTAGCAGCCTGTTTTATGCTTAAAAGTTGGTTGTCAGGGGCGGAATCAACCTTTGGCGGGCTGTAGCGGCTGATTTTCAGGCATTAAATTGACTACCAGCCCAATATATACGGTCGTGACCAGCTATTGAATTTGTAGCGTTTGAGGGGCTGACAATGCGAAATGGGAGACCTCTCAGCCTCCCCGTCGAGAAAATGTCACGTTGCAGATCGCTTCACGAGCATTTGTGCAAAGTCCACGACTAACCGACGACTTGGTAACGACAGCTTACGAAAGGTTTTGCGCAGTTCCAAAGCCTCGGATGAATAGTCCACGGACGTCTCCCGCTCTTTGTCGGGGAGTGTGTGAAGAAGCTGCGTTCCTTCTAAGGCGGCATAAACAGCAGCCGACGATGTACCCAACGCAGCGGCTAGCGCATCCAGGCGGGTTGTTGGCAGTCGGCGCTCTCCGCGTTCAATGCGCGACACATGGCTTGTCCCCATTCCGGCCTCAAGTGCCAGTCTCTCCTGGGACCAACCTTTTTCCTCCCGAAGTGAACGAATGACTTGACCTATGTACATGGCAAGTTTTTCGTTCAAATGTGACTATTTGGCAAAGCCCATTTGTCTAATCAATATGTATGATTCGCCTATTTGTCATATTTGGTGGATTGCTGGCTATGGCAGCAATAACAGTCGCTTCACGGAGTCATAGATGTCTTCTTTCCCCTTGGCTCAACAATTCACAGGCTACAAAAGCTCCAACAAGTCCTTCGTTTATGAGTAAAAACGAGCGCAAAACAGAGAACGTGGTTCGCGATGAACTGCGCAAATACGGGTTTTATGATCCTGCATCAGACATCCAAGTTGAGGAACAAAAAAGCAACATCGAAGCCGTCAAGCGGCTGATGAAGACCGCAAGCAAATCTGGCGGCGGCGGTGGGGGTGCGCCCGAGTTCATCGCCAGCGCGCCAAGCGCTGCTGATTTCTTGCTGATTGTTGAGTGCAAGGCCGATAGGAAAGATCACGGCAGTTCCGTGGTCGGCAACCTTCTGAATGGACAGACTTTCAGTGAGGATGATGATGCAAAAGCCAAGCGAACCCAGCGCTTCGCCATTGACGGCGTGCTCCACTACGCCAAATTCTTGGCGCGCGAGTTCAACGTTATCGCCATCGGCGTTAGCGGCGAAACCAAAAAAGCGGCGTTGATATCCGCATATCTGTGGCCCAAGAGCGGTAGCCGGCCCAAGGAACTGTTTGCTAAGGATGGCGCAGCGCTCAGTGGCTTTATCCCTTGGAAAGACTACATCGAACACGCCACGTTTGATCCAACGGTACAGAAGCTCAGATTCGATGAACTTATGAGTTTTGCCGCTGATTTGCATGAGTTTATGCGGGACCATGCGAAGCTCACTGAAAGCGAGAAGCCGCTTCTTGTAAGTGGCACGCTCATTGCGCTGAGAAATAAAGCTTTCGTTGCGTCGTATGGCGTTCAAACACCAGTGCAATTACAGAAAGACTGGATGCGAGTCATCCAGGAAGAAATTCAGGCTGCAGATATTCCGCAGGCCAAAAAGGACAATATGACCCAGCCTTACTCAAGCATTGGGGTTCACCCCGAACTGGGCAAGGCAACGAAGTCATATCCCAAGGGGCCGTTGCATGAGCTGATTGACAGGCTCAATAGCAAGGTGTGGCCTTTCATCAGCATCTATCACGACTTCGACGTGGTGGGTCAGTTCTACGGCGAGTTTCTGAAATATACCGGCGGTGACAAGAAGGCGCTGGGTATTGTTCTTACGCCCCGGCACGTCACAGAGCTTTTTGCTTTATTGGCCAACGTCAACAAGGACAGCAAAGTGCTGGATATCTGTGCGGGCACAGGCGGATTTCTTATCTCCGCCATGCACCGCATGTTCAAAAGTGCCACGACAGATGCGGAAAAATCTCATATCCGCAAAGAGAGCCTGGTTGGCGTTGAGCAGCAGCCCAATATGTTCGCACTGGCAGCATCAAACATGATTTTGCGTGGCGACGGAAAGGCTAATTTGTACCAGGGCAGTTGTTTTGACGACGCTATCACGCTTGCGATCAAAAAGCACCAATGCGGCGTCGGGATGATTAACCCGCCGTACAGCCAGAGTGACAGCGATCTGCATGAGTTGCGTTTCATAAAACACATGCTTGACTGTTTGCAGCCAGGCGGAACCGGCATCGCGATCGTTCCAATGGGCTGTGCTTTAAGTGCAAATGGTTTGCGGGCAGAAATTCTTAAGGAACACACGCTCGAAGCGGTCATGTCTATGTCCGACCAGCTTTTTTATCCGGTTGGCACGGTCACCTGCATCATGGTGTTCACTGCGCACAAGAGCCACGCCAGCCAGAACCGGAAAACCTGGTTTGGGTACTGGAAGGCTGATGGCTTTGTGAAGACAAAACACAAGGGCCGTATTGATCTGAATGACTCCTGGCCAGCTATTCGTGATCGTTGGGTTGACGCCTTTCGCAATCGTGAGGTTCACCCAGGCGAGAGTGTTCTCCAGAAAGTCACGGCTGACGATGAATGGTGTGCCGAAGCCTACATGGAAACTGACTACTCAAAAATCACTTGTGATGACTTTGAACGCACCGTGCGCGATTACGCGATCTTTCGTGTTCTTGGGGCTCAACAAGATGCCAGTGAAGAAGTCGAAAATGTGGAAGTCTCGGAATGAAACTGGTGGCCTTGTCAACGCTATTCGGTGTCACCTACGGGGTGAACCTAGAACTCAACAGAATGACCGTCAACGTAAACGGGATTCCCTTCGTGGGTCGTTCCGACCGAAATAACGGAGTGACCGCACGCGTAACGCCCAGCCCGGGTGTAACCCCAAATCCTGCAGGAACGCTCTCGGTAGCTGGCGGTGGTTCTGTGCTTGCCACATTCCTGCAACTCGAACCATATTACTCAGGACGCGATCTGTTCTATCTCACGGCTCTGGAACCAATGAATGACAGCCAAAAGCTCTACTACTGTGCCTGCATTCGCTCGAATCGATACCGCTACAGTTACGGGAGACAAGCCAATAAAACTCTCAAAGAGCTGCTAATCCCCGCTTTGGACGATGTACCTCAGTGGGTGAATGACGGGCTCAGCAGGGTTGTAGATGGCTTTTCCACACGCCTGAAAAGCATCGGCGAGGAGCCGTAAAAACCCCAAAAACGGATTTATCTCACGGTGATTCAGGTCACATAGATCGGTTCTTGGCGGTCGAGGGCAGCACGATGAAGGCCTTGCCGCCGCGTGAGCGGTTGGCGGTGCGCACGAAGTCGGGCTGGCCGCCAGAGCCCGAACCATCTACGCTGCTTGGCGCCCTTGCATCCCTCTCAAACCCGCCGCCTAAACAGCGCAAAGGCGATTCCCAGCACCAACGCCGCAAAACCCGGCAGCCACCCAACTTCAGGCAGCACGCGGGCCACGTCGCCGCTGCGCAGCAGCACATCGAGCAGACCTTTTAGGCCCCCAGTTCATGGATGGATAGCTGGCGATTTTTTGCATCATTGGCGGCTTCATAAACAGCGGGGTTGTGCAGACCTTTCCCATGTATTTAGGCGCGCGGCACAATGGCGCAGGAGATTTCAACATGACCGCGCCAGACCCCGCCAGCCAGCCCAGAACGTTCCTCGAATACCTGTATCACGCGGCCGTGACGCGCGCACTGCCGCTGCACAACACCGCCGCGTTTTTGCCAGCGCCTCCGCAGGGCCGCACCATCGTCATCGGTGCCGGAAAAGCAGGCGGCGCGATGGCGCAGGCGGTCGAAGCGCTGTGGCCGACAGACAAGCCGCTCGAAGGGCTGGTCGTCACGCGCTATGGCCACATCCCGCCCCGGCCTGCGGGGCTGAACCAGCGCATCGAGATTGTCGAAGCCTCGCACCCCGTGCCCGATGCGGCGGGCCTGCATGCCGCGCAGCGCATTCTGGCGATGGTGCAGGGGCTGACGAAAAGTGATCTGGTGTTGTGCCTTATTTCCGGCGGCGGTTCTGCGCTGCTGACCTTGCCCGCCGACGGCTTGAGCCTCGAAGACAAGCAGCGCATCAACAAACAACTGCTCAATTCCGGCGCGAATATTGGCGAGATGAACTGCGTGCGCAAGCATTTGTCCCGCATCAAGGGCGGTCGCCTGGCCGCTGCCTGCTCGCCGGCGCGCGTGGTGACGCTCATGATCAGCGATGTGCCGGGTGATGACCCCTCAGTGATTGCCAGCGGGCCGACAGTGCCTGACGTGACGACCTGCGCTGACGCGCTCGCGATTTTGAAGCGCTACGGCATCGACGTGCCTGCAGCCGTGCGGGCGCAGCTGGAAAGCGGCGCACTCGAAACACCCAAGCCCGGCGACGATGCGTTCAACGGCCATGAAGTACACCTGATCGCCACGCCACAGCAGTCGCTG
>JAYUVG010000137.1:0-2677 GCA_043754255.1 Polaromonas sp. | reverse complement strand
ACCCTGGCTTTGTCAGGCTGGCCGAGGCGGCTCTCCAGGTCGCCCAGCGCGTGGAGAGTATTGGCTTGGCCCAAACCAGCTTGTTCGCTTTTGAACAGCGTTAAGGCCTGCTCGTACAGCACTCTGGCTTTGTCAGGCTGGCCGAGGCGTCTCTCCAGGTCGCCCAGCGCTTTGAGAGTGTTGGCCTGGCCCAAACCATCTTGTTCGCTTTTGAACAGCGTTAAGGCCTGCTCATACAGCACCCTGGCTTTGTCAGGCTGGCCGAGGCGGCTCTCCAGGTCGCCCAGCCGGAGAAGGGCATAAGCTGGCCTAAGCAAGTGGGGCAAGATTTTGTATACGGCTTGTCGGCTCAACGCCGCATGAAACTGGTAATGGTTCAGCAGTGCATCGTTCAACCGTTGCAAAGCACGAGTATCTGGCTGTAAGCTGTCTGCGTCCGTTTCAAGCAAGCGCACAAGTGCATTGAATTGCTTGAGCAACAGCTCGCGAGCCGCTAGCGCGTCAGCAGAAGACGCAATGCTGTTTGCTGCGTCGGCCAGTTGCTGAAACAGCTGAAACGCCAGGGATCGTTGCCTTACCCAAGAAAACCCAGCTTCAGATGCAAGCGCTTGCTGCAATGCATAGCGTGCTAGCGGCGGCAGCAAATGCAGCCGCCCCTGGCGCAAAACCAGCACATGGTGCCGCGCCAATTGCTGGCGCGCAGACTGACCCGACCAGCCACCCCAGTGCTCCAGCAGGTCAAACACGTCCTCGTCAACACCCTGCGGGAACAGCGCAGCCAGCGCCCACAAATCAAGCGCGCCAGCGTGCTGGCCCAACGCAGCTGACGTCAGCGTCAAGCTGCGCTGCAAGCTGCCCAAGCGGCTGTTGTCCCCCGTGTCATGCGCTGTGCGGGTGCCTTGGGCTTGCCAGCGTTCCTGCAACTTGGTAAACGAATACACATTACCCAAACGTGCCATCAGGCTGATGCTCAAGGCATGGCAGCCCAAGTCATTTTGAACAAAACTTTCTAAAGCCCCGCTTGGGCTTGCAGGCGGCAAAGCGTCGCTGCCTAGCCACAGCGCCCTGAACTGCGCTAGCGCGTATGCCAGCGGCAAAGCGCCCACATCAATCGGTGCACCCAGCACGCTTGGCAAGCTGACGCGCGACGACGCCAGCACACGTACACCGGGTAACTGGCGCAGTTGCCTGAGCAATTGCTGGCCGTCGGTGCGCTCTGCAATGCTTTCTAGGTTGTCAAGGTAGTACAGGCCGGGTTGCATCAGCGGGGCCAGCTCTTCAAAACGGCTTAAGTTGTTGTTACCCAGCGCCTGCCCAAGCAGCGCCGCCAATTCGTCAGCCGTGGCGGTGTCCGGCACATCAATATAAAAGGCAGTGGCGCCTGGTTGCTGCGTCAGCCACTGCTTTAGGGCAGCTTTGCACACCTCGGTTTTGCCGATGCCGCCCGTGCCCGTGATTTGCGCGCACACCACCGCGCCACCGTCCTGGCTGTTTAAAAAACGCAGCACCGCACCGACCTCATCGCGCCTGCCAAATAACCGGCCTTCTCGGGGCTGGAGCCGGTTGTCGTCTGGGCCTTGCAATAGGCCGCGCTGAATTGGTTTGTTCAGGCTGGTCCAATTGGGTGTTGAAAGCGGTGTGATGAGTGATGTGGTTTCAGCTTGCAGCGCAACGGGTGCTGGTTGTGGCGTGGTCAGCAAAGTCGGCAAACCCCGCAAAAACTCAAGCAGTGATTTATGAATTTGTTGGTCGCGGTCTTTCGGCTTGCAGATGCTGAAATGGTCTTCAGGCAAGCGGACGGGGATTGCGCCAGGCACGTGCGGGTCACTGCTTGATGGGTCAACCACAGTTACCTCACGCCCCCAACGTATCTTGAACCACTTTTTACCCACAAAGACACCTTTGGTCTCCGCAAAAGTGCGTACGCCAAAACCCAGGGTGTTGTGTTGCTTGCGAAACTGGTCACTTAATTGGCGAAGGTGTGCATCGTGCTGCGACATATTGCCCACCTGGTCGTTGGTGCGCAGCGACAAGCTGACGGCCTTGGCCAAACTGGCCAGTTGCGACCCCACATGTGGCGTGGCCACAAACACCACGGCACGCACCCGCTTGGCCAACGCGTCGTAGCGCAACTCTCCCAGCGTCATGGCGTTGACGATGGCGGTTTTAATAACCAGGCCGCCCAGGCTGTGACCGACCAAAATCAAGTCGGCTCCGTTTAGCCCGGGTTCGCTGCACAAAGCGTCCAGCACGGTAGAGCCTTGATCTGGCAGTGGCATGGCGCTATCTCTCCAGCCCGACAAAGCCGCGTCGTAGCCCAGCAGCCAAGTCGGCAAACCGGCATCAGCGCCGACCCAAGCTGGCCAAAGGCTGTCTTCTTGGTTGGCATCATGCATCCAGGTGCCTTTGATGTCGCCCCCTAGGCCATGAATGAAAACAACGTGCGGCGTTGGGCCTGATATGCCAGTTTTGCTTTGCGCTTTGTGTATTGATAGCAGTTGGGTCATAGGGCACTTGTGGCTAAATTTTTTGTAACGTAATCATGCCGCAGCATTGCGAGCATCGTCTACGTAAATATTCACGCTTCTGAACACTCGCATTGGACACCCGCCTTCGCGAGAGTTGCGGTTTTTTTAGAAAAGTGATGATGCCGATCTGTTGTATAAAAAGCCCATTG
>JAYUVG010000136.1:0-6422 GCA_043754255.1 Polaromonas sp. | reverse complement strand
TTGAATTCATCCAGTGCTGTTTTCTTGACAGTACCCATGCTGGTAGCCATGAAGACAAATTGGTCCGCCGGGAAAACACGCTTGTCACCTGTCAACGCCAGCACCACATTGATTTTTTCGCCTTCTTGCAGCGGGAACATGTTGACAATAGGCCGACCCCGTGAGCCGCGTGAACCTGCCGGCACTTCCCAGACCTTGAGCCAATAAAGCCTGCCACGATTTGAAAAACACAAAATGTAATCGTGGGTGTTGGCAATAAATAGCTGGTCAACCCAGTCATCTTCCTTGGTTGCAGTGGCCTGCTTTCCGCGTCCACCACGTTTTTGCGCGCGGTATTCCGACAGTGGCTGGCTCTTGATATAGCCAGTATGCGACAGGGTCACCACCATATCCGTTGGCGTGATCAAATCTTCTGTGCTCAGGTCAAACGAGCTGTGCTCAATCTGGCTGCGGCGTGCTCCCAATTTGGTTTGACCAAACTCCTGCTTGATAGTGGCGAGTTCTTCTCCAATGATCACGGACACGCGCCCTGGCTTGGACAAAATGTCCAGCAAATCATCAATCTCTGCCATCACCTCTTTGTATTCCGCAACGATTTTGTCCTGCTCCAGGCCTGTCAGGCGCTGCAGGCGCATTTGCAAAATTTCCTGCGCTTGCGTTTCAGACAAACGATACAAACCATCACTGCCCATGCCATACAGCTTTTCCAGTCCATCAGGGCGATAGTCGTCAGCATTCACAACGCCGCCATCGGCACGGGTGCGGGTCAACATTTCGCGTACCAGTTTGCTGTCCCACATTCTGACCATCAACTCGGCTTTTGCAACGGGCGGCGTCGGCGCATTGCGAATGATGGCGATGAAGTCATCGATATTTGCCAGCGCTACCGCTAAACCTTCCAGCACATGACCACGCTCACGCGCTTTGCGCAGTGTGAACACGGTGCGCCGTGTGACTACTTCCCGGCGGTGTGACAGGAAAACGGCAATCAAGTCCTTCAAATTGCAAAGCTTGGGCTGACCGTTGATCAGCGCCACCATGTTGATGCCAAAGGTGTCTTGCAGCTGGGTTTGCTTGTACAGATTGTTCAGCACCACTTCAGGCACTTCACCGCGCTTGAGTTCAATGACCAGGCGCATGCCGGACTTGTCGCTTTCATCCTGGATATGGCTGATTCCTTCAATCTTCTTTTCATGTACCAGTTCGGCCATCCGCTCTTGCAGCGTTTTTTTATTCACTTGATAAGGCAGCTCATCAACAATGATGGATTGGCGCTGGCCTTTGTCAATGTCTTCGAAGTGGCACTTGGCGCGCATCACGACTTTGCCGCGACCAGTACGGTAACCGTCCTTGACGCCATTGATGCCGTAAATAATGCCAGCCGTTGGAAAGTCTGGCGCTGGAATGATGTCCATCAGCTCATCAATCGTGGCCTCAGGGTGATTTAACAAATGCAGACAGGCATCAACCACTTCGTTCAAATTGTGGGGCGGAATATTGGTTGCCATACCTACAGCGATACCGCCTGAACCATTGACCAGCAGATTGGGCAGGCGCGTCGGCATGACCAGCGGTTCTTGCTCGCTACCGTCATAGTTGGGGCCGAAATCGACGGTTTCCTTGTCCAGGTCAGCCAGCAATTCGTGCGCAATTTTTGCCAGACGGATTTCGGTGTAACGCATTGCCGCGGCATTGTCGCCATCAACTGATCCGAAGTTGCCTTGGCCATCTACCAGCAAATGGCGCATTGAAAAATCTTGCGCCATGCGAACAATAGTGTCGTACACCGACTGGTCGCCATGCGGATGGTACTTGCCGATAACGTCGCCCACAATACGGGCTGATTTTTTGTACGGTTTGTTCCAGTCGTTGTTTAACTCGTGCATGGCAAACAACACGCGTCTGTGCACAGGTTTCAAGCCGTCCCGTGCATCAGGCAGTGCCCGGCCAACAATCACGCTCATGGCGTAATCAAGATAACTGCGGCGCATCTCCTCTTCAAGACTGATGGGCAATGTTTCTTTGGCAAACTGGGTCATATCAGGTCTTATTTTTCGATTTTTGACAATTAATGCTCTGACCAAGATGTCACTTTTTCAGAAAAATCAGAGCAGCACACGCATTGTAAATGCCGCTGTTGTAGCTCCGACACAACGGATGTCATTATTTGTGCTCTCAAGACGCTTTCCTACAGCAGTTGACTTTTATGCAGCAAACGATGTGGCACAATAATGTTTACGGGATACGAATCATCGTGTAACCGTGAAATTTTTCGCAGCCTTGCTGCAACTTTCTTCTGAGGATAGAAATGAACAGACTAAATAAAATAGCAATGCTGCTCGCATCCGTTGCAGTGGCAGGTTCAGCAGTAGCTGCTGGCTCCACAACTTCTAGCGACAACTGGCGCAGCGGCCACGGCAATCTGCAGTGGAAGAACGGCGACGGTACATTGTGCTGGCGTGATGCCTTCTGGACACCTGCTACTGCAGCTCCAGGTTGCGATGGCGCTATTGTTCCTGTAGCTCCTGCACAGCCACGCGCTGTAACACCGACACCTCCACCAGTCGTAGCTCCACCTGTTGTTGCTCCACCTGTAGCGGTCGTTCCTCCTACCGTTGCAACCAAAGTAACTTTCGCAGCTGATGCGTTTTTTGACTTCAACAAATCTGTTGTCAAGCCAGAAGGCAAGGCCAAGCTGGATGATCTGGTCGGCAAGATCAAGGGCATCAACCTTGAAGTCATCATTGCTGTTGGTCATACCGATGCAGTTGGCGGTGATGCTTACAACCAAAAGCTGTCTGTAAGGCGTTCAGAAGCTGTCAAGGCTTACCTGGTGTCCAAAGGCATTGAGAAAAACCGCGTTTACACCGAAGGCAAGGGCGAGAAGCAGCCTGTTGCTGACAACAAAACTGCCGAAGGCCGCGCCAAGAACCGCCGCGTTGAGATCGAAGTCGTCGGCACCCGCGCCAACAAGTAACCTTAGGGTTCATTTTAAAAAACCGCGCCTTGGCGCGGTTTTTTTACGCCCAAACGATAATCTGTTTATGTCAATAAATAACAATTTCGACCCGGCAGAGCTTGCCAAGTTTTCTGAACTTGCCCATCGTTGGTGGGACAAGGAAAGCGAGTTTCGTCCACTTCATCAAATCAATCCTTTACGCCTGGCCTGGATCGAAGGCATTTCAAGCCTAACTGGCAAGAGGGTGCTTGATGTTGGCTGCGGAGGAGGTATTTTGTCTGATGCCATGGCCAAATCCGGCGCCGACGTTCTGGGCATTGACTTGTCCACCAAGGCATTGCGTGTGGCACAGCTTCATGCAATGGAAGTTAATTCTCAAGGCGTTCAATACCGTGAAATCAGTGCGGAAGCACTGGCTGTAGAGCAACCGGCCAGTTTTGACATCGTTACCTGCATGGAAATGCTGGAACATGTGCCAGACCCATCTTTGGTTGTCAAAGCATGTGCAGACCTGGTCAAACCAGGCGGACATGTCTTTTTTTCAACGATCAACCGCAATACCAAAGCTTATCTGTTTGCTGTTGTTGGTGCTGAGTACATATTGAACCTGCTGCCACGCGGAACGCATGATTACGCGAAGTTGATCAAGCCTAGCGAGCTTGCAAGTTATAGTCGCCAAGGCGGATTGGACTTGCTACACACCAAAGGGCTTCAGTACAACCCGTTCACCAGAAAGTACTGGTTGGACAACAACACCAGCGTCAACTATATGTTTGCAACACGCAAGCCGGTATGAATTGGCCTGCCAGGTTTTTAATAGATTAGGGAATTTGGTTTGAAGGCTGTATTGTTTGATCTCGATGGCACGCTGATTGACAGTGCCCCAGGTCTTGGCTTTGCCGCAGACTTGATGCGTTGCAAACGCGGTTTGCCCTCTTTACCGCTTGCATGCTATCGCCCGTTGGCCGGTGCAGGTGCTCGCGGGATGCTTTCTATTGCTTTGGGTCGAACAACGCTGTCTCCAGATTTTGAAGAGTTGAAGGAAGAGTTTTTTACGACCTATGAAGCCTGCATGCTGTCACATTGCCAGTTGTTTCCCGGAATCGCTAACATGGTCAAGGGCCTGGAAGACCAGCATTTGATGTGGGGCATAGTGACTAACAAGTCAAAGCGGTTTACGCTGCCCATTGTCGATTCGATTGCACTGTTTGCAAACGTGCAGACAGTGGTTAGCGGTGATACGACAGCCCATGCCAAACCGCATCCGGAACCACTTTTTGAAGCAGCTCGGCAGCTTGGTGTGTTGCCTTCAGATTGTATTTATGTAGGCGACGACAAGCGCGACATAGATGCAGCCAATGCCGCAGGAATGCCCGGTTATGCAGCCGCGTGGGGCTACCTGGGAGAGCATGCCATAAATAGTTGGCAAGCTGATGGCGTTTTGACATCGCCTGTTGACCTACTGGCTGTTTGTGCGCGCTTATCCCAATAGGTTTTTCTTGAAAGCCTTGCGGTATTTGCCTTTCCTGTTAGTTGCCGTGTGGGGGCTCAACAGTTTTGCCGCTGAGTGCTGGACTGATGATGACCTTTTCGCGCTTGAGAAAAGAAACGCCAATGCGGTAATTTATGTGTGGTCTCCGCGTATGGTGCTGTCCGTGCTCCATGCTGCTGAAGTCGCCAGTCAAGCGCGCGCCGCCGGCCTTCTTTTTATTCCGGTTGTTGATTCGCGTGTGCCTGTTAACGAGTGGCATCAAGCGTTGCAAACCGCTGCCACTTTAAATGTGTCAAAACCAGCACATCAAAATGTTCTCCAAGGCAGCCTCAAGCAGTGTGCTGCCCGCTTGACAGAGCTTGACGCCTACCAACATTTTCCCAGTGTGTTCATGGTGCATTCCGGACAGCTCCAGCAAACAAGGTGGACAGGTGCGATGAACGCAGCAGTTTGGGCAAATGCCTTTCGCGCTGGCTTGCAACAACAAAATCCAGTTAGTTTTGCAACCCCTGCTGCCTTGCAACCAAACCAGATTCAAATACCAGCGACCGCATCGGCTAGTGCCATTGCAGCAGTGGTATCCCCACCGCCTGCCGATGCAAAAACGGCAGGAAGTTGCATTGAGCCCAATCAATTTGTTTCGTTGCCACCTGAGCTGGCGGGACGCGGCGATGACCAGGCGGTTTCGTTGGGAGCTTACGAGCGCATCAGCCCTGATGGGCGCTATGTGCTGCGCTCTTATTCTGGCAAACATCTCAGTACTGTCAGTTTGATTGAACTGCCCGAACCGTCGATGCCAAAAATTCAACCTGGCGCAAACGTTGTGGGCATCACGCAAACGCCACTGTCCAACGAAGCATTTCCCGTGCAGGGCAGCTGGCGCTATATCGTCGACACCAACGGGCAGCATTACACATTCAGGGACTTGCTGGTACGTGAAAAAAAAGCAACGCCCTATTTCAAAGGCGGCATGTCAGGTTTTTATGCCGCAGCTGCTGAAGTCGCAAGTACATACCCAGCAAGATCTCGCGGGCCTGTTCAAATCCGTTCACTGAGCTGGCCGAACCCTGACGCCGACAGCGATACGGTGGGGGAGGGAATGCTGACAGCTCGAACGATTACCGTTAACCCGGAGCAACACCGCTTGCTGGCTGATTCGGGCAGAGGCAATTTGTGCCTGGGCCGTGCTGGTATTGATGGAACTCTCTATTCATTGCCCATGATTTCTGTGAATGGCCAGCACTTTGCTGCATTGCCTCAACGCCCTGTCAACAATGTCGCCACTATGCGGGTTTTCGGCTTTGGCGCAGATGGCAAACAATGCCTGCCTCAGCAGCAATTTACATCAGCGTCAGGCAAAGTCACTTTCGGCTTTGCACCTGATGCCGCAGTTGCAGCGCCGCAGTTGGCTGATCTGGTTTACGAGTATCGCGGGCAAGCGTGGTGGTATGCCTCACAGGCCGCGAAACCTTTTAATCTTGCGCCCTGGGACGAAAAGCCCCTTGATACCAATACCTTCTATCGTCAAAAAATCATTGCAAGTGCTTTTCCGGGGCTGACCCGCGACGGACGGGTAATTTACGCAGCGACGTGGCAGCTTTGCAGCGGCGCAACCTGCACGGATCAAGCCGGGTATGTGGTGAGCGACCCATACCAAAGCAATGCATACCAACAACATTTGCTCGCTGGCAATGCTGCCCAGGGTGAGCCAAAAAAAACGCAAGGCTGTATCAGGATTGACGCAGTTTTACGTGAGCGCGCCGACTTCGCCAAGTTTCATGGCATTGGTCGTCAGTAGCGTAAAAATACCCGCCCGCTAAATCTGCAAATCGACTGGACATTCCAAAAACAGATACCGCCATACAATGTGGATTGGGGCTGCATTGGTTTCGACGTGGGTTCGGACGCGGTGTGGTGCATGTCGAGCTGAGTGTGCTCGTAAAACTGATTCAAACAAACTAACTGCAAACG
>JAYUVG010000135.1:0-16316 GCA_043754255.1 Polaromonas sp. | reverse complement strand
CCTCGCCCCTTGCGGGGAGAGGGCGGGGGTGAGGGGTCAGGGGCGATAGTTAAAGCGTTAAGTATCGTTAGCAGCGCTCACCCTCACCCCAACCCTCTCTCCACAAAGGGAGAGGGAGCAATGGCATCAAACGGTTTTGGGCGACCTGAGTAGTTACGATTCCCGTTTCATGAAATCATCAGTCCGTCATACCCGCGAAGGCGGGTATCCAGCTCGGTGGCGGCATCGTTACAAATTGAATTCCGGACTGAATTCCCGCCTTCGCGGGAATGACGTGGTTTTTAGGCGCGAATGACGCGGGTTTTATCTGATCAGGACTGTCTGCGCTTCTTTGCGATTCAAGACTTTTTTACGACCGCATAGCGCTGCAACGTAGTGGCTCTGGCTTCGTCATGTCTTACCACCGGAAACGGATAATTTTTGCCCAGTGCCACTCCCGCTGCCATCAATTCGAGCGGCGCAGCCAGCCACGGAGCGTGAATGGCTTTGTTGGAAAGCTTGGCAAGCTCGGGCACGTACCTGCGAATGAATTTGCCTTCAGCGTCAAACTTTTCGCTCTGGCTGGTTGGGTTAAAAATTCTGAAATAGGGCTGCGCATCACAGCCGCTGCTGGCAGCCCATTGCCAGCCGCCGTTGTTGGACGAAAGATCAAAGTCGTTGAGCTTTTCAGCAAAATAGCGCTCACCCAGACGCCAGTCCAGGCCCAGGTCTTTGGTTAAAAAGCTGGCCACCACCATGCGCAGGCGGTTGTGCATGTAGCCAGTCTGGTTGATTTGCGCCATGGCGGCATCCACCAGCGGGTAGCCGGTACGGCCCAGGCACCACGCTTCAAACAGCGCGTCGGCATCCACGCCCTGCTCCCACTGGATTTTGTCGTATTCAGCTTTAAAAGCGTCATGCGCAACATGCGGGAAATTGGCCAGAATCTGCGCATAAAAATCGCGCCAGATCAGCTCGCTGAGCCACACGCCCGCGCCTTCCTTGCCAGACTCTTTGCCAGCGTTTTGCTTGGCCAAAGCAGCGCTCGCCAGCTGCCGGATCGACACCGTGCCAAAGCGCAAATGCACGCTTAAATAACTCGGCCCCTTAACCGCCGGAAAGTTACGCGTGTCGCCATAGTCGTCCATACGGCTTAAAAAATCATCAAACAGTTTTGCGCCGCCCGAAACGCCTGTGGGAATGTTTAGCGTGCGCAGGTTGGTCTCTTCAAAACCAATAGCGGCAAGTGTGGGTACACCTTGCTGTTGCGCCGCAGGCAACGTGGCCAATGCAGCCGCGTACTCGCCTATGGGGTAAGGCTTCAAATAAAACGCATCAAGCTTTTTCAGCCAGGCGTTTTTATACGGCGTGAACACGCTGTATGGTTTGCTGGCCAGGCTCAAGACCTCAGACCGCTCAAAAATCACGTGATCCTTGAAGGTATGAAAAGCAGTGCCGCGCGCTTCGAGCAGGGCTTGCACTTTGGCATCGCGGGCGAGTGCCTGGGGTTCGTAGTCGTGGTTGGCAAATACAGCCGATGCATGGAGTTGCTGGGCGAGCTGCACCACCGCATCACTGGCAACAGCGTGCAGCACGATGAGGCCCGCGCCGACCGTCTTGTGCTTGACGCCAAGTGCTGCCAGTTGGTCGTTCAGTTCCTTGAGGGCTTCATAAATAAACTCCACGCGCCGGTCTTGCCTGGGCAAGGTGTCCAGAATGTCACGGTCATAGACAAAAACGCAGTGCAATTGCTGACAGCTTTTGAGCGCGTGGTACAGCGCGGCATTGTCAAAAGCACGCAGGTCGCGCCTGAACCACATCAGGCCTACGGGGTAATTTTTTTGCATGACACGGATGGTATCGAATCTTGTCTGGTAGGGCGGGTTTGGCTGCATCGTTAGGTGTGCAGACCCGCCGTCGCGTAAAATGAAGCAATGAGCAAGCCATCAGATTTGACCAACTTTACGCATCATTTCCTGATTGCCATGCCGGGTTTGCAGGACGATGCATTTGCCAAAAGCGTGATCTACATGTGTGAGCACTCAGAGCGTGGCGCGTTGGGTCTGGTGATCAACAAGCCGAGTGACATCAACCTGAAAAAGCTGTTTGAAAAAGTCGAGCTGCCGCTGCACCGCGAGGACTTGACGCTGGCGCCCGTGTTTCAGGGCGGGCCGGTGCAAACCGAACGCGGCTTTGTGCTGCATGAAACTATTCCCATGCCGGGCAATGAGTCGGTGTATGCATCGACCATGACGATTCCTGGCGGGCTGGAAATGACAACGTCCAAGGACGTTCTGGAAGCGCTGTCAACCGGCTATGGGCCGCGCAAGGTGTTTATCTCGTTGGGTTACTCGTCCTGGGGGCAAGGCCAGCTCGAATCTGAAATTTCAGACAATAGCTGGTTGACGGTTGAGGCTGACCCTGCGGTGATTTTTGACACACCAGTAGACCAGCGCTATGCGAAAGCTTTGATGCTGCTGGGCTTAGAGGCCTGGATGCTGTCCCCTGATGCAGGCCATGCATAAAGCTCCCATGAGCCCAGCAAACTCTATTGACCTGCAAACCTTTTTAGCTTTTGATTTCGGCATCAGGCGCACAGGCGTTGCCACCGGCAACCGCCTGACCCGCACCGCCAGCCCACAGCCCACCGTCATTGCAAACAATGAACAACGACTGAATGCTGTAGCGCTGTGCATTAAAGAATGGCAACCCGATGCGCTGGTAGTGGGCGTTCCGTTTCACCCGGATGGCGCAGCCCATGAAAACACCGCGCGTGCTCAAAAATTTGCCCGGCAATTACGGGCGCAATTTTCTTTGCAGGTGTTTGAAGTGGACGAGCGCTACAGCACGACCGAAGCTATTTTCTTGGGCGCGAAAGACGCCGACGCGGCATCGGCCTGCATTATTCTTGAGCAGTTTTTAAGGAGCCTTCCCGATGAGTAGCCTGAGCCTGGATGCCGAAGCGCTGTACCGTGATTTGCTGAAAAGCATGCAGACCCTGATGGCTACCTACAGCACGCCGCCGCAGCTGGTGGGCATTGCGTCTGGCGGCGTTTGGCTGGCCGAGCGTTTGCAGTCTGACCTCAAGCTGCCGGGCAAGGTTGGCACGCTGTCGTCCAGCATGCACCGCGATGACTTTGCAAAACGCGGGCTGGCAACCGGCAGTCAAACGCAATTGCCATTTGACGTGAACGGTGCGCATCTGGTGGTCGTGGACGACGTGCTGTACACCGGCCGCACTTTGCGCGCTGTCATCAATGAATTGTTTGACTATGGCCGGCCAGCAACTGTGAGGCTGGTTGTGTTGGTAGACCGGGGTGGCCGCGAGCTGCCGGTGCAACCTGATGTGGCAATCGCCCGCATCAACCTGCCCGCGTCCCAAAGTCTGGCGCTGGCGCGCAGCATTGACGGCGTATTCAGTTTTGAAGTGCAAGACCGCTAGGAAGGAAATACCGTGCTGTACAAGCGAAACCCGCAACTCAATAAAAACGGCGAGCTGATTCATCTGCTGTCAACCGAAGGCTTGCCCAAAAGCGTGTTGCTGCACATTCTGGACACCGCTGCCAGCTTTGTGTCGGTCAGCGATCGTGAGGTTAAAAAAGTCCCACTGCTTCGCGGCAAAAGTGTCTTCAACCTGTTTTTTGAAAACTCCACCCGCACCCGCACCACCTTTGACATTGCTGCCACGCGCCTGTCTGCTGATGTGATCACGCTGGACATTGCCCGTTCGTCTGCCACCAAGGGCGAGTCGCTGCTGGACACGATTGCCAACCTGAGTGCGATGGCGGCAGATATTTTTGTGGTGCGCCACAGCGAGTCTGGCGCGCCGTACCTGATTGCCCAGCATGTAGCCCCGCATGTGCATGTCATCAACGCTGGCGACGGCCGCCATGCCCACCCGACGCAGGGGCTGCTGGACATGTACACCATCCGGCATTACAAAAAAGACTTCAGCAATTTGACAGTGGCAATCGTGGGCGATGTGTTGCATTCAAGGGTTGCCCGCTCAGACATTCACGCGCTCACCACACTGGGCTGCCCCGAGGTACGCGTGGTTGGGCCCAAAACACTGGTGCCCAGCGACATGGCGCAGATGGGTGTGCGGGTTTGCAACACGCTGGAAGAAGGCATCTCAGGTGCAGACGTCATCATCATGCTGCGCTTGCAAAACGAACGCATGACGGGTGCGCTGCTGCCCAGCAGTCAGGAGTTTTTCAAGAGCTTTGGCCTGACGCCTGAAAAACTCAAACTGGCCAAACCGGATGCGATTGTGATGCACCCTGGGCCGATCAATCGCGGGGTTGAAATTGACTCGGCCGTGGTCGATGGCGCGCAAAGCGTGATCTTGCCGCAAGTTACGTTTGGCATTGCAGTGCGGATGGCGGTGATGAGTATTGTTGCGGGGAATGAGGCATGAAGACACTGATTAAAAACGGACGGGTAATCAATCCGGCATCCAGTTTTGATAATGTTTGTGATTTGGCGATTGCGGATGGCCGCATTGTTTCTATTGGGCAAGCTGCTACAGACTTTATAGCTGACAAGATTGTTGATGCGTCAAACCTGATAGTTGCGCCCGGGTTGATAGACCTGTCAGCCCGCCTGAAAGAACCCGGCTATGAGCATGAAGGCATGCTGCAAAGCGAGCTGGCAGCAGCTGTGGCAGGGGGAGTCACCAGCCTGGTTTGCCCGCCCGACACCGACCCGGTGCTGGACGAGCCGGGGCTGGTGGAGATGCTGAAGTTTCGCGCTGAGAAACTGCACCAGTCGCGTGTCTTTCCGTTGGGTGCGCTGACGCGCGGTTTGCTGGGCGAAGCATTGACTGAAATGGTGCAATTAACGGAATCGGGCTGTGTCGGCTTTAGTCAGGCTGAAGTGCCGATGGGCAACACCCAGGTGCTGCTGCGCGCCCTGCAGTAC
The DNA here is from genome assembly GCA_043754255.1 of Polaromonas sp. GTDB lineage: Bacteria > Pseudomonadota > Gammaproteobacteria > Burkholderiales > Burkholderiaceae_C > Polaromonas. The sequence continues at coordinate 11,417 of JAYUVG010000135.1, read as the reverse complement.
GCATCAAGCTTTGGCTACAGCGTGTGGTTGCGCCCGCAAGAATTGCATTTGGGCAAAGGCGTGGCTGCCAGCGGCGCAATGGCTACACGGCTTGGTCTGGCTGGCATACCGGTGGCGGCTGAAACCATTGCGCTGCACACCATTTTTGATTTGATGCGCGCAACCGGCGCGCGGGTTCATATTTGCCGCATCAGCAGCGCAGCGGGCGTTGCGCTGGTGGCAATGGCCAAAGCTGAAGGCTTGCATGTGACATGTGATGTCAGCATCAACAGCCTGCATTTGCTAGACACCGACATTGGTTACTTTGACAGCCGCATGCGATTGATGCCGCCATTGCGCCAGCAACGCGACCGCGATGCGCTGCGCAAGGGGTTGCTGGACGGCACGATTGATGCGCTGGTGTCTGACCACACGCCCGTGGACGAAGACGCCAAAACCTTGCCGTTCGCTGAGGCTGAAGCAGGTGCAACCGGGCTGGAATTGTTGCTGCCTTTGGCTTTAAAGTGGAGTCATGACCAGGCAAAAGACGGCATGCTGCGCGCCCTGCAGGTACTGACCACCGGGCCCGCCGCAGTACTGGGCGCTTCGATTGGCGCGCTGACAACGAGTGCTGGCCAACTGGTCAAAGGCGGCGTGGCTGATGTTTGCGTGTTTAACCCTGCAGGCGAGTGGACGCCCGAGCCCGCAGCCCTGTGCAGCCAGGGCAAGCACACACCGTTTTCCAGCCATCTGCTGCAGGGCAAAGTCCGCTACACACTGGTTGGCGGGCAGGTGGCGTTTGATTCAACGGACGCGCGTTGAACAGTTTCAAAGCGGTCATCAAACTGGCCCGAGCGCTGTTGCATATCCTTGTCGGGTTTTTCACCATCTTGCTGGTGTTTCCGCGCCTGAAGAGCGAGCAGCGCCAGCTGCGCACGCAGGTGTGGTCGTTAGGCATGCTGCGCTGCATTGGCATCAAGCTCATTGTTAAGGGCCAGCCTGCTCTGAATGGGCCGTTGCTGCTGGTGGCCAACCACATGTCATGGCTGGACATCACGGCGTTGCATGCAGCGCGGTTTTGCCGCTTTGTGTCAAAGGCTGACATTAAAAAATGGCCGTTCATTGGCATGCTGGCCAGCGGTGTTGGCACGCTGTTTATTGAGCGCGAATCGCGCCGCGACGCGATGCGGGTGGTGCAGCACATGACGGCCAGCTTGCAGGCAGGCGACGTGCTGGGCGTGTTCCCCGAAGGCACCACCAGTGATGGCAGCGGCCTGCTGCCGTTTCATGCCAATCTGTTTCAGGCGGCGATTGCGGCAAATGCGCCTGTTCAACCAGTGGCGCTGCAATTCATCGACACCCGCACCGGCCTGCAAAGCACAGCCCCCAACTACGTGGGCGACGACACGCTGGTAGGGTCAGTGTGGCGGACATTGACAACGCCCGATATTGCGGTGGTGATCCATTTTGGCGAGCCGCAGCTGGCAGACGGGCGCGACCGGCGGGCGATGGCGGCGGCATTGCGGCAGGCGGTGGCTGAGTTGAGGTAATTTGATTTACTCCTTCCCCTGCTGGGGGAAGGCGGGGATGGGGGCACGCGCGCTGACACCACTGGTTCTGCGCTTGCCCCCACCCTAACCCTCCCCCGGAAGGGGAGGGAACTTCGATATTTCCTCCCCCGGAAGGGGAGGGAACTTCGAAATTTCCTCCCCCGCAAGGGGAGAGAACTTTGATCACTTCGCCCCACTATTCCCGCGCAAATGTCACCACATGGTCCACTTCAGCGCGTATGCCAATCCACTCACCCAGCGCATGGTCATGGTGCGAAGGCACATGGGCTACTACTTCCTCGCCGGTAGCAAGTTGCAGCGTGTACAAAAATTCTGAACCCCGAAATGCCTTGCGCACAATTTGCGCTTTGACGGGCGCGTTGTCGTCATGCACGATGTCGTCGGCCCGCAGCAGCACATCACACAGGCCGCCTTCATAGGCCGACGGTACGGGGCATTCCTGCAAGTCTGTCAGATCACCCAGCGCAGTGCTAACCACCACTCCGCCTGCGCGCTGCTCAATACGCGCTGGGGCAAACACGCCGTGGCCAATAAAGTCTGCTACAAATCTGGTAGCAGGCCGGTGGTACAGCGCATAGGCTTCGTCCCACTGGTGCAACTTGCCTTGCTGCATGACACCAATCTGGTCGCCAATCGCAAAGGCCTCCATCTGGTCATGCGTGACAAACAGCGCGGTTGCGCCAGCGGCTTTTAAAATAGTGCGCACCTCGTGAGCCAGGCGCTCGCGCAGGTCTACATCCAGGTTTGAAAACGGCTCATCGAGCAGCAACAATCGGGGGCTGGGTGCAAGCGCCCGGGCCAGTGCCACACGCTGCTGCTGGCCGCCTGACAGCTCATGCGCAAAGCGCTTGCCGGCGTCTGGCATACCGACCAGTGTCAGCACCTCGGCCACACGCTTTTCGCGCTGTGCGGGCGCCATATGCGCGATGCCAAAAGCAACATTGCGCGCTATGTCCAGGTGCGGGAACAGCGCATAGTCTTGAAACACCATGCCCAGATGACGGCGCTCAGCCGGTATGTGCACATCAGCACTGCTGATGATGTCCAGGCCCAATGTGATGCTGCCGCCGCTGGCACGCTCCAGCCCGGCAACAGCGCGCAGTAGTGTGGTTTTGCCGCAGCCAGACGGGCCAATCAACACGCCAATTTCGCCCACTTGCAGATTGAAAGTCACGCCGTCTACAGCAGCTTTAGTCTGGCCGGTGTACCGCACGCTTAAATTGGATATCTTCAGGAACATGGCTGCGATTGTAAATACTTACAATTCTCATTTGCATCTTGCTCGCTGCTGCCTTCAACTTGGCCTCGCATTCCACTCACATCCATGCACCGCTTTCGTTTTTTCCCCGCGCTCCTGCTGCTTTTGGTCGCCGTGCTGATGCTGCCCGTTATCAGTGTTGCTGTGTCGTGGCTGCAGTTTGATGCGCAAGCCATTTCAGTGCTGCGCCAGATGGCGCAAACCGTTTTGCCAGACTATGCACTGACAACGCTGGTGCTGAGCCTGAGCGTCGCTCTGGGTGTGGCGGTGGTCGGCGTGTTGACAGCCAGCGCCGTCACGTTGTTTGACTTTGCGGGCCGGCGCTTTTTTGAATGGGCGCTGCTGCTGCCGCTGGCCATGCCAGCCTACGTGGTCGCCTATGCCTACACAGACTTTTTGCAGTACGCCGGGCCATTGCAAAGCTGGGCGCGTGTTGCCTTTGACCTGCAAGGCAAATTGTTGCCCGACATCCGCAGTGTGGGCGGTGCAGTGCTGGTGTTTACCGCAACGCTGTACCCCTACGTGTACCTGCTGGCCAGAGCCGCATTGACCGAACGGGCCGTACACCTGATGGAAGCAGCCCGCCTTTTGGGTGCGCCGCTGTCTCGCCGCATTCGCGCTGTGGCCTTGCCGCTGGCGCGCCCTGCAGTTGCAGCCGGTGTGGCGCTGGCGCTGATGGAAACACTGGCTGACTTTGGTGTCGCCAGTTATTTCGGCATCCAGACTTTTACTGCCGGTATTTACAAAGCCTGGCTGGCGATGGACAACCGGATTGCAGCGGCACAGCTGGCCACCATGCTGCTGCTGGTGGTAGCAGTGCTATTAAAAATTGAGCATGACGCGCAAAAGCGCATGCGTTTTGTCAGCAACCGGGGCGGCGCATCAAACGCGGCCGATGCTGTGCCTACCCCACTGAAAGGCCGGCGGGCAGTGATGGCATGGCTGGTTTGCGCCGTGCCGATTGCGCTGGGTTTTGTGCTGCCGGTGCTGTTCATGATGCGGCCATTGATTCAGGGCTGGGGCACGCTGCCGTGGGCACAGTTTGGCAAGTGGACATTGAGCAGTGTGTCTTTGGCGCTGCTCAGTGCCACTTTGGCAACAGTGTTGGCACTGACGCTTGCATTTGCGCTGCGCAGCCGACCATCGGCCATGACACGCGGCGCTGTGCAGCTGGCTGGTCTGGGCTATGCCGTACCAGGTGCCGTCATTGTGGTGGGTTTGCTGATCCCGATGGGCTGGCTGCAAAACGCAGCGCCCGATATAAAAATCGGCTACTGGGTAACAGCCACGGTGCTGGGCATTGTGTGGGCATACCTGGTACGTTTTAGCGCAGTGGCGTTGCAATCGGTGCAAAGCGGCTACACGCGCATCCCCCACAGCCTGGACGACAGCGCGCGGATGCTGGGCAGTACAGGGCTGTCTCTGTTTAGCCGGGTGCATTGGCCATTGCTCCAGCGCTCGGTAGTGGTTGCTGCGCTGCTGGTGTTTGTCGATGTGATGAAGGAGCTGCCCGCCACGCTGGTGCTGCGGCCCTTTAACAGCGACACCCTGGCGGTGGTGGCCTACCAGCTGGCCCGTGACGAGCGACTGGGCGAAGCCGCATTGCCAGCGCTGGCGCTGGTGCTGGTTGGGCTGCTGCCGGTGGCGCTGCTGAGTCGTACCTTGAGGGCGAGGTAGCTCTTTTTAGGCGCTATATTTATGATAGCTGCTTGCGCGCACTTTACGCGGGCTAGAGCCTTGTTTTATATAAATATTGCAACGTTTTAACGTGTTTGCGCCTGAAATATGGCGTTGGCTCTTTCTGCTGTTGCCGCAGATGGTTAGGCGCAGTATCAGCGGGGCAATCCAGTGCGCTTGATAAGTCAGGCAGGGTTGATTACAGTAAGCCATGCAATCTGCCCCTCGCGTTGAACCCGAAGCTTTTTTCACACAAGCCGAATGGCATCTGCTTGGCGCCCGTTCATCCTGGCGTGGCCTGGCATGTCTGCTGCACTGCTGGGCGGTGATCGGCGCAGCGATGGCAGTCGGCGTGCTGTGGCCATTGGCCATTCCGCTGGTGGTGATGGTGGTGGGTACCCGCCAGCTGGGTCTTTTTATCTTGATGCACGACGCAGCCCACGGCCTGCTGCACCCCAACCGGCGCATCAATGACAAAGCTGCCAAATGGTTCGGCGGCTCCGAGCTGGATGCGTACCGACCCTACCATCTGCAGCATCACCGTTTTGTGCAGCAGACGGCTGACCCTGACCTGGTGTTGTCAGCGCCGTTTCCAATTTCGCCAGCATCGCTGCGCCGCAAAATTGTGCGCGACCTGACCGGACAGACTTTTGTCAAGCAGCGTCTCGGCCCGCTGGCTGCCAGACTCAAGGCGCGTCCGGCAGGCGCATCGGTTTGGGCCCTGTTGGCTCAAGAAGCCAAAAGTAGCCAGGTTTTTTTAATCACCAACGGCGTGGGTTTTGCACTGTTTGCCGCAGCGGGCCTGTGGTGGGTTTGGGCTTTGATGTGGCTGCTGCCAATGGCCACCTGGCTGCCGCTGGTCACGCGCTTGCGCAACATTGCCGAGCACGCATTGGTCGCTGAAAACAACGCCGACCCGCTACGCCACGCCCGCACCACGCATGCCAATTTCATCGAACGCGCACTGGTTGCGCCGTACTGGGTCAACTATCACGGCGAGCACCACATGTTAACGCAAATCCCCTGCTGGAACCTGCCCAAAGCCCACCGCATACTGGCCAGCAAAGGCGTGACAGCGCGGATGGAAGTGCAGCCCAGCTACCCGGCAGTGCTGCGACTGGCGGCTGGTGCGAGAGCGTAAATTTAAGTGTTTTAAGCCTCTAGCCAGCATAAATGGCGCGCAAGCAGCTACTAAGTTTGTAGCAGACAAAGTTAGCTCTGCCAACTATCCAATAAATCCGTCATTCCCGGCAATAGAGGGAATCCAGCCCGGTTGTCGAACTGCAAACAACATTCAGCACCGTACTGGATCCCGCCTTCGCGGGGATGACGGTATGTTTGAGGCGGATAGAGTGTGCAAAATGAATATGTTTTAAGCCTCTAGCCAGCATGAATCGCACGCAAGCAGCTATCGGTTTTATAGCGCATTATTTTTCAGTCAGTTGCCTTCAGACGCAAAACGCCAGCATTACTCTGTCATTGGCAATGGTTGTAATGCCACGCCGACAGTGCGGGCTGATGGGTGAGTGCCGACTTAACCTGCTTGCCGTCTGGTCTGCCTGCACATGCAAACTTTCTTTAACAGTGGCGTTTTCTATTAAAGAATGCTTTAATAGAAAATTGTTTAATTAAAGATTTTTTTAACATCATGCGCAGCACTGGCAGCTATGTCACCACCACTACTTCGGGCGAATCGGTTCAGGCATTCGTGCCACATGCGCTGCCGCCGAAGAAGCCCGCGCTGGCGCCTGAATCTTTTGTTGAAACCAATCGAATTGCAGAACTGGCGTTGGCCCGCTTGTCGGGTGTCTCGGGCCTGGTACCTTCTGTTGACTGGCTGCTTTACAGCGCTGTTCGCAAAGAAGCGCTGCTGACCTCCCAAATCGAAGGCACGCAGGCCACGCTGGTGGACCTCTTCAACAGCGAAGCAGGTTTTGCTGTCACCAATACCGATGATGTGGAAGAAGTCACCAACTACCTGCGCGCCTTCAAGCTGGTGCAAGGCCACTTGCGCGACCCGGCGGGCCTGCCTGTCAGTGTGCGGCTGCTCTGTGATGCGCACCGATTGTTGATGGACGGGGTACGCGGCTCTGGCAAGCAGCCAGGGGCGTTGCGACGCTCGCAAAACTGGATAGGTGGTACCCGGCCGGGCAAGGCTGTTTTTGTGCCGCCACCACCAGAGCGTGTGGCGCAATTGCTGGGTGATATGGAGCAGTTTATTCATGCCGAATCAGCCCTGCCGCCACTGGTGCGAATTGCGTTAGTGCATGTGCAGTTTGAGACGATTCACCCGTTTTTAGATGGCAATGGCCGTATTGGTCGCTTGCTGATTGCCGCGTTGCTGGAGCATTTTGGCTTGTTGCCCGAGCCATTGATGTACCTGAGCGGCTACTTGAAGCAACACCAGGCCGAGTACTACCGGCGCTTGTCAAATGTGCGTACTGAGGGCGACTGGGAAGGCTGGGTGGCGTTTTTTCTGGAAGGCGTTGCTGTTGCAGCAAGCCAAGCAGAACGCGGCATTTTGGCCATTGCCAGCCTGGTCGCTACAGACCGCCGCCGCCTGCTCGGCTCACCCAAGGCAGGCCCGGCCAGTTACCGCCTGTTTGAAATGCTGCCGATGTTGCCGCGCTTTACTGTTGAGCAAGTGCGTCAAAAATTGGGAGTCAGCTTTCCAACGGCCAATGCGGCGGTAAAAGTGTTGGAAGGCCTGGGAATTGCAGTTGAATTGACAGGGCAAAAGCAGAACCGCAGCTACAGTTATCAGCCGTACATCGACGTGCTGGCAAGCTGAATACCTGATGCCCAGAAGGCCCAACATTTTTATAAGGCAAGTCAGGGTTGAACCGTTGGATCTTGTTTACTCACACCGGCTTGCGGATTGCTTTTGCAAACGGCAAAGCAGCCAGAGCCAGGGCCGTCAAAATCGCCAGCATGGCCCAGGCGTCATTGATCGACAGTGTCAGCGCGGCTTTTTCGATCAGGGGCTTAAGTAGCATTTCACTGGTTGCATCCAGTGGGCCGTTTCTTTGTGCTGCAAATATCTCCAGCGGTATGCCGACAAATTTTGCCGTCGCCACATCGCCTGCCATCAGCTTTAGCAGGATGTCAGCACCATGAACAGATGAGCGGCTGTAGATCACGGTGTCTATCAATGCCAGGCCGATGGCACCGCCCAGATTGCGCATCAGGTTGAACAGGCCGCTTGCGTCTGGCACGCGGCTCGCGTCCAATGCACCCAGCGCGAGGCGGGTGGGCGGCAACAGGCAAAACATGATTGCAGTGCCCCTGATGACTTGCGGCCAGAACATCTCGTCATAGTCTGTTCGTGGCGTTTGAAATGCGCTCATCCCCAGGCCGATTGCAAACAGCAGGAAGCCAGCACCCGCGAGCAGCCGCACATCAACGCGCCGCTCCAGGCCAACCGCCACCGGTGCAATGGCCAGCTGTGCAGCGCCTGTGACCAGCATGATCATGCCAATCTCCAGCGCGTTGTGCCCGCGCACGAACGCCAGAAAAACCGGCATCAGATAAACCGACCCAAACAGACCCAGGCCCAGCACAAAACTCAAAATACAGCCGACAGCAAAATTGCGGTCAGCGAAGGTTTTCAGGTCAACGATGGGGCGCGCGGACTGCAGGCAGCGCCGTACAAAGCCAAGCATGCTTGTTGCACTCACCAACAATAACCCCAACACCAATGGAGAGTTCCAGCCCCTGCCGGGCGCCTCTTTGAGCGCGATTTCCAGCGTTGAAAGTGACAGCGCAATCAACGCCAGCGACACCCAGTCCAGTGTCAGCATCTCTTGCCGCTGCACCGCAGATTTGGGCAGCAGCATGCCGCCAACAACTGCGGCAACGATGCCCGGCACGATGTTGATCAGGAACAGCCAGTGCCATGAAAAGGTCTGGGTGATCCAGCCGCCCACCACCGGGCCAACGGTGGGAGCCAGTACTGCCAGCACGCCTGCCAGCATGGTGGCCAGGGCCTGGCGCGGCACAGGGAACAGCAAAAACACTGCTGAAAATACAGCCGGTATCAACGTGCCGCCAGCAAAGCCCTGCAGCACCCGCCACGACACCAGCGAGGCAAAACTGTTGCTCATCGCGCAGCCGAGCGACGCAAAAGTAAACACCGATATGGCCAGCACAAACAGGCGGCGCATGCCCAAAAAGCGGGTCAAAAAACCAGTCAGGGCGATGGCAATGACTTCTGCGATCAGGTATGCGGTTTGAATCCAGCTCATCTTGTCTGGCGCGATGCTAAGGGCGTCCTGCATGGTCGGCAGCGAGGTGGCAACAATCTGAATGTCAAGAATCGCCATGAACATGCCAATGCACATCATGGCAAAACCAATCCAGGTGCGGATCATGGCTTTGCTGTCACCAGAAGCGTCAAGGTTGTCCAAGATTGCGGGATGGATGAAGGGCCGCGTTTTCTGCCCGGATGCGAACCGTCAGCACCGCGGCATTGGCCAGCGAGAAGGCCAGTGCATACCAGGGCAAGCCCAGACACAGCGGCAGAACAGCAATTTCACCAATCACCACCACATAGTTGGGGTGGGTGAGCCAGCGGTACGGCCCGGTGGCAACCAGTTGCTCACCCGGCAGCACGATGATGCGTGTGGTCCAGCGGCGACCCAGCGTTGCCAGCACCCAGACCCGCAAGACTTGCAAAACCAAAAAGACTGCGAGCCAGGCCAGATTGACCGGCTGATCCCAACCCAGCAACCACAGACCTGCCAGCCAGAAGCCGTGCAGAAGAACGATCAGTGTGTAGTGTTGCGGCGCCATTTCGACAGCGCCCTGCTTCAAAAGCGCTGCGGTGTTGCGCTGCGCAAGCCAAAGCTCGCCCACCCGTTCAGCTGTGACCAGTGCCAGCAAAATGACGGCGAAAGTCATGCTGCTGCCTTCAACGATATGCAGCTTGTGGTGAAGCCGGGGCCCATGGCAGTCAATAACGTTCGGTGCGGTAGCCCGGCCTGGATGACACGCTGAAGAACAAACAGCGCGGTAGGCGCAGACATGTTGCTGTACTTTGCGAGGACGTCGCGCTCATGGTCGAGGCTTTCAGGCGCAAGGCTGAATGCACGCTCCAGGGCAGTGATGACTTTTTGGCCACCCGGGTGAAAGGCAAGCCGGTCAACATCAGCGAGCGCAAGTCCAGATCGTGCCAGTATGCCGCTGATGGCTGCCCGCATATTTTCTTCAGCAAACGGCGGAATGGCCCGGTCAAAAATAACGCCAAGTCCTTGTGGGTCAACCGACCAGCCCATGATGTCCAGCGTGCCGGGCCAGGTGTGCTGGCCGCTTAGCTCAATCTCGGCAATGCCAGTTTCACCTGCCCGCAACACACAAGCCGCAGCGCCATCGCCAAACAGGGCCGTGGCAACTATATTGGCTTTGGTCAGCTCATCAAGCCGAAACGAAAGGGTACAAAGTTCAACTGCAACCAGCAGAACAACGCTGCCAGGACGTGACTGGGCCAGACGCGATGCAATGCCCAGACCCGTCACGCCACCGGCGCAGCCCAGCCCGAATACGGGCACACGCTCAACGTCATCTCGAAAGCCCATAGCCTGCGCTGCACGTGCTTCCAGGCTGGGCGTGGCAATGCCGGTAGACGACACGGTGACAACCGTGTCAACGTCTACAGCGCGCAAGCCCGCAGCATCCAGTGCATTCGATGCTGCGTCTATGAACAATTGGGTAGCACCTTCAAGATACGCTGCATTGCGCTCAGGCCAACCCAGCGGCTGAAAATACCACTCCAGCGGCTTGACCGCATAACGCTGCGCAATGCCAGACGTTTCAAACACACGTGAAAGGCGCTTGAAAGCGCCGAAGCGGGAAGCAAAACCTTGGTGCGCCGCAGCGGCCACGTCAGCCTGCAACAGGCAAAAAGGGGGAACAGCAGTGGCAACAGACAAAAGCTTGGCGAGTGGAGACATAAAGCCTTTTTGAGCGTGCAGGCTTGTGCTACCTGCCAACCTGAAACAAATATCCACGGTGCGATCCGCTCTTTCAAAATTGATTGAATGACACGGACGCCCTGGAGCTACTGACTATTTTGAAGACGGCGCGCCAGATGTCTGTAGGCAATCAGCGCATCGTCAATGACCAAAGGTCGGGAGTGTTTACCTTGCTGGCAAATACTGGGCCAGTACAAGCCTCCAAGAACAGCCAGGAGCGTCAAACAGACCGATTTATGATGTTTGTTAAGCCTCTAGCCCACATAAACAGCGCGCAAGCAGCTATAAAAAATGGAGCATTTAGCAAATATGCGGCTGGTACCACCAACAGGAATCGAACCTGTATCTAGCGCTTAGGAGGCACTCGTTCTATCCGTTGAACTATGGCGGCAAATTGAAGGCTGGATTGTAAGGGCTGGCTATTTGGACAGAAGCTTCATCGCTTCTTCCAGCCCCTTGATGGTCAGTGGGTACATGCGCTGATTGACCAGCTGCTGCATAACGCTGATCGACTGGCGGTATTGCCACACACCTTGCGGTTCAGGGTTGATCCAGGCGAATTTGGGGAAGGCGTTGGTCAGCCGCTGCATCCACTCGGCTCCGGCTTCTTCGTTGTTGTATTCCACACTGCCGCCAGGCTGCAAAATCTCATACGGGCTCATGGTCGCGTCGCCGACAAAGATCAGTTTGTAGTCCTTGTTGTACTTGCGAATGATGTCCCAGGTCGCAAACTTTTCACTAAACCGGCGGCGGTTGTTCTTCCACATGAAGTCGTACACGCAGTTGTGAAAGTAATAAAACTCCAGGTGTTTGAATTCGGTTTTCACCGCTGAAAACATTTCTTCAACCCGGCCAATGTGCTCATCCATCGTGCCGCCCACATCCATCAGCAGCAGCACTTTGACGTTGTTGTGCCGCTCCGGGATCATCTTGATGTCGAGCCAGCCTGCGTTGGCTGCGGTC
>JAYUVG010000134.1:0-17966 GCA_043754255.1 Polaromonas sp. | reverse complement strand
CGCAGCATGTTGCCGACCTGCTTGCGCTGCAGATTTTCCTGGCTGCCGCACAGCGTGCAGGGAATAATGGGAAAGTTCTGCACATCGGCCCAGCGGCTCAAATCCTTCTCAGGCACGTAAGCCATCGGGCGAATCACAATGTTTTTGCCGTCGTCACTGACCAGCTTGGGCGGCATGCCTTTGAGCTTGGCCGCAAAAAACATGTTCAGAAAGAACGTTTGCAGCATGTCGTCGCGGTGGTGGCCAAGCGCGATTTTGGTGGCACCCAGCTCGCCCGCTACCCGGTACAAAATGCCGCGCCTAAGCCGTGAGCACAACGAGCACAGCGTTTTGCCTTCGGGGATGACGCGCTTGACGATGCTGTAGGTGTCCTGGTTTTCAATATGAAACGGCACGCCCAGTTTGGCCAGGTATTCAGGCAGGATGTGCTCTGGAAAGCCGGGTTGCTTTTGATCCAGGTTCACCGCAATCAAACTGAAATCAATCGGCGCGCGCTTTTGCAGCTTGAGCAAAATGTCCAGCATGGCGTAGCTGTCCTTCCCGCCCGACACGCACACCATCACCTTGTCGCCTTCTTCAATCATGTTGAAGTCAACTATGGCCCGGCCCACCTCGCGGCACAAGCGTTTTTCAAGCTTGTGATCTTCCCGTTCAAGTTTTATTTCAGTCACCATTGCCCGGTCTCCACCCGAATCGCCACTTCGCAATCGTCAAAAATCTCCAGCTTGGCAATTTTGACCCGCACGCCCAGCACACCTGGCAGCTGCATCAGGCGGTGGGCGAGTTTGCCGATCAGTGTTTCCAGCAAATTCACATGCTGCGCCGTGCATTCTGCAATGATGATCTGGCGGACTTTGCGGTAGTCCAGCACGTGGTTGATGTCGTCGTCGCTGGGCATCAGCGGCTGGACTCCCAGGCTCAGTTCTGCATCCACCTGTATCGGTTGGGGAGCGGTTTTTTCATGTTCCAAGATGCCCAGGTTGGCGTCAAAGCGCAAACCGGTCAGCGTCAATATTTGTGTGCCGCGGGTAGTGATCATGTTTTAAGAATTGTTTGTCATGAGCGAGAAATCGCGTTCAAATTTCATCAGGTGCTGGCCGCCATCGACCAGAAGTGTGGTGCCGGTGATGGACTGGTTTTCAAGCGCGAACTTTACCGTGGCGGCCACGTCCGCAGGGGTGGAAGAACGCCCCAGTGGTGACAGCTTGTGCAGTTCAGCAAACTGCGCGTCGCTTAGCAGGTGGCTACTCAAGGTCAGGCCGGGCGCGACACCGACCACGCGAACCAGCGGGGCCAGCGCGATGGCCAGCATCGTGTTGGCGGCTTCCAGCGCGGCTTTTGACAGGGTGTAGCTTAGAAAGTCCGGATTCTGATTCCACAGTTTTTGATCCAGCAGATTGACCACCGCTCCTTTGGCGTTGCGGCTGGTCAGGTGCGTGTGCAATGCCTGCGCTAACAAAATTGGCGCGCCGGTGTTGCTCATCAAGTGTTTGCCGAGTGATCCATAGCCGAAAGTAGCTGCATCGTCATGCTGAAAAGTCGAAGCACTGTTGACGACGGCATCCACCTGGCCGAAATGTGCAATCACGCGTGGCAACAGCGCTTTAACAGCAATTTCATCAGCTAAATCAGCATCAAACAGGGCGCTACCCGTTGTATTATGCGCGCAAGCAGCTACTGTTTTAATAGCATCTTCTTCTGAGTTTCGGTAATGCACCGCCACACGCCAGCCGCCCGCGGCAAGCGCCAACGCAATCTCGCGGCCCAGCCGTTTGGCTGCGCCTGTGACTAAAACAACTGGGGCGGGTGTGGTGGACGGCATGTAAGGGACATTGGTAATCGTTGACAATTCGGGGTAGCACGATTGCCATGAACCACGACATTTTAACGACCCCCCTTCAAGCGCTGATTCGAGACGCCATTGCTCAAGCAGGCGGTTGGCTTGGCTTTGATGATTTCATGAATCTGGCGCTGTACACACCTGGTCTGGGTTACTACGCCAGCGACCTGCGCAAGTTTGGTTTGATGCCTGGCAAGCCAGCGGGCGATAGCAGCGACTTTGTCACTGCGCCCGAGATGTCGCCCCGCTTTGGTCAGGCGATGGCGAGGCAAATCGCTGAGGCTTTGAAAGCAACAGACACACATGAAGTGTGGGAGTTTGGCGCGGGCTCTGGCGCGCTGGCTGGGCATATTTTGCAGGCGCTGCCGCACATCACGCGCTACACCATTGTTGATGTGTCAGGCAGCTTGCGGGCGCGTCAGCAGCAGCACTTGCAGGGGTTTGACGGGCGGGTGCAGTGGGTCAGCGCCTTGCCTGACACGCTGCGCGGCGTGGTGATTGGCAATGAGGTGCTGGATGCGATGCCGGTCAAATTACTCGCGCGCACCCAGGGTGTTTGGCACGAGCGCGGCGTTGCTTTGCATGAAGGAAAATTCGCTTACGCGGACAAGCCATGCCACTTGATGCCGCCTTGCGAAGTGGCGGGCACGCATGACTATTTGACAGAACTTCATCCCCAGGCAGAAGGCTTCGTTCGCACATTGGCCGACAAGCTTAAGGCCGGGGCTATTTTCATGATCGACTACGGCTTTCCCGAGCACGAGTACTACCATCCACAGCGCAGCATGGGCACTGTCATGTGCCACCGCGCGCATCAGGTCGATGCCGACGCGCTGGTAGATGTCGGTAGCAAGGACATCACCGCGCATGTCAACTTCACCGGCATTGCCATGGCTGGCCAGGATGCTGGCTTGCAGGTGCTGGGCTATACCGGGCAGGGGCGGTTTTTATTGAACTGTGGTGTGCTTGACGGTATGGATGGTGCAACGATTGGCGAGCGTGCCATGGTGCAAAAGCTGATCAATGAGCATGAGATGGGGGAATTGTTCAAGGTGATTGCTTTTGCTGCGAAAGATACGAAGGCGTGGCAGCCGATGGGGTTTGTTGTGGGCGACCGGACGCACACTCTGTAAGAAATGATCCACAACTACGTGATAGGTGTTTGTCTTGCCCCCTCCCCTTTTGGGGGAGGGCTGGGGTGGGGGCTGGCGCGTAAACAGTGCTGGCGGCGCGCCTGCCCCCATCCCAACCTTCCCCCAAAGGGGGAAGGAGCTAAAGAGAAGATGAACGTTTCATGATTCGCTGGTTCATCGTTATCTTCCTGATGCTGGTGTTTATCAGCGCCCTCACACCGTGGCTGAACAAATTGGGGTTCGGCAAACTGCCAGGCGACTTGCGCTTCAAGCTATTCGGCAAAGAGCGCTACATCCCGTTGACAACAACGATTGTGCTGAGCCTGATTGCCAGTGTGGTGTCACAGTTGTTTTGATTCGGCAGCTTGTTGGACAAGCGCTGCTACAGCCGCCACCCGCGCTGCATGCACCCGCTCACCAATGGCTTTGCCATCCAGCCCCTGGGCAATAGCCGCCTCAGCAATCACGCTGGTCACTACCGATTGCGCCGCTTTAAGCACATTTGCAAGCCGCTCGCGCTGCGGGTAGGCCGATTCATGCAGTCCCAGTCGGCCACGCGCATCACATTCGCAGGCCAGCAGCACATCGGCAAACCGCTGGGGCTTGCGAAACGCGTCGCAGCGCTCCAGCAGCCGCACCAGAGCCGCCGCACCAAACTCGCTGCTTCTGTGAATGTTGCCATGCTCCATTGCCACCACATCGGCCAGTTCGCGGCATTCAACAGGTACGCGCAGGCGCTCGCATACTAATTTAGAAAGCTTGGCGCTGCGCAGCTCATGACCAATATGGCGCGGCAACACATCAGCAGGTGTTGTTCCCTTGCCCAGGTCATGCATCAGGCAGGCAAAGCGCACCGGCAGCGGCGCATCCAGCCGCGCCGCCATGCTCAGGACCATCATCAGGTGCACACCGGTATCAATCTCAGGGTGGTAGTCAGCACGTTGCGGCACACCCCAGAGCCGGTCCACCTCCGGCAACAGGCGCTTGAGCGCGCCGCATTCGCGCAGCACCTCAAACATGCGCGACGGCGCAGCCTGCATCAGCCCACGCGACAGTTCTTGCCACACCCGCTCGGCCACCAGTGCATCGGCTTCGCCATCTGCCACCATGTCACGCATCAGCAGCATCGTCTCAGGTGCCACGCTGAAGTCGGCAAAGCGCGCCGCAAACCGGGCCACTCGCAGGATGCGTACCGGATCTTCACGAAAAGCATCGGTCACGTGGCGCAAAACTTTGACTTCGATGTCCCGCTGACCTCCAAATGGATCAATAAGATTTGCCGGATTCAGCTCTACTTCATTGCCAAATCGACCTGTAGCCCAATCAATCAGCGCGCAAGCAGCTATTGAATTAATAGTAAGGTCGCGCCGTGCCAGGTCTTGCTCCAGCGTCACGTCAGGCGCTGCATGCACTGCAAAGCCGTGGTAACCACGTGCTGTTTTGCGTTCAGTCCGGGCCAGTGCGTACTCTTCTTTAGTATCTGGATGAAGAAACACTGGAAAGTCTTTGCCGACCGGCAAAAAGCCGCGCGCCACCAGTTCTTCAGGCGTGCTGCCCACCACCACCCAGTCGCGGTCAGCAACTGGTAATCCCAGCAAGGCATCCCGCACCGCACCACCGACCATGAAAATTTCCATGAGCGCAAGTTTAGTCGTCCAGATTCAAGACCCGCGGAGGCACAGCAGCAAAACCGCCATTACAAAAAACCAGAGCAATTTCGGTTTGACCCACCAGCATCTCCACCAGCAACCCGCCCCGCTTGCATGGGTCTTCAAAGCTGGTTTTTAGACCCGCCATTTGGTGGCTCGGCAGCTTGTACCGCTGGGAAGCGCTAGATTAAAGCTGGGTCATTTTTGTTGCGTATGAAGTGCCAGGTAAAACACCGCTTGAGCTGGCTGCCGAACTCATTTGTATAAGCCGTTATACAGGTTGCCTGAGCCGCTAAACTCAAGGTCTCTTAAACAAACCAGCGGCGACAGGCAAGCTTGTTGCTGACAAACCAATGATTCATTTTGTATTGCATGACGCGCGGGATTCCGTGGCGGTGGTGGTGGTCGAAGGCGTGACAGCAGGCACTGCCATGACTGGCTGGATCATGGACGAAGACCGCACCATTGACGTGCAGGCGCGCCAGGACATTCCAATTGGCCACAAGGTAGCGCTGCATGACATGGCGGTCGGCGCCACTGTACTGAAGTATGGGATAGACATGGGCAAGGTGGTGGCCACCATTGAAAAAGGCCAACATGCGCACGTCCACAACATTAAAACCAAAAGGTGGTGAGCTTTTGGGCGACGCCCGATTGAATTAAGACACCTTTTCGCTGCGTATTTATTAGCAAGCATTCCAATCCCCGGCTTGTCATTGCGGACTTGATCCGCAATCCATGAACCCGAATCTCTGCAAAGCTCGTTGAAGTCATGGATCCCGCCTCGAACCCGGGATGACGAACTTTAGGCAGTTGAGTAGTTACATTTGTTTAAGGAATTTTTAACATGTCCGTCATTGATCAAAACACCACCTTCCTGGGCTATCGCCGTGAAAACGGGCGGGTTGGCATTCGCAACCACGTGATTATTTTGCCGCTGGACGATTTGTCCAATGCTGCTGCTGAAGCCGTTGCCCACAACATCAAGGGCTGCATGGCGATTCCGCACCCATATGGCCGTTTGCAGTTTGGCGCTGACCTGGACCTGCATTTCCGCACGCTGATTGGCGCAGGCTGCAACCCCAATGTGGCGGCTGTAGTGGTGATTGGCATTGAAGATTCGTGGACAGCCAAAGTCGTTGAAGGCATTGCATCGACTGGCAAGCCAGTGATTGGCTTTGGCATTGAAGGCCATGGTGACCACGACACGATTTTGCGGGCTTCAAAAGCCGCGCGTGAATACGTTCAGTGGGCCAGCGAAAAGCAGCGTGAAACCTGTGCCATTTCAGAGCTGTGGGTGTCAACCAAATGCGGCGAGTCTGACACCACCTCTGGCTGCGGTGCCAACCCGACAGTAGGCAATGCTTTTGACAAGCTGCACCCGCTTAAAACCACGCTGTGCTTTGGCGAAACATCGGAGATCACCGGCGGCGAAAAAATTGTGGCGGAACGTTGTGCGACTGACGCCATACGCGCCCAGTTCATGTTCATGTTCAATCGCTATCAGGACATGATCAACCGCCACAAAACCAGCGATTTGTCTGACTCGCAACCGACCAAAGGCAACATCGCTGGCGGCCTGACCACGATTGAAGAAAAGGCACTGGGCAACATTCAAAAAATCGGTAAAAAATGCACCGTTGATGGTGTGATCGACAAGGCCGAAAAGCCAACCCATCCTGGTCTGTGGTTCATGGACTCGTCGAGTGCTGCGGCCGAGATGGTGACGCTGTGCGCTGCGTCTGGCTTTGCGATTCATTTCTTCCCCACAGGGCAGGGAAATGTGATTGGCAATGCAATTGTTCCGGTGATCAAAATCTGCTCCAACCCGCGTACCGTGCGGCTGATGGGCGAGCACATTGATGTAGACACATCCGGCCTGCTGCAGCGCGACATCACGCTGGATCAGGCGGGTGACAAATTGCTTGAAAACATGTTGCGCACGGCCAATGGCCGATTGACTTCTGCTGAGGCATTGGGTCACCGCGAGTTTGTGTTGACTCGCCTGTTTGAATCGGCGTAAGAACGCTGTGGCACGCATCGTCATTTGTGAGTTCATGGACGAGCGGGCGGTTGCGCAGTTCAGCGCCCAGCATGATGTGTTGTACGACGCTGGTTTGCAAAAAGACGCGCCGCGCTTGCTGCAGGAAGCTGCCAACTGCGACGCGCTGATTGTGCGCAACCTGACGCAAGTACGGGGTGAACTTTTAAAAGTGCTGGCTGCGTCAGGCCGCTGCAAAGTCATTGGCCGCTTGGGTGTGGGGCTGGACAACATCGACGTGCCCGGCTGCGAAGCCGCAGGCATGGCGGTGATCCCGGCAACGGGTGCGAACGCACTGAGCGTGGCTGAATATGTGATCACCAGTGCGCTGATGCTGCTGCGCGGCGCTTTTACGTGTACGCCAGATGTTGCCAGCGGGCAATGGCCACGCACAGCCGTCAGCAATGGCCGCGAGATAGCCGGGCAAACACTGGGCGTGATTGGGTTTGGCTCTATAGGCCAGCTGACCGCACAAAAGGCCCGTGCGCTGGGCATGAATGTCATCGCGTTCGATGCGATGCTGCCAGCGGGGGCAGAAGTTTTTACGCAAAACAATGTGAAGCAAGTCGCACTCGATGAGTTGATCCAGCAATCAGATGTGGTGACGCTGCATGTGCCGCTGGTGGACGGCACGCGTGGCTTGTTCAGCGCCGCGCGCATTGCCAGCATGAAGCCGGGCGCGATACTGATCAACACCTCACGCGGGCATATTCTGGATGTGGCGGCCGTTGCAGCGGCACTGCGCTCAGGCCAATTAGGCGGTGCAGCCATTGATGTATTTGACGTTGAGCCAATGCCGGCCAATGTTGAGCTGCAAGACTGCCCCAATCTGCTGCTCACGCCGCATATT
The DNA here is from genome assembly GCA_043754255.1 of Polaromonas sp. Lineage (GTDB taxonomy): Bacteria > Pseudomonadota > Gammaproteobacteria > Burkholderiales > Burkholderiaceae_C > Polaromonas. Next base: position 10,453 of record JAYUVG010000134.1, on the reverse strand, counting down.
TCAGGTTTGAGCTTTCAGTCCAATGAACGTGTGTCGTTCATGATTGCTGAAAAAGTTCTGGACTGCCTAAAGTAAAAATTCTCACCATGACACAACTTTTTAAAGATGACGCCATTGAGCTGGCAACCACAGCTTTGCTCAAAGCAGGCGCTACCCAGGCCATGGCAGCCAGCACAGCGCGCGCATTGGTGCTGGCCGACATGCAGGGCATGCCTTCGCACGGACTAAGCCGGGTTGCGCAGTACACCGCCCATTTGCGCAATGGCCGTGCCAACGGGCAGGCAGTTGCCAGCGTGGTGCAGCACAAGGCAGCTGCGGCGCTGGTCGATGCGCACAACGGCCTGGCTTTTCCGGCGTGTGATTTGGCCATTGCCACAGCTATTGCCGCAGCGCAAAAGACGGGCGTGTGTTTTGTCGGCATCACCAACAGCCACCACTGCGGTGTGCTGGTAGACCACCTGCGGGCAGTAGCTGATGCAGGCATGGTGGGCTTGGGCTTCGCCAATTCACCTGCTGCCATGCCTGCTGCGGGTGGCAAGCATCCGATTTTTGGCACCAATCCAGTGGCGGCAGTCTTCCCCAGGCGTTCTGGCGACCCGTTGATGATTGACTTGTCACTGAGTGAAGTGGCGCGCGGCAAGCTGATGGTGGCTGCCAGCTCGGGCAAGGCGATTCCGCTGGGTTGGGCGCTTGACAGCGAAGGCATGCCCACCACTGACCCGGCGGCGGGCATGGCTGGCTCGATGCTGCCGGTGGGTGCCAGCAGCAGCCCCAAGGGCGCAATGCTGGCCCTGATTGTCGAGCTGATGGTGACGGCCGTGGTCGGCGCGCAGTTTGGCTTTGAAGCGTCGTCGTTTTTTGTTGAAGCAGGCAATGTGCCGCGGCTGGGCCAGGCTTTTATCGTGATTGACCCGGGCGCTCTGGCGGGCAAGGACGTGTACTTTGAACGCATGGAAACCATCATCACCGAAATGCTGGTGGACGATGGCGTGCGACTGGCAGGTAGCAGGCGTTTGGCGCTGGAGCGTGAGGCGCTCCAGATTGGCATTACCATTCCCGACACGCTTTTCGCTTCGCTGGTCAAGCTGACTGAATAACCTGCCATAACTTCTAATAATTCGGAAAATCCATCATGAAACGTCGTCAACTTGTCCTGTCTGGTGCTGCTTTATTGGGCGGTGCCAATCTGGTTCATGCCCAGGCATCAGGCTTTCCAAAAGCTGGCAGCTCACTCAAATACATCGTGCCGTTCCCCCCCGGTGGCCTGACAGACAGCATGGCGCGCACGGTGGCGCAAAAGCTGGCTGAAGCCTGGAAAGTCAGTGTGGTGGTTGAAAACAAGGCTGGTGGCAATGCCCAAATTGGTGCTGAGCAGGTCGCCAAGTCCACGCCTGATGGCTCCAGCCTGCTGGCCATCACGCTGGCGCATGCGGCCAATGTCGGCCTGTTCCCGACAGCGCCGTACAGTTTTACCAAAGAGCTGCGGCCGGTGGCCTTGCTGGCCGGCTCGCCCATTCTGGTGGTGGTGCCCGCGGCAAGTCCGGTCAAGGACTTCAAGGACTTGATGGCAATTGCCAAAACCAGACAGCTCAACGCTGGGTCGAGTGGCAACGGCACTCCTCCGCATTTGACGATGGCGTTGTTCAATGACCTGAACAAGTCGAAAATGACGCATGTGCCCTACCGGGGCGGCGCGCCTTCGATGACAGACCTGATTGGCGGGCAACTGGATGTGATTTTTTCCAACTTCCCGGAATCGATTGCGCATGTCAAAAGTGGCAGGCTTCGCGCCCTTGCGCTGTGCAGTCTGGGCAGGCATTCGATGTTGCCAGACGTACCAACCGCAATGGAAGCGGGCATGCCGGGTCTGTTCGTTGAAAACTGGACTGGCGTGATGATCCAGGCTAAAACGCCCGACGATATTGTTGACAGATACTCCCGCGAGATCATCAAAATCATGTACACCCCCGAGGTGGAAGAGCGCGCCAAACAGCAGGGCTTTCGGGTGACACCCAAGGGCTCGCAAGACTTTGGCGTGTTTTTAAAATCCGAGATTGACCGCTGGAGCCGGATTATTAAAACGGCGAAGATTACTGTGACTTGACGAGACAGTTTATGCGGCAATGGTGGCTTGACTGGTATTTTGCTCAAGTCAGTTAAACATTGGCCGAAAGAAGCTGCGTTCGTAACTGATGATGCACTGCGTGTCGGCCGCATACTTGAAAGCAGCTTTGCATTCGGTGTCTTCAAATGATTGCTGGCGGTAAATCTCGTAAGTCGCCAAACTGTCAAATGTGAACAACGCCAGCGCAATGTTGTTAGCACCCTCGCTGGGTAAAAAGTACCCGTGATGTTGACCACCGAATTTTTTCACCAGCGGTATCCAGAGTTTCCCATAGTGTTCAAATTCAGCAAGCTTGGCTGTGTTCAGGACGTAGCGCAAATAGATGGTCACCATGATTATTTCGCCCTTTCTGATGAAATTCGATACGGCTCGTCTTCGGCAACAAAATCTTCTTCGGCCAGTGCATCGGCAATCCAAGCCTTGACGCCAGGCAAGGCGCAGACGCGTTGGATGTACTCACTGATGTTGGCTGGCACGGGCAGCGCATAGGTGGCTATGCGCATGCACACCGGGGCAAAGTAGGCATCAGCGATAGAAAATTCACCAAACAGCATCGGCCCCTTGTATTGGGCCAGCAGTTCAGTCCACATGCTGACGATGCGCGCCACATCACCCTTCACACCCGGCTTGTCACGCCAGACAATCGCGCCCACTTCTGGCAAGGCAGCCTCAATATTCATCGGGCAAGCGCTGCGCAATGCCGTAAAACCAGAATGCATTTCAGCGCACACGCTGCGGGCTCTGGCTCTGGCTTTTACATCCTCGGGCCACAGGTGCTTTTCAGGAAATTTTTCGGCCAGGTATTCAGCAATTGCCAGGGTGTCCCAGACAGCCAGACCATCGTCTACCAACACCGGTACACGCCCGCCAGGGTTTACTTGTCTGATGGCGCGCTTGAAACTTGAGTCCGCATCAAACGGATTGTCTCCAAGCCGCACCATAACCTCTTCAAAATCAATGCCGGTTTGCCTCAAGGCAACCCACGGCCGCATCGACCAGGATGAATAATTTTTATTGGTGATGTAGAGTTTGAGCATGATGGGTTGTGTTCTTGAAAAACACCATGCTAGCGCAGTCAGCTTTACTGATTGATGCTAAAAACCAGCCAGATTGATGCCACGCTAAAACCGCCCAGCCGTTTTGCGCTTGGCCATCAGCCCACTGCGCAAGCCCTGCGCGCCCAGGTAAAACGGTGCAACGGCACTTAATGCTGACGGCGTAATTCCCAACTCCTTCAAACCGGGCAATTTGCCGCCCGATATGTTGTCAACCTTCATCGCATCCAGGTTGTCACGGCTCATGATCGGCTCGCCAGGAGCCAACTCCATCAGCCTTGCCTGAATGCGCGCCAGTGCGTCGGGCAGGCCGATAACAGGCTTGTCGTTACCACTGTATTGACCAGCCAATTGCACCAGCTGCCTGAGGGTAAAAATCTCGGGGCCGCAGGCTTCATAAGTCTGGCCAATGGTCGATCTGTTCTCAACACATTCAACAATCGCGCTGGCAACATCTTCCACCCACACTGGCTGAAACTTGGCGGTGCTGCCAGCCAGCGGAATAACGGGAAACAGCTTTTGCAGCGATGCAAACGTGTTCAAAAACTTGTCCTCCGCCCCAAAAATCACGCTGGGCCGCAACACACTAATGTCCAGGCCAGAGCCAAGCAGCACTGCCTCGCCACGCGCCTTGCTGCGCTGGTACATCGACGGCGCATTGACATCCGCACCCAGCGAGCTGACGTGCACAATCCGCCTTTGCCCGGCTGCATTGCAAGCCTTGACCAAAGCCAACGGCAATTGCACATGGGCCTTGTCAAAAGCAGCTTCAGTGCCGTGCAATATGGCTACCAAGTTGATGACTGCATCCTGTTCGGCCACCAGCGGCTCAAGTGCCGCAGCGTCGTAAGCCGAGCCTTCGGCAACGTCCAGCATCGGCAACATTTGCAAATCCCTGGCATTGGAACGCCGCCGCGTCAGCACCGTCACGCGGTAGTCACCACCCGCCAGCTTTTCGCACACGTGACGACCCACAAAGCCAGTGCCGCCGAGGATAAGAATTTTTTTCATAGTGTCAATTTAGTAGTTAATGGTATTTTTTGCCGGCAAAAGGGTATTTTCAGGTGTGTTTTCGTGCTGTAGCCAAGGCGAAATGCGCACAACCAGCTATTAAGTTGATAGCAATAAATGATGCTCGATTGAACCTGTTTTACGCAAAGCTTTCCTGCAAGGCTTCTTGAGCCAAGGTGTTGATGCTTTTACCTTTGGCCTGAGCTGCAATGGCAAGCTTTTCGTGCAACTGTGGGGAGATTCGCAGATTGAACTTGCCAGAAAAATGGCGTCTTGGTTCGATGCCTTTTTCTGCACACACCTTCAAGAAAACCTCAAGCGAGCGTTTGAACTCCGCACGCAGCTCTTTCGGATTTTTCCCGTAAAAGTCCGCACCCCCATTGAGGCCAAGAATTTCTCCCCTGAACATATCAAGGTCAGCGTCAAATTCAATCGTCGCGTGAAAGCCGTCAACTGTCATGGTGTTCATGGCTGTACTCCGTGTTGTTCCAGCCATTTCCGGATGGCACCTACCGCACCTTTGTCGGTGTTGGGTGATGGATGTGGGCGATGAAAAACCCGCACCTCATCAAATAAGAAAATTGAAATCCGGCTGCCTGCTCGTTCATCAATGTCTGCGCCCAGCTCAACAAACAAGGCTTCAATATCACGCCACTGAACATTGCCACTTGTTGGCCGTGAAAAAATCAATTCAACAATCCGCTGGTAACGTCGTCTCATTGTTCAATAGTACCATTTTCAGGTACTGGCTTTACTGGAGCGGTATGCCGATAATTTTCTAATCGCCATCAATCGCATCTGCCAGGTTTTTATGAGCACGACCGGACATTGCGAAATCATCCCCAGGATCAAGCTGTGTGCGATATCGGCGCGAAGGCTTCTCTACAGGTCTATGCACAGCGAGGGTAATGACAGCGCCTAAAGCTGGAACGAGCCAAACCAACGCGAATTGCCAAAGTCTTTGAGACGATGTGGACAAAGTATCTCTAGCAATCAGTAGCGTAGCCCGGATATTTAAACCCAGCAGGACGATGGCAATGAATGCCAGGAGAAGGAACTTCATTGTGCGATGCCTTTGGTGCAACGTGATTCAAAAGCCAGTTTTTGCTACGCCTTCAGATGTTCTTACGGTTCTAGCCCTCGTAATATGCGCGCAAACAGCTCCTGATTACATAGCAATAATTAATTGTGCGGCCCCAAAAACTTATCCCCGTTAAAGTGAATCATGTGTTCTGGGGCATCGGCGATCCATACCTCCGTTTCCCAGGCAATGTCGTGGGCAAACTTTCTGTAGGTGGCTCGATCAGCAAACGCTGTGATGTAGATGACGCTTGCATTGCATTTGGCCGTAAGCAAGCTTAGTGTCCTGCGGCGCATTTCTGAGATCGGGTTGACCGTCGTGACTGCTTCTATCAGGTACAGCCAGTTTTTGCTTTTCGAATAAGCCACGACGTCAGGCAGCTTGTCGTGCGCCAGTTCAAAAAATGCCAATTCAGCCAAGCCAGCTTGATCTACAAACAGGCTTTTGTTTGCCGTATCGCCCACATACAAGACCTGCGCGCCGAAACCGAAAATGGTTAGGAAGTTTTCAATGACATGCTTCTGAAGCAGGTTGTGCGCTCCTGGGCTAAAGGTCAGTGTTAAGCCATCTTGAACTTGGACTGGGATGCGCACTAAATTACGAGTTCTCTCTAACTCTTCCTCCAGCGTTGGCCGCCCGTCTAAAAATTTTGCAACTTCTTTTGTCCATGCGGGCGCACCGTATGCACGTATGGCTTTCGCTGCACTAGGATTAAGCGCAAAGCCACGGGTTCCATCATTTGTGTTCGCATTCCGATTCTTTGCGCTGTTAAGTACGATCAGCGCTGCAACCGGCAAAATTAGATCTTCGCGCCTGATGTCGTCGTATGAGCTATCGGCAATTTTTTCACCCCAACTCAAGTTTAAAGCAGTGATAACCTGTCGGGACAAAAGCTGATGACCATTGCTGCTGTCCATAGCGTCAGCCCAACGTGAGTTTGGGTCCATACCGGCGACTGCCAAAAATGCCTTAGCCATCCTTACTTTTCGTCGGGATGTCATTCCTTTCTGAGGTATGCCTAACGCAGCCAAAATTTCTAACGCCTCGTCAACTCGAGCCTGTATAAGTTGAAGCCGTATTTGGGATTTATTTAAACGAGCCATAGTTATTAAGCCGCTATCAACTGTAGTTGTACTGAATGGCGACGCTTTTGGATAGCTGGCTTTTTCAAACGCAATGTTGAGTCCAAATATGTGCGGAAACTTGCTGCGATGCTGTACGCTAGCAATGGAGGCACAGCATTACCTATCTGGTTGTAGGCACTCGTCTCGCTGCCTTGAAACTCAAACCAGTCTGGAAAGCTTTGCAGACGCGCACCTTCCCTTACGGTCAATCTGCGGCGGCGGCCATCGGGCAAAACCACTCGATGCATGTCGCCCGTAGCGCCTGCCAGATTTCGACAGGTCACGGTTCGCGCTGGCCGGTCAAGATGCAAGTCTCTGGGCGTGATACAGCTGGATGCCTTTTCATATTTGGCAACATAGGTATCCATACTGGCAGTCAAAAATTTTGAATCGGCTTGTGTCTGCTCGGCAAGGTTTTCCAGCGCCTGTCCGGCACTGATGCGCGGATGTTGCAACGCAGGGTAGTGAAATTCGCCGCGATGGCCAACAACAATCACGCGCTCACGGTTTTGCGGGACACCGTGGTTGACGGCATTGAGCAATTTGAACTCGACCACATAGCCCAGTCGCTCAAGCTCGGCAATAATTACGTCAAGGTAATCTTTGTTTCTGTACATCAGGCCACGCACGTTTTCAAACATCCAGATGTCGGGCTGGGCTTGCTCCACCGCAGAAATGAAAGCGGGAAATCCGTCACGTGCGTCACGAATGCCGTTTTGATGACCACCCACACTAAAGGGCTGACAGGGCGGGCCACCAATCACCACTTGCGCTTTGGGAAAGACGTAACCCGTGTCCAGTTTGACCTGAATGCAATCGCCTTTGAGGTTGTGTCTGTAAGTGGCGCAGCAATCAGCGTCCATCTCGAAACCCAGTGTTTCAAAGCCTTGCGCTTCAAACCCCAACGCCAACCCGCCACAGCCGGCAAATAAGTCCAGTACCAATGGCTTCGCCGTGCTGACAGGGTGCAAAAGGGTGTTAAGTTTGTCTGGGTAATTCACAGTCTGGCAGTCTAGGATGGTTTCAATTCAGTAGATTTAACTCTTGTTTAAATGGTTCGTTTTCAGGCACATATTAATGCTCTAGCCCACGTAATATGCGCGCAAACAGCTCCTGATTACATAGCAATAGTTCATCAAGGCAAGGTCTTGTCTGGCTCGCTCTGGCTTGCGTCCCGTGGCCCCACCATCCCCATACGCGCCTTAAGGGACTGCGGCTGACCGGTCAAAATCGCTGCGTAGTTGGTGGTGTTGCTCAGCACTTTTTTAACGTAATCACGCGTCTCGCTGAACGGAATGCTTTCTGCCCAAATGGCAGCGTCTACCGTGGGGCTGCCCGACTGGCCGCGCCAGATTCTGGGGCGTCCCGGCCCGGCGTTGTAGGCCGCCGCGGCCATGGCCGTTGAGCCGCCCACGTCGTCGAGCACCATTTTCAAATACCCGGTGCCAATCGCGATATTGGTGTCTCGGTCATTGATCTGGTCACCGGTAAAACCTGTCATGCCCAAACGCCGCGCGGTCTCCCGCGCGGTGGCGGGCATCACCTGCATCAGGCCCGATGCGCCCACGCCCGAGCGGGCATCCATGATGAAGCGGCTTTCCTGGCGTATCAGGCCATATACATAAGCCGGGTCAAGATTGATGCTTTGCGCGCGTTTGACGACTGCGTCCCTGAACGGCATTGGGAAGCGCTGATCGAAGTCAGTCAGCTCTTTGGTGCGCTCGCTGGTGTTGATGCAGCGATCCCAGATTTGTTTGTCGCAGGCAAACTGGGCGGCAGCCAGCAGCTCGCGGTCAGTCATACCGCCGGGCTTGGCCAGGTTGGTGCTGTAGTTCCATTCGCGCACGCCCTCAGGCCGCAGGCCAATCGTGATGGCATAGGCCGCGCGGTTCAGCCCGGCGTTCAGGCGGGCAGCTTGTATTTCATCAACGTTCAAGGGCGCTGGCCGCGGCGGCACGGTGATTTTTTGGCCCAGCTCTTCCAGTGCCAGCTGCTCGTAAAAGCCGCGTACTGATGCAACTGATTGGTACAGGGCGAGGGCCTCTGGATTGGCGGGTTGCGTGGCTTGCAGGGCTTTGGCCTTCCAGTACACCCAGGTGGGGTCTGCCTTGCCAGCCTCGCTCATGGCGTTGATGGCATTTAGCACTTCCCTGAACCGGGGCTGCCTTGCTGCGCGCAACGCGGCTCGTACTTTCCAGCTCAGCATGTCGTCTGTCAGGTCGGTGTCTTTGCTGACCTTGCTGAAATATTCAAGCGCTGTGGCGGCAGGCACAGTGCCCAGCCGGGTGGCGGTTTGCTTGCCAATCAGGCCCCACACCCAATTGCGCTCCTCGCTGGTCAGCTGGTTGCCCCATTTGGCATCCATCATGGCGGCTGCGCTTTCTGCGCCAGACTGGTCTGCGCTGGCCATTTTGACGAGTGCCAGCGTGATGAGTTCTTTGCGGGTGCCGCGAATCGCGACGTTTTTCTCAGTCAAAAATCTTGCCGGGCTGTCGATCAATTCGGCCACCAGTCCAGCTGATTCCGGCGACACGATGGCCACTGCTTCACGTGCAGCGCGTGGGCGATTGCCTTCCAGCGCCAGTCGCGCTTTCTGCCACACGTCTTGTACGTTCAAATTCTTGCTGCCCACCAGTCGTTCGGCAGCACTGCGGCAGCCGTCGTCAGCATCGCGCTGGGCGTACCAGTTTTTGCGTACTTCATCGGCCAGGCGCATGTCAGCAGCCGGGTTTTTCAAATGTTCAACCAGCAAGGAGTAGCAGCGCACTTCACGGTCGTCACCCATGCGGTAGTTGGGGTGCTCTTGGGCAAAGGCTGCCCAGTCGCGCCGTTGGCCTAGCAGCAGCAGCCAATCGTTGCGCAGCCGGTCTTCCTGATAAGTGCCGGGGTAGCGGGCGTAAAAGTCCTGCACTTCCTGTGGGCTGGCTTCTGGCAAGCGGGCTTTCAGTTCCCAGTAGGCTGCATAAGGCTCCAGCGCGTGGCCTCTGGCTTGAGGCAACAGCGCGCTTAATCTTTTACGGTCGGCGCGCTTGAAGGCCTGGTTCATTTCAACGATCAGGCTGTCGCCTGACGCAGTTTGTGCCGTGGCAACAGGCGTTAAACAAGCGGCTGAAAAAGCAGCAAAAACAGTGGTGAAAACAAATTTGTATAGCATCTGTAGATTATGGACAAATTAAATACCCGCAAAGCCCTGATCGAACAGCGTTTGAACCTGCCGGATCGCCTGCAACGCGCTGATATGTTGCAACGCGTGATGCGCATCTGGCTGTTTGGTCGCACTGACCAGGTCATTGGCGCGTATTGGCCCATCAAGGGCGAGTTTGACCCGCTGCCCGCGCTGCACCGCTGGAAGGAAGACGGCGAGCTGCTCGATGAGCCCCAGCCCCGCCGCATCGGCCTGCCGGTGGTAGACAAAGTGCACAAAACGCTGACTTTTCACGCCTGGTACCCGGGCTGCCCGATGGAAGAAGACGCCTACGGCATTCCCAAGCCCAAAGACACCGAAGTGATTGTGCCCACGCTGCTGTTTGTGCCGTGTGTGGGTTACGGGCCGGGCGGCTTCAGGCTGGGTTATGGCGGCGGGTTTTATGACCGCACTTTGGCGGCGCTGTTGCCCAAGCCGTTTACGGTGGGGCTGGGTTACACCAACGGCTGGTTGCCTGACATGGAACCAGAGCCGCATGATGTGCCACTGGATGCGCTGCTGAACGATAACGGGGTGGTGTGGCCTGTGTAGCAAGCTGTCTGACCGCTCGCAGTCTTGAGGTAATTCCATTTCCAAATCATCCGTGCACTTTGGCGGCAACGCTCGCCGTACGCCTGTACTGTCTTCGCTTCGCCTTCGCGTTCACGAATGATGTGGAAATGGAATAACACGTACAAAAAAGGCTCAACAAATAGGGAGCGCATTCGAAGCGTTTGGAACCAGGCAGTACGTAATTCACCCCAGCTGCATTGCTAGGGGTGCTCTGCATAACTCGCTGCGAATGGGTGTAGTGCAGGTTGGGATGAGCTGCAAGGCGCATTTTGCAGTCCAATAGCTAGACTATTGGCAAAA
>JAYUVG010000133.1:0-9578 GCA_043754255.1 Polaromonas sp. | reverse complement strand
CACAAAAACCTGACCCGCCATGTCGTTCAGATAGTACGAAAACGCCACGAAATTCATATTGACCGCCAGCAACATCAATTCGATAGCCATCAGCAAAATAATCAGATTCTTCCGGTTCAGAAAAATGCCAATAACCGACAGCGCAAACAGCATTGCGCCCAATGAAAGAAAATGTCCCAGCGTAAGCGTCATGTTTTTTTCTCCTCAGTCGCTGGAGCAATCATTTCGGGCATAACTGGCTTCATCTTGACCAGCTTCACGCGGTCTGCCGCTTTAACCCTGACCTGCTCGGACGGATTTTGTGATTTGGAATCCTTGCGCTCGCGCAAAGTCAAGGCGATAGCGGCAATGATGGCCACCAGCAAAATGACCGCTGCAATTTCAAGCGGATAGATGTATTCAGAGTAGAGCACCTTGCCAAGCTCTTTGGTGTTGGACACCTGCGCCCCTATTTGCCCAGCAACACTATTTACTTTGGGTGGTTCGCGAAAACCACCCATCAGCACATAAGACATTTCAAGCGCGATGATGGCTCCAACTGTGCCAGCCAGCGGAAAATGCTTCCAGAAGCCCTGGCGCATGCTGTCGATATTGATGTCCAGCATCATCACCACAAACAAAAACAGCACCATGACCGCGCCAACATACACCAGCACCAAAGTGATGGCTAAAAATTCAGCCTTCAGCAAGATCCAGATAGCAGCAGCCTGAAAAAACGCCAGCACGAGGAACAGTGCGGCATGTACCGGGTTGCGCGCTGTGATTACCTTGAATGCCGCAAACAGCATCAAGGCAGCGAAGACATAAAAAAGACCTGTTTTGGCGTCCATGTTGTACTTTTTTCTTTCAGGATTCAGCAGCTTCAGCGATTAGTGATGTAACGGGTACAAGCCTGATTTGCGTTTTAACGAAACGTGGCGTCAAGAGCACGGCTGGCAGCAATTTCAGTCTCGTAGCGGTCACCAACAGCCAGCAGCATGTCTTTGGTGAAATACAAGTCACCGCGTTTTTCGCCGTGGTATTCAAAAATATGCGTTTCAACAATCGAATCGACCGGGCAGCTTTCCTCGCAAAAACCGCAGTAAATGCATTTGGTCAAATCGATGTCATAGCGCGATGTACGGCGGCTGCCGTCATCTCGGACTTCAGACTCAATCGTGATTGCCAAAGCTGGGCAGACTGCTTCGCAAAGCTTGCAGGCAATGCAGCGTTCTTCTCCATTTTCATAGCGACGCAGAGCGTGCAGGCCACGAAACCTGGGGCTTTGCGGCGTTTTTTCTTCAGGAAATTGAATGGTGATTTTGCGTTTGAACATGTACTTGCCAGTCAAGGCCATGCCCTTGAACAATTCAGCAAGCATGAAGCTTGAAGCGAAATCTTTGATCGATGCGACTGACATAAATTACTTCCAGATGTTCCAGGGCGTTTGCATCCAGCCGCCGACCACTACCAGCCAGACCAGCGTCACAGGGATAAAAATCTTCCAGCCCAAACGCATGATCTGGTCATAGCGAAAGCGTGGAAACGTGGCGCGCACCCATAGGAACATGGTGACGATGACGAATGTCTTGGCGCCCAGCCAGATCCAGCCCGGTATCCAGTTGAACAATGCACTGTCAATTGGCGGCAACCAACCGCCCAAAAACAGCAAAACAGCGAGGATGGCAACCAGCCACATATTGGCGTATTCAGCCAGAAAAAACATGGCAAAAGACATGCCCGAATACTCGACCATGTGCCCGGCAACAATCTCTGATTCACCTTCCACCACATCAAACGGATGGCGATTGGTTTCGGCCAGGCTAGAGATGAAATACACCACAAAAATAGGCAGCAAAGGCAGCCAGTTCCACGACAGGAACGTCAAGCCCCTGTCGGCTGCCATGCCCTTGCCCTGCCCCATCACGATGTCGGTCATGTTCAGGCTGCCCGATACCATTAATACGACTACCAGGCAAAAACCCATGGCAATCTCATAGCTCACCATTTGGGCCGAGGCGCGCATGGCGCCCAGAAAAGCATACTTGGAATTGGACGCCCATCCGGCAATGATGACGCCGTACACCTCCAGCGAAGTAATGGCCATCAAAAACAGCAGGCCTGCGTTGATGTTGGCGAGCGCTACATCTGGCCCAAATGGAATGACCACCCAAGCAGCCAGCGCCGGCATGATGGTCATGATCGGCCCCAGCACAAACAACCCTTTGCTCGCTGCAGTAGGAATAATAATTTCTTTGGTCAGCAGCTTGAGTGCATCAGCAATCGGTTGCAGCAATCCAAACGGGCCCACACGGTTGGGGCCAAGTCGAATTTGTGTAAAGCCGATAGCCTTGCGCTCCCAGAGCGTGAGATACGCAACGCAACCCATCAGTGGCAACAAAACGCTAACAATTTTGATCAATGTCCACAACACGGGCCACACCGTCGTGGGCCAGATTCCGCCAGCCAAACCCTGCCCAAAGGCGTGTATGCCGTCAATCATGCTGCCACTCCTTCGGTCGTGTCATCCACCACAGCTATGCCGCGCGCATCTGCCGTCAGTTGCAATGACGTGGCTCGCCTGACCAGGCTATCAAGCTGATAAATACTGGCCACTGCAGGGATGGCCTGATTCGCGCTGGTCAACTGGATGCTGGCGTCAAGGGTGTTGCTCAACATGGCTTCCACAACATGCCCCTCCGAGATCCCTTTAACTTGTTGAAGCACGTCCAGTGACGACTCGAAATCAAAACCAGGCACATCCAGCAAATTGCCCAAGACACGCAACACTTTCCAGGCCGGACGCGTATCACCCAAAGGTTTGACAACTGCATGAAAGCTCTGCACACGGCCCTCGGCATTAACAAACGTGCCAGGCGTTTCGGTAAATGGAGCAATCGGCAGCAGCACATCACTGAAGCTCAGGTTTGCCTTGAACGGACTGAGCGTGACTACCATTTGCGCAGCGTTCAATCCCGCAACTGCTTTAACACCATGTGCGGAATCAAATTCAGGCTCAGTATTCAGCAAAATGACGGCCTTGAGTTGGCCCTCCAGCATTTGCCCAGCATTCAAACCTTTGCCTTGTGATGTGGCTCCGGCAAGTTGCGCGCCAACCGTATTGGCTGCCTCTGTCAGATAACCAACAATTGCGCCTGTTTGCGCGCCAATCCAGTTAGCAAGCCCCAAGAGGCCAGACGCATTGGGGTGATGCGCAGCGGCATTGCCAAGCAAAATAGCCTTGCGCTCGCCGCCCATCAAAGATTTGGCAATGCCCTTGGCAATATCAGTTACCTGACCTGCAACCGGAGCATCAACACCTTTTTCACCTGCAATGGCTGCCGCCACATCTGCCAGTGATTGCGCCCATGCGCCAGCTTCAACCATCATGACATGCCCAACGGGCATTGCCCAAGCTTCGCCGGTAGCCAGCTCTGCTACAGAATTTATAGCGCTGAGTGCACATCCCTTGCGCACTGCCTGACGGATACGCTGCGCAAACAAGGGGTGATCCTTGCGCAGGTTCGAGCCAACAACCAATACCCGTTGCAAGGTGGAAAGCGACGCTATCGAAGTGCCCAGCCAACGCACACCATTTGCAGGTGTAAATTCGGCATGACGCAAACGGTGGTCAATGTTGTCGCTGCCAATGCTGCGCATCAACGATGCCGCGAGGTGCAATTCTTCAAGCGTACTGTGTGGGCTTACCAATGCGCCAATACTGCTGGCTCCATGGTCAGCCTTGATCTGTTTCAAGCCATTGGCCACATATTCAAGTGCTGTTTGCCAGTCAACCGGTTTCCACTCGCCGCTCTGCTTGATCATTGGGCTTAACAGTCGCTCATCACTGTTAAGTGCCTCATATGAGAAACGGTCGCGGTCAGCCAGCCAGCATTCGTTGACAGCTTCGTTTTCAAGTGGCAAGACGCGCATAACCCTGCTCGCCTTGACCTGAACAATCAGGTTGGTACCGGTTGAATCGTGTGGGCTAATGGACTTGCGGCGTGACAGCTCCCATGTGCGGGCACTGTAGCGAAATGGCTTGCTGGTCAATGCGCCAACTGGGCAAATATCAATCATGTTGCCCGACAGTTCAGAGTCAATCGACATGCCAATAAACGTTTCGATTTCAGCATGTTCGCCGCGGTGCGACATGCCCAGTTCCATCACGCCAGCGACTTCTTGCCCAAACCGAATGCAGCGGGTGCAGTGGATGCACCTGCTCATCTCTTTCATGGACACCAGAGGGCTGACCTCTTTGGGAGCCACCATCCGCTTTTCTTCGTCATAGCGCGATTGGCTGGTGCCATATCCGACTGCAAGGTCTTGCAATTGGCATTCACCACCCTGGTCGCAAATAGGACAGTCCAGCGGATGGTTGATGAGCAAAAACTCCATCACTCCTTTTTGCGCCTTGATGGCTTTGTCGTTTTTGGTGTGGACGATCATGCCCTGCGTGACAGGCGTCGCGCAAGCTGGCATGGGCTTTGGAGCCTTTTCAACATCCACCAGGCACATGCGGCAATTGGCTGCAATTGACAACTTCTTGTGATAGCAAAAATGCGGAATATACGTTCCGGCTTTTTCAGCCGCATGCATGATCGTGCTGCCTTCGATCACATCGACTTTTTGGCCGTCTAATTGGATTTCTATCATGTCGT
Organism: Polaromonas sp.; assembly: GCA_043754255.1. Lineage (GTDB taxonomy): Bacteria > Pseudomonadota > Gammaproteobacteria > Burkholderiales > Burkholderiaceae_C > Polaromonas. The sequence continues at coordinate 4,938 of JAYUVG010000133.1, read as the reverse complement.
TAAGCGCTGTGCGATACAGTACCGTTGCGTTCCCGGCGGGAGAGAGTCGGGGTGGGGGTTTCTTGCGCAGTTGCTTCGGTAATCCTGGCCTCAAACTCATGGCGGAAATGTTTGATCATGGCGCGCACCGGCATGGCAGCAGCATCGCCCAGCGCACAAATCGTGCGGCCCTGGATGTTGTCAGCCACCGAGTTCAGCAAATCCAGATCAGTCGCTTTTCCTTTGCCAGTGTGAATGCGATCCACCATGCGCCAGAGCCAGCCAGTACCTTCGCGGCATGGCGTGCATTGCCCGCAGGACTCGTGCATGTAAAAGTACGACAGGCGCTTGAGCGACTCAACCATGCAGCGGGTATCGTCCATCACAATCACTGCGCCCGATCCAAGCATCGAACCAGCTTTGGCAATCGAGTCGTAGTCCATCGTGCATTCCATCATGATGGCTGCAGGCAATATGGGAGATGATGAACCACCGGGAATCACAGCCTTGAGGGTTCGGCCTTGGGCAGCGCCCCGAATACCGCCAGCCAGCTCCAGCAACTTGGCAAACGGCGTGCCAAGTGGCACTTCATAGTTGCCAGGCCACTCGACATCACCAGACACTGAATAAATTTTGGTGCCGCCGTTATTTGGCTTGCCGCATTCCAGGTACGCCTGACCGCCATTGCGAATCAACCAAGGCACAGCCGCGAAAGTTTCAGTGTTGTTAATGGTGGTAGGTTTGCCGTACAGGCCAAAGCTGGCCGGAAACGGGGGTTTAAAACGCGGCTGGCCCTTTTTGCCTTCGAGCGATTCAAGCAAAGCAGTTTCTTCACCGCAAATGTAAGCGCCAAAACCGTGAGCTGCGTGGAGCTGAAAGCTGAAGCTGCTGCCTAAAATTTTATCGCCAACTTCCTGGCTGATATAACCTGCGACACGCGCTTCTTCCAAAGCCTCTTCAAACCGCAAATAGGTCGCAAAAATCTCACCATGAATGTAGTTGTAGCCCACCGTGATGCCCATGGCGTAGGCAGCAATGGCCATGCCTTCAATCACACTGTGTGGATTGAATTGCATGATGTCGCGGTCTTTGCAGGTGCCTGGCTCGCCTTCGTCTGAATTGCAAACCAGGAACTTTTGGCCAGGAAACTGGCGCGGCATAAAGCTCCACTTCAAGCCAGTAGGAAAACCTGCACCACCACGGCCGCGCAAGCCACCCAGCTTGACTTCTGCAATGACCTGATCAGGCGTCATGCCCACTGCAGGCGAGCCCTCTGGCGTATCGGCTTGGCCCTGAGCCAAAATTTTGCGCAATGCCTGATAACCGCCCCGCGCTTCATAGTCTTTCAATCGCCAATTGATGCCATTCAAGTCCGCCATGATTTGCGGCTGGATGTGTCGGCCATGAAAGCTGGTTTGCACCCCGGTCGCCGCAAATTGCGACAACACGTTTTTGGCTTCTGCACTGATGGGTGTGTTCACAGCGACTGTCATGCTTTTGCCTCAGCAGATTGCAGACCGGCAATCAGCTGGTCCAGTTTTTCATTGCTCATGAAGCTGCACATCGTCAGGTCGTTGACAAGCATGACCGGCGAATCAGCACATGCGCCCAGACATTCAGACTGCTGCAACGTGAACATTCCATCAGATGTGGTTTCACCCATCGATATACCCAGCCTGTGCTCCAGGTACTTGAGCGCAACAGCGCCATCGCGCAATTGGCACGGCAGATTGGTACACACATTCAATTTGTATTTACCAACCGGGTGCTGGTTGTACATGTTGTAAAACGTGGTGACCTCATGCACAGCAATTGGGGCCATACCGAGATAGTCAGCAAGAAGTTTTTCACTGTCTGCGCTGACAAAGCCAAGCTCGTCCTGGATTACCGTCAGGCAAGCCATGACTGCCGACTGCTTTTGGTCAGCCGGGTATTTGGCTACTTCCCGGGCAAATTTCAATTTGGCTTGTTCAGAAATCATTTTTAGAAACACCTGGATTAACGGTCAATCTCACCGAACACAATGTCCATGGTGCCGATGATGGCCACAGCATCAGCAATCATGTGGCCGCGCGACATTTCGTCCATGGCAGCCAGGTGCGGAAAACCAGCCGGACGAATTTTCAAACGGTATGGTTTGTTGGCTCCGTCACTGACAATGTAAATGCCGAACTCGCCTTTTGGATGTTCGACTGCCGCATACGCTTCGCCCTCAGGCACGTGAATGCCTTCAGTGAATAGCTTGAAGTGGTGAATCAACTCTTCCATGTTGGATTTCATCGATTCACGGTCTGGCGGAGCAACTTTGTGGTTGCTGGTAATGACCGGGCCGGGCCCGTTTGCCGAGTCTTCGCGCAGCCAGTCAATGCACTGCTTGATGATGCGGTTCGACTGGCGCATTTCTTCAACGCGCACCAGATAGCGGTCGTAGCAGTCACCCGTTTTACCAACAGGAATATCAAAATCCATTTTGTCGTACACGTCATACGGCTGCTGTTTGCGCAAGTCCCAGGCAAAGCCGGAGCCGCGCAGCATGGGGCCAGTAAAGCCAAGTGCCAAGGCGCGTTCTGGTGACACCACGCCCACACCTACAGTACGCTGCTTCCAGATGCGGTTATCGGTCAGCAGGGTTTCGTACTCGTCAACATAACCGGGAAACTTGTTGCAAAAATCTTCGATGAAGTCAAGAAGCGATCCTTGGCGATTTTCATTTAACGCTTCAATTGCTTTGGCGTTTTTAACCTTGCTAACTTTGTACTGCGGCATCCGGTCTGGCAGATCCCGGTAGACACCGCCCGGGCGAAAGTACGCTGCGTGCATACGCGCACCAGAAACGGCCTCGTACATGTCAAACAAACTTTCACGCTCGCGAAAGCAGTAAATCAGAATGTTCATCGCGCCGCAGTCAAAACCGTGCGCACCCAACCACAACAGGTGGTTCATCAGGCGGGTGATTTCTGCGTACATCACGCGGATGTACTGTGCGCGTACAGGCACGTCAACGCCAATCAATTTTTCAATTGCCAGGCAATATGCCTGCTCGTTGGACATCATCGACACATAGTCAAGCCTGTCCATGTAAGGCAATGACTGAATGTAGGTTTTGCTCTCTGCAAGCTTTTCAGTGGCACGGTGCAATAAACCGATGTGCGGATCAGCGCGCTGAATAACTTCGCCATCCAGTTCCAGTACCAAGCGCAACACACCGTGTGCTGCCGGGTGCTGCGGACCAAAGTTCAATGTGTAATTTTTGATCTCAGCCATGGCCAACCTTTTCGCGGTTACCGCCATAGTTATCTTCACGAACCACACGCGGGGTGATTTCGCGCATCTCAATGGTGACGGGCTGGTAGATCACGCGTTTTTGCTCCGGGTCATAACGCATTTCGACATTGCCCGTGGTCGGGAAATCCTTGCGAAACGGGTGGCCGATAAAACCGTAATCGGTGAGAATGCGGCGCAAATCGTTGTGCCCTTCAAAAATAATGCCGAACAAGTCAAAGGCTTCACGTTCAAACCAGTTGGCTGCGTTCCAGACATCATTGACCGAATCCACCACCGGGAAATTGTCATCGGCACAAAACACTTTTAAACGCAGGCGCTGATTCAGGCTGACAGACAGCAGGTGTGTTGCGACACAGTACCGCAGGCCGTCGTACTGACCATTTTTATACTCAGAATAATCAACCCCACACAAGTCCATCAGCTGCTCGTATTTGCAGCCAGCTGCGTCACGCAAAAGGGTTGCTGCTGCAACGTAATCCGCCGCCTTAACCGTGACGGTAACTTCGCCCAATGCAGTGCTGATATGTTGAAGTTTGTTACCCAAAACCAATGATACTGTGTCGCTGATTTGCTGCGGAGTTGCCGGAGCATGTGATGTAACCGCAAACATCAAGTCCTCGCAATCGTGTTGGTTCGGCGAATTTTTTGCTGCAACTGGATGATGCCGTACATCAGCGATTCAGCCGTCGGCGGGCAGCCAGGGACGTACACATCCACCGGAACGATGCGATCACAGCCGCGCACCACCGAATAACTGTAATGGTAATAACCACCGCCGTTGGCGCATGAGCCCATTGACAGCACCCAGCGCGGCTCGGCCATCTGGTCGTATACCTTACGCAATGCCGGACCCATTTTGTTGCACAGCGTGCCGGCCACAATCATCAGATCAGACTGCCGCGGGCTCGGTCGAAACAGCATTCCGAAACGGTCAAGGTCGTAGCGGGCAGCACCAGCATGCATCATTTCAACAGCGCAGCACGCAAGCCCAAACGTCATTGGCCAAAGCGAGCCTGTTTTGGCCCAGTTGACTACCGAGTCGTAGCTGGTAGTCCTGAAGCCTTCATTAAACACACCGTCAAGTGACATACAAAACCTTTTGTAGCGCGACACAGGGAATGTTGATTTTCATTCCCAATCCAGTGCGCCTTTTTTCCACTCGTAGATAAACCCCACAACCAGGATGCCGAGGAAAATCATCACAGACCAGAAGCCAACTGCGCCAATTTCTTTGAGGGCAACCGCCCAAGGAAAAAGAAAAGCGATTTCGAGGTCGAAAAGAATGAACAGGATGGCAACGAGGTAATACCGCACATCGAATTTCATGCGAGCGTCTTCAAACGCCTCAAAGCCGCATTCATAGGGGGAGTTTTTTTCAGCGTCGGGCCGCACCGGACCCAGCAACCGGCCCAACACTTGCGGCACCACACCAACACCAACGCCAACCAGAATGAATAAGAGAACGGGAAGGTACTGGTCAAGGTTCATGGTGGAAATAACTGGTGTGGTTTACGAATAAAAGCCAGTTTGCGCCAATTTGTTCACTTTGCACGAAAGCCAGGAGACTGTCATGCATTCATCTGGTGCGGACGGCGAGACTCGAACTCGCACACCTTTCGGCACTACCCCCTCAAGATAGCGTGTCTACCAATTTCACCACGTCCGCGGTTTTTA
>JAYUVG010000132.1:0-6747 GCA_043754255.1 Polaromonas sp. | reverse complement strand
ACAAAAGCGCGACGTTGCATGGAATTCCTTTATTGAAGGGTCACAACAATTATTTCAAATAACGATATTGACAAGCCGGCCCGGCACGACAACAACCTTCTTCGAGGGCGCCCCCGCTGCCTGCCTGATGAAGGCGTCAGAAGCCAGCGCCGCCGCCTCGATCGTGGCCTTGTCGGCGCCGGCCGGCACCGTGACCGAACCGCGCAGCTTGCCGTTGATCTGCAGCATCAGCTCAATTTCATCTTGCTGCAACGCGCTGCTATTTACTTGCGGCCAGGGCGCGTCGAGCAGATCAACGCCGGGCCTGCTGTAGCCCAGTTCAACCCACAACGCATGCGCAAGGTGTGGCGCACAAGGGTACAGGCAGCGCAGCAAAATATTGAAACCTTCGTGCAACGCGGCGTTTGAAGCCACTGACCCATCAGGCTTGAAATTCTCCAGGGCATTGAGCAACTTCATGCTGCCCGACACCACCGTGTTGTATTGCATGCGCTGGTAGTCGTAATCGATTTGCTTTAGTACCGTGTGAACGTCCAGCCGCAAGGCTTTGATATGGGCATCAAATTCGCCTGTAGCCCACGTAATGTGCGCGCAAGTAGCTATTGAATTTGTAGCATTAAGCTTGCAGCCAAAGGCCCAGACGCGGCGCAAAAAGCGGTAGCTGCCTTCAGCGCCAGAATCGCTCCATGCCGCGCTCTGGTCGGGTGGGCCGGCAAACATCACAAATGTGCGTGCAGTGTCTGCGCCAAACTTGCTGATGAATTCGCGCGGCTCCACCACGTTGTTTTTGCTCTTTGACATTTTCTCGGTGCCACCATAAAGCACTGGCAGCCCGTCCGCTTTGGCAGACAGGCGAGAAGGCCTGCCCTTGTCGTCGTGTTCAATCAGAACTTCATCCGGGTAAAACCAGCGTTTGCCGCCGCTTTTTTCTTCCCGGTAGTAGCAGTCATGCAGCAGCATGCCTTGCGTGAAAAGATTGGTAAAAGGCTCGTCAAACTTGACCAGCCCCAGATCGCGCATCACCTTGGTCCAGAACCGCGCGTACAGCAAATGCAGCACCGCATGCTCGATGCCGCCGATGTACTGATCCATCGGCATCCAGTAGTCGTTGCGTGCGTCCACCATGGTGGCGCTGTCGGGGCAGGTGTACCGCATGTAGTACCACGCGCTGTCCACAAAAGTGTCCATCGTGTCGGTTTCGCGCTTGGCAGGCTTGCCGCAAATCGGGCAGGTGGTGTTCAAAAACTCTTCACACTTGACCAGCGGATTGCCAGAGCCATCCGGCACCAGATGTGGCGGTAGCACAACCGGCAAATCTTTTTCTGGCACAGGTACAGCGCCGTGCTCATCACAGTGAATGATCGGTATCGGCGTGCCCCAATAGCGCTGGCGGCTGATGCCCCAATCGCGCAGTCGCCAGGTGGTTTTTTTCTCGCCCAGGCCCTTGGCAATCAGGTCGGCAGCGACAGCATCAACAGCGGCCTTGAAAGCCAGGCCGTTGCACTTGCCTGAGTTGATCAGCACGCCGCGTTGCTTGTCGCCATACCAGTCGGCCCACACCGTTGCGTTGAACGTGTTTTTCTCCCTCTCCCCCTGGGAGAGGGTTGGGGTGAGGGCTGCCCCCGAATCTGGATTTCCCTCTCCCCGCAAAGGGAGAGGGAGTGAAACCACCTGTTTGATGGCCAGTCCATATTTGTTTGCAAATTCAAAATCCCGTTCGTCATGCGCGGGAACGCCCATCACTGCGCCGTCGCCGTAGCCCATCAGCACGTAATTGCCCACCCAGATTTGTACTTTGTCGCCTGATAGCGGATGGGTGGCAAACAAGCCTGTTGCAACGCCAGCTTTTTCTTTGGTTGCCAGTTCGGCTTCAGTCGTGCCGCCACCTTTTAATGCTTCAATTTTCTGGGCCAATCCAGCATTCAACTCGCCAGCGCGTATTGCCAAAGGATGCTCAGGAGCCACAGCGACAAACGTCACGCCCATGATGGTGTCGGCACGTGTGGTGAAGACAAACATTTTTCCGTCTTGAACCAGATTGCCAGCAACATCCCTGATGTCATGCACGAAGGCAAAGCGCACGCCTTCAGATTTGCCAATCCAGTTTTCCTGCATCACGCGTACGCGCTCAGGCCAACCTGGCAGCTTGGTCAGGGTGTGGTCCAGCAGCTCTTCAGCGTAGTCGGTGATGCGCAGGTAATAGCCCGGAATCTCACGCTTTTCAACCAGAGCGCCGCTGCGCCAGCCGCGCCCGTCAATCACCTGCTCATTGGCCAACACGGTCTGATCGACCGGATCCCAGTTGACGACCTGGGTTTTGCGGTAAGCAATGCCTTTTTCCAGCATTTTCAAAAACATCCACTGGTTCCACTTGTAGTAGCTTGGGTCGCAGGTGGCTATTTCGCGCGTCCAGTCAAACGACAAGCCCAGTGGCTCAAACTGCGCCTTCATGTCGGCGATGTTGGTACGTGTCCACTGCTCGGGTGGCACGTTGTTGGCAATAGCAGCATTTTCTGCAGGCATGCCAAATGCGTCCCAGCCCATCGGCATCAGCACGTTGTAACCCTTCATGCGCAGCTGGCGTGCCATCATGTCGTTGATGGTGTAGTTGCGCACATGGCCCATGTGCAGCTTGCCGCTGGGGTAGGGCAGCATTGAACAGGCGTAGTATTTGGGTTTGTGTTTGCCAGTAGCGTCCTCCGCGAGTTCATTTACTCGGTAAGCATCGCTGGCTGCCCAGTGGGCTTGCGCGGCAGTTTCTACTGCTGCGGGATCATATTTTTCTTGCATAACTTGAACTCAAACCCTGTACAAATTTATAAAAATGGATTCCTGATAGACAACGAACCGCCGCCAAACTGCGCGGGTATTTGCACATTCAGGCCGTGCTGCATGTCCTCGGAATAAAGTATCTCGCAGCGCATCTGTGCTGCGGCCGCCACTATGTTGGCATCGTAGATTTTGAACTGGTAACGCTCGGCCAAATACAAAGCAAGGTGATGTGTTTTCAAGGTCAGATCACAAGTTTTGCATAAGGTCTGGAGAGTTTTGCTGATGTCTGAAATATCCGACCAGGCCATACCACGTTTGCTGCGCAGCACGTTTGAAAACTCGTTGAGCACTTGCACGCTGATCACATTGTCGCGCGTGATCAGTGCCTCGGCTTGCTGCGAAAAAGGATGCGCATCGATCCAATAAACCAGGACATTCGTATCAAGAAACGCGCTCATCGGGCGTTGGCTTCTTCGCGGTCAAACTTGTAACCCACAGGCCAAGCGCCACGATATTTGCGCATGGACTCCAGTAGTTCTTCCCGCGTAGGCTCACGGATAATTTCAATGGCAGGCAAGGCGGACTTGCTTTTTTTCTTCACGGGCCTGACTTCCAGCTCATCACCTTCAGAAATGCCGAGCTCATGCACCAGTGCCACAGGCAGGCGAACGCCCAAACTGTTTCCCCATTTTGCGACTTGCATCAGTAACTCCCAAGGATATACATGTCTCGATTGTATATCCGGTCAGAGTACAACATTTAAGGTGGCTTTGTCGGCATTGAACCCGGCGCCACACCTGGCGCATCAGCCACAAAACCAATGCGGTTCAAGCCTGCTTTTTGGGCTGCACCCATCACTTCAACAATCTTGCCGTACGGCACAGCAGCGTCTGCGCGTAGTTGCACTTCAGTTTCAGGATTTTGAACGGCGGTTTGTGTCAGGCTGGCTTTCAGGTCGTCCAGCGCAATAGCCTTGTCGTTCAGGAAAATCTGGCTTGTTTTATCAACCACCAGCGTGACGAACTTTGGCGCCTCAGACGCCTTGGCCGCGTCGGTTTTTGGCAAGTCCAGCTTGATGGTGCTGGCCATCAGCGGTGCGGTGAGGATGAAAATCACCAGCAGTACCAGCATCACATCGACCATCGGCGTGACGTTGATTTCGCTCATGGGTTCTGAGCTTTTGGTGCGCTCCAACCTCCCGAAAGTCATTTGGAGTTTTCCTCAGACATCAGCTCGCGCAAATCCCGCGCAAAGCCTTCCAGGTCTGCTTCAATCCGGCTGATGTAGCGGCCAAAAATATTGAATGCCAGCACCGCCGGAATCGCCACAGCCAAACCCGCCGCCGTCATGATGAGCGCCTCACCCACTGGGCCAGACACTTTGTCGATGGTGATTTGACCGCTGGATGCAATCGCAATCAGCGCGTGGTAAATGCCCCAAACCGTGCCTAGCAAACCGACAAACGGCGCAGTGGAACCGACAGTAGCCAACAGTACCTGGCCGTATTGCAGCTTGAGCAAAATACCGTGCAGTGCATCGCGCAGCACCCGGGTGAGTTGCTGGGACTTGTCGCCGCGTGTGGCCAGTGTGTTGCCCGCCTGGATGTTGCTGGCGGTTATTAAGGGCGTAACCAGTTGCTCGCGGTCAAAAGCAGAAACCTTTTCGATGGCTTCTTCAATCGATGCCGACTGCCAGAACGCTGCTGTGCTGCGCGCCACATCGCCTACTGCCCGCTTGAGCAGCCAGGCTTTCCACAAAATCACGACCCAGCTTGCAATCGACATCAGTAGCAGCACGACCGCCACTGCCACACTAACCACGCCGCCTTGAATTATCAAACTCATGAAATTCATCTTGTTGTTCTTTGCTATTTACTTCAGGTCAAGCACATCAAACATGTCAAACAGGCCACTTTTCTTGTTCGCCAAAAAGCGCGCCGCACGCAGTGCTCCTTCGGCATAACCTTCACGGGTCGATGACTTGTGGGTGATTTCGATCCGTTCGCCAATGCCGGCAAACATCACCGTGTGGTCGCCCACAATATCACCGCCGCGAATGGCTGAAAAGCCGATGGCTGAAGGATCGCGTGCGCCGGTGATGCCCTCGCGGGAAAACACGGCATGGCCTTTCAGATCCCGGCCCAAAGCCTTGGCCACCACCTCGCCCATTTTGAGCGCTGTGCCTGAAGGCGCGTCAATCTTGTGGCGATGGTGCGTTTCAATGATTTCGATGTCGTAACCAGAACTGAGCGACTTGGCTGCCATCTCCAGCAGCTTGAAGGTGACGTTCACGCCCACACTCATGTTGGGCGCCATGACGATGGCGATGGTTTTGGCGGCCTCTAAAATTTCAAGCTTTTGGGCGTCTGAAAAACCTGTTGTGCCAATCACCAGCTTGACACCCAGCTCGCGGCATGCAGCCAGGTGCGCCATGGTGCCTTCCGGGCGGGTAAAGTCGATCAGAACGCTGGCGTTTTTTAAACCCTGCCCCAAGTCGCTGGCTATCAACACGCCGCTTTGAATGCCCGTAAAAGCAGATGCGTCCTGACCAATGCTCTGGCTGCCCGCCATGTCGAGCGCGCCGCCCAGCTGGCAGTCAACGCTTTGGGCAATGGCTGCAATCAACATCTGCCCCATCCGGCCACTGGCGCCAGCAACAGCAATGACCTGCTTTGCCGCGCTGCTCACTGCCTTGGGCCTTCAAGCGGCGGATAACTTGCTGGCTGCAGTGGCTCGGCGGCAATGCTGCCTGCTGCATTGACAGGCAGCGCAGGTGCAGCAGCTGGTTTTTCAGAAGCCCTTAACTGCGCTTCTGTTGCTTCAAGCACGGGCACCTTGCCCAGCTTGCGGGTGTTGACCAGGCTGGCAATAAATTCGGATTCACTGGGCATCGTGTCGCCCTCAAACCGCTCCAGCTGGTCAGCCTTGAAAAACACGGCGTATTTGTAGATTTGCGACGCAGCACCCTGGCGGCGCAGGGTAAAAACATAATCCCAGCGGTCGGCATGAAACACGCTGGCAAGCAGTGGCGTTCCCAACAGGTCTTTGACCTGTGCTCTGGCCATGCCGGGCTTGAGCATCTCAACCTGCTCTTTGGAGATGAAGTTGCCCTGAATCACGTCAACCCGATAGGGCGTGATCCAGCTGACCGGGTTGATTTTGCCGATAGCCGAGCTGGCGTCGCTGATGCTGCTGCAGCCGCTTGCTGCAACTGCCAGTACGCTGCAAATCAGCGCAGCAAAGCCTGGCCTGGTGTGGTGCGAAAGTGCTGCCTTGCGGTGGGGTGTGGTCATGGTGAAGCTCGTAGCGATATGATGAAACATTGTAGTGTCTGACCATCTTCTGAAGGCCCGGGGCGTCCCGGCGTACTGATCCCCGTTTTTTGCCCCGGAAAAACCCATGAGCAACATCGAAGAGCTGAAAAGTACCGGCCTCAAAGCAACCCTGCCCCGGCTGAAAATACTGGAAATATTCCAGACGGGAAAGCAGCGCCACATGACAGCTGAAGACGTCTTTCGGGTGTTGCTGAACGATCGCTCCGACGTGGGTCTGGCAACGGTTTACCGGGTTCTGACCCAGTTCGAGCAGGCGGGGTTATTGCTCCGCAGTAATTTTGAATCTGGCAAGGCGGTGTTTGAGCTCAACGAAGGCCAGCACCATGACCACCTGGTGTGCCTTGATTGCGGCAAGGTAGAAGAGTTTCACGACATCGAGATCGAAAAGCGCCAGCATGAGGTTGCCAGGGGCAAGGGCTTTTCGATTGCTGACCATTCGTTGTCGATTTACGCCAATTGCACCAAACAGGCTTGCCCTTATCGGGGGCAGACTGAGCTGCGCCATACCCATGGCTAAACCCTGATCTTTATCGCCTTTTTTCGTAACTACTCAGCTCCTCTACACGTCATTGCGGGCTTGACCCAATGCTGTTATTTTTAGCAATTTCTAAATTTGTCATTGCGGACTTGATCCGCAATCC
>JAYUVG010000131.1:0-16532 GCA_043754255.1 Polaromonas sp. | reverse complement strand
CGCTAGATCTCTTAAATGAATATCTGGGCAAACCAATTGACAAAATTTGGACGTTTAGAAAATGGGATAGCGACCGGAGATTTGAGACCCCATTTGACGTAAAGAAGTTCATCGAGTTGAGAACTGCCCTGATAAATTTCTCGAAAAGCTAGCCTGTTATTGATGTGAAATTATTGATTGTTATGAAACCAACACAATTACAACTTGCCCAGCAACAGATTGCTGAAAGCAAAGCGGCCTTGGCTTCAAACGTTGGACGCAAATCCACAAAAGCCGAAAAAGCTATTGCCATAGCAATGGACACCCAACTGCGCGTCTTGCAGAAATTGATCGCCCAGATAGCAAATAAACAAGCCAAGCAGCTTGAAGTTGAGTTTGCAACATCAAACAGTCTGTTAGCAGATTTTGAAATTGAAGGGGAACTTAATTACCTGCTGGCAGAAAGCGACCCTGCATGGGATGACGAAAGCGAAACAGACAACATTCTGGCAACGCGGGATGCATGGATCATGAATTCAGGTGCTGAAAATCTGGAAATGCTTGCGTCAGCAGCAAACACGGGCAGCTACAGAGGAAGCTCGGAGCTGCTGCCGCAGCAATGCTGGTTGATGCATGATCTGTTGGACCACAGCTATGGTTCACGCCACGAGCTAAGTGATGAAAATTTACTCCGGGTTGACAAGGTATGGGTCGATGTAAAAACTACACGGCAATACTGCTTGAACCTGCGCACAGGCGAGTTTGAAAAGTGGTTACGCAGCGGAAAACAAGATGCGTCGGTTTAATTGTTTACTGACAGGACTCTCGACCCAATTGGATTGCCCAGGCAAATCGTTGCGGAGGAGCTGAACATGCTTGGTACGACCTAAATATTGAATTGAACAGCAAAAATCTTTTGATTCGAACAGGACTTAAACGTGAAAATCGCACTAGTGCAATTGCCTTGGGACTACAGCCCCCGGCATTCAAAACAGCTGGCAAGTGTAGTCAACCAGACTAAGGGCGCTGATTTGGTTGTATTTCCTGAATGCATGCCTTTTGGCGACGACAAAAGACCCGTAACGCATGAAATGGCCTTAGCCCATTTGAGCGATGCAGGACGAGCATCTGGCGAAAGTACGTTTATCGCTGGAGGTTATGTCCGCGACGGTGATTACACGCGAAACCGCGTTTATTTAACCAGCCGTGGAGAGGTTAAAAAATGGTACGACAAGCAGATTGTGTGGACTGGTGAAAATTTCACAGCTGGAAATTGTGCCGAGACTTTTGACTGGGGCTCCGATAAGTGCGTACCGCTTATCTGTGCCGACGCTGGTGATAACTTAACGCCCCGCAAGGTTCGAATGATGGCAGCTGCCCTTGCTGCCGGCGCAGGGCCGAACGTGCCGATTGTGATAAGTTCATATGGAGGCGGCTTGATGACAGACTATTGGCGCCCAGCACTTCGAGAGTGGAGCAAAGGATGCAAAGCACCTGTAGTCATTTGTGGCATTGCCGGTTTGCACCCTGATCTAAGTTATGACTATATGGGAGGCAAGCATCCTTTTGGCGGCGGTGGTAGTGGCGTATTTTGGCCCAATGGCTACGAGCTTCAAGTAGCCTACGAAGGAATCCTCACCGTTGACCTCAAGCAGAAGACAATAGAACATAAAGAGTTCAAGAAAAGCTGATATGCGTTTTCATGGGTGGGTAACAAGGCTAAACGAATCTAGATGAAACACTCGATTGAAAATCAGCTGCGGAGTGACTATCCAGAGCTTTTCGACCAATTGAACTCAAGCTTTGACGTTGGTGATGGTTGGTTTGATATTTTGGACAGGCTCTGCTCCCTACTCGCAACGGATGTGCTTGCTACCGGCCACCCCTGCAAACCTGTTCGAGTGAAAGAGAAACTGGCCGAGTTGCGGTTTTACTGCTGGGCCCCCTACAACAGCCCAATCCGCTCTGCAGCTATTGAAGAAGCACGATTGCTGTCTTCAGTTACTTGTGATGTTTGTGGGGCAACTGGTCAACTTGTCGCTTTGTCGGGATGGCTACGGACAAGATGCGATGCGCACCCGGATGTGCGACTTTTTTAGCCTTGATGTTGCAAAAGCTATGCCGCACGGCTCAAGCGCCAAAGCGCGAACCCGCTGCAAACCCACTGCCCAAAATAGAGGGCACTGCCCAAGCCATGCAGCAGTTTCAGGTTGCCGCCGTCAGCCCGGGCGCTGACGATTCGGGGCGACAAGCCAAACTCGACCAGAACCGCCAGAAGCAATCCGGTTACTATAAATTTGATAGCTGCTTGCGCTCTTTTATCGGGCGCTACAGCCTCTTTTTGATTGTAAACAAGCAGCAAAAACATGGCGCAGGCAATACTGAGCCAGGTTTGCGCTGTAAAGAGTTTGGCAGCCATTTGCCCTGCGGCTGCCGGGCTGGGCAGGTGGGTAAAAAGCATGGGCACGATGATGAAACCCAGAGCTGTCAAGCTGCCCCACCACAGGGCTGCCAATATCAAACCGAATCGGTAGCGCATCAAGTTGCTAGATGTACATGACGGCGATGATCTCGTAGCGTTTTAGCCCGCCGGGTGCCTGAAACTCGACCGAGTCACCTTCGTCTTTGCCAATCAGGGCGCGGGCGATTGGTGAGCCGATGTTGACACGGCCAAATTTGATGTCAGCCTCGTCTTCACCGACGATTTGGTACGTCACCTTGCTGCCGGACTCTTCATCTTGTAGCTCAATGGTTGAGCCGAAAACCACTTTGCCGCCTGCATCCATTTCTGACGGGTCAATGATTTGCGCGACTGACAACTTGCTTTCAACTTCCTGAATGCGGCCTTCTACAAAACCCTGGCGGTCTTTGGCGGCTTCGTACTCGGCGTTCTCGCTCAAGTCACCTTGCGCGCGCGCCTCTGAAATGGCGTTGATGACCCACGGGCGGTCGACGGTTTTGAGCTGGTGCAACTCGGCTTTGAGTTTTTCAGCGCCGATTTTTGTGACGGGAATAGTAGCCATGTTGTGTCTCTGTAATTTGTAAAAAAGCAAAACCGCCACAGGTTGCCCCGTGGCGGTGTGAAAGTTTGATGACTTTAATTATGCGGCAAGTTGGGCGTGCATTTCCTGAACTGAGATGACGCCCAGATTTTCAAGATGTTTCATCCCTTCAACCGCTGCTTCTGCACCGGCGATGGTTGTGAAGGTAGTGACGCGGGCCAGCAGCGACGAGGTGCGGATCTGGCGTGAATCGGCAATCGCATTGCGCCGCTCTTCCACCGTGTTGATGACCAGTGCAATCTCGTTGTTTTTGATCATGTCCACCACATGCGGACGGCCTTCAGTTACCTTGTTGACAATGCCGCATGCAATACCTGCGGCCGTAATCGCTGCAGCCGTGCCTTTGGTTGCCACAATGTCAAAATTCATAGCGGCCAGCGCCCGTGCCACCTCGACTGCACGTGGTTTGTCGTTGTTTTTCACGGTCATAAACACCCGGCCAGATGTTGGCAGCTTGGTACCCGCGCCAAGTTGTGATTTGACAAATGCCTCGCCAAAGGTTTTGCCGACGCCCATCACTTCGCCGGTGGACTTCATCTCAGGCCCCAGAATCGTGTCAACGCCCGGGAATTTGACGAACGGGAACACCGCTTCTTTCACGCTGAAATACGGCGGAGTGACTTCTTTGGTGATGCCTTGTGATGCCAGGGACTGGCCGACCATGCAGCGTGCGGCAACCTTGGCCAATTGAATGCCGGTGGCCTTGCTGACAAACGGCACCGTGCGTGATGCGCGCGGGTTGACCTCCAGAACATAAATGACATCTTTGCCTTCAACGTGCTGAATCGCGAATTGCACATTCATCAAGCCCACCACATTGAGTGCTGCCGCCATGGCAGAGGTTTGCCGTTTGACTTCCTGCACGGTCTCGGCACTTAGTGAATAGGGCGGCAGAGAGCAAGCCGAGTCGCCGCTGTGAACACCTGCTTGCTCGATGTGCTCCATGACGCCGCCAATAAACGTCGCGCCTGTGTCGTCACGAATGCAGTCCACATCGCATTCAATCGCATCGTTCAAAAAACGGTCAAGTAGCACAGGTGAATCGTGGCTGACCTTGACGGCTTCGCGCATGTATCGCTCGAGGTCACGCTGCTCATGCACAATTTCCATCGCGCGGCCACCGAGCACGTAGCTGGGGCGCACCACCAGCGGGTAGCCCAGGGCGCTGGCTTTTTCAAGCGCTTCAGGCTCGGTGCGGGCGGTGGCGTTCGGTGGCTGCTTCAGATGCAATTCGTGCAGCAGTTTGGAAAACCTTTCACGGTCTTCAGCTGCGTCGATCATGTCGGGCGAGGTGCCGATGATGGGCACGCCATTGGCTTCCAGGTCAAGCGCAAGCTTCAATGGCGTTTGCCCGCCGTACTGAACAATCACGCCAAACGGCTTTTCTTTATCAACAATTTCCAGCACGTCTTCGAGTGTCAGCGGCTCAAAGTAAAGGCGGTCTGAGGTGTCGTAGTCGGTCGATACGGTTTCAGGGTTGCAGTTGACCATGATGGTCTCGTAGCCGTCTTCACGCATGGCCAGCGCTGCGTGTACGCAGCAGTAGTCAAACTCAATGCCCTGGCCAATGCGGTTGGGGCCGCCACCGAGCACCATGATTTTTTTGTTGTTCGTCGGCTCGGCTTCGCACTCCGAGCCCTCCGCTTCGTAGGTTGAATACAAATATGCCGTGTTGGTCGCGAACTCTGCAGCGCAGGTATCGACACGCTTGTAAACCGGACGCACACCAAGTTCTTTGCGCCGCTCACGAATGGCGGTGTCGGTGGTTTTAAGCTGGCGCGCCAGGCGACGGTCTGAAAAGCCTTTTTGCTTGAGCGTGCGCAGCGTGGCAGCGTCGATCTTGTCGAGCGACGTGGTCTCTAGCTCCAGCTCAATCTTGACGATCTGCTCGATCTGCACCAAAAACCAGCGGTCGATTTTGGTCAGTGCAAATACTTCTTCCACGCTCATGCCCATGGCAAATGCGTCACCCACATACCAGATGCGGTCAGGGCCCGGTGCGCCCAATTCTTTTTCCAGCACTTCGCGGTCTTGGGTTTTTTCGTTCATGCCGTCTACGCCGACTTCAAGCCCGCGCAGGGCTTTTTGAAACGATTCCTGAAACGTACGGCCCATGGCCATGACTTCACCGACTGATTTCATCTGTGTGGTCAGGCGCGCGTCAGCTGTTGGAAATTTTTCAAATGCAAAGCGCGGGATTTTGGTGACGACATAGTCAATGCTGGGCTCAAAACTGGCAGGCGTTGCACCACCAGTAATTTCGTTGCGCAATTCATCGAGCGTGTAGCCAATTGCCAGCTTGGCAGCGACTTTGGCGATTGGGAAACCGGTGGCTTTTGATGCCAGCGCCGATGAGCGCGACACGCGCGGATTCATTTCAATGACCACCATGCGGCCATCGTCAGGATTGATCGCAAATTGCACGTTTGAACCGCCGGTGTCCACACCAATTTCACGCAACACCGCCAGTGATGCATTGCGCAAAATCTGGTATTCCTTGTCGGTCAAGGTTTGTGCGGGCGCAACAGTAATCGAATCACCCGTGTGCACGCCCATCGGGTCGAGGTTTTCAATTGAGCAAACGATGATGCAGTTGTCTGCCGTGTCGCGCACCACCTCCATTTCGAATTCTTTCCAGCCCAGCAACGACTCTTCAATCAGCAGCTCTTTGGTGGGCGACGCTTCCAGGCCACGCTTGCAAATAACTTCAAATTCTTCAGCGTTGTAGGCAATGCCGCCGCCGGTGCCGCCCAGCGTAAAACTGGGGCGGATCACAGTGGGAAAGCCCAGCGTTTTTTGCACAGTCCACGCCTCATCGAGCGAATGCGCAATGCCTGAGCGGGCAGAACCCAAGCCGATTTTGGTCATCGCGTCTTTGAACTTCAGGCGGTCTTCGGCTTTGTCAATCGCCTCAGGTTTGGCACCAATCAATTCAACCTTGTACTTTTCCAGCACGCCGTTGTGCCACAAGTCCAGCGCGCAATTCAGCGCCGTTTGCCCACCCATGGTTGGCAAAATTGCGTCGGGCTTTTCTTTGGCAATGATCTTTTCAACCGTTTGCCAGGTGATCGGCTCGATGTAGGTCACGTCGGCCGTGGCCGGGTCGGTCATGATGGTGGCTGGGTTGCTGTTGATCAAAATGACCTTGTAGCCCTCTTCCCGCAGCGCCTTGCAGGCCTGCACGCCAGAGTAGTCAAACTCGCAAGCCTGGCCAATGATGATGGGGCCCGCGCCAATGATGAGAACGGATTTGATGTCGGTGCGTTTAGGCATTATTTTTTGTCTTTGGTGACTTTGATGTCTGTGGTAAAGCCAACCCGGCGGCGGCTGTAGGCGCTGGGAGTGGGTTCATCCATCAGCTGGTGAATGGCAGCGAACACCATCGAAAAGTTATCGTCGTATTTTTTCTCAAGTGCATTCAATTTACGTTTAAGGTCGGCATGTTCAGACAACATGTCACGCAGTTTGACGAAAGTACGCATGATCTGAATGTTGACGGCGACGGCTTCTGGGCTGCTCAAAACGCTTGAGAGCATCGCCACGCCCTGTTCGGTGAAGGCCATTGGCGATTTTCGGGTTCCGCCCCAACTTGAAGTCACAGATTGTGATATCAAGATCGTAAGTTCCTGATTTGTAAGAAGAAATTGAAAATCAGCAGGGAAGCGATCCAGATTGCGACGAACTGCTTGCATCAAGACTCGCGTTTCAATTCCGTAGAGTTCTGCCAAATCGTGCGAAAGCATGACACGCTGCCCGCGAATCGAATAAATCCGGGTTTCAATGCCGGCGACCAATTGCGCCGTGCCCTGCAAAACGACCTTCTTCTTCGGCTCGATCATCGCTTCTTCTCCATCAACGCCGTGAATCGATCAAAGAGATAAGAAATATCGTGCGGCCCAGGGGAAGCCTCGGGGTGGCCCTGAAAACAAAACGCGGGTTTATCTAACCAGGCCAGGCCTTGCAGTGTGCCGTCAAACAGGCTGATGTGGGTCGCGCGTACGTGGGCTGGCAGACTGGCCATGTCAACTGCAAAGCCGTGGTTCTGGCTGGTGATGCTGACGCGGCCGTTGTCGAGGTCTTTCACTGGATGATTCGCACCGTGGTGGCTTTGCTGCATCTTGTAGGTTTTGACTCCTGCGGCCAAGGCCATGATCTGGTGGCCCAGACAAATACCAAAAGTCGGGATGCCGGTTTCAATCAGTTCCCGCACGGCGTTGATGGCGTAATCGCACGGCTCAGGATCGCCCGGCCCGTTAGACAAAAAGATGCCATCGGGCTTGAGTTTTAATGCCTCTTGCGCGGAAGTTTGCGCAGGCACGGCAGTGATGCGCGCGCCGCGTTCGGCCAGCATGCGCAGGATGTTTTTCTTGACACCGAAGTCGTAAGCAACCACGTGAAATTTGGGAGCGTTTTGAACGCCATAACCCGAGCCGAGTTGCCACTCGGTTTGCGTCCATTCGTACGACTGTTGAACCGACACAACTTTGGCCAGGTCAAGCCCCGCCATACTGGGCGCGGCTTTGGCCAAGGCAATGGCTCTTTCAATCACTGTTTGAGTGGCAACTTCGCCCGCACCGAGTGCCATGATGCAGCCGTTTTGCGCGCCCTTGCTGCGTAAATGACGGGTCAGCTGGCGGGTGTCGATATTGGCGATGGCCACTGTATTTTCCCGAGCCAAATATTCGGACAAAGTCATCGACTGGCGAAAGTTGGACGCCAGTAGCGGCAGATCCTTGATGATCAGGCCCGCGGCATAAACTTTTTCAGACTCCACATCCTCAACGCTGACGCCGTAGTTACCAATGTGCGGATAGGTCAGTGTGACCAGCTGCTGGTAATAACTGGGGTCGGTCAGGATTTCCTGGTAGCCGGTCATGGCCGTGTTGAAAACCACCTCGCCAACCGTATGACCGGTTGCGCCTATGGAGTTGCCAATAAAGATGGTGCCGTCTGCAAGCGCCAGGATAGCGGGGGGATTGGGAAGGGACGATCCCTGTAAGGACAAAAGCACTGAGCACTCCGATTGATTCTCGGCTAGCCCAAGCGCCCTTCCGCACCAGGCGGATGAGCTGCTTTTAAAGGAATTTTGCTTTTAGCGCTTGGGATTAGCTGTGTTTGGAAAAGCCCTCGATTATAGCCTTTGAACTGTGCCCGAATCGGTCTGCATAGAGGAGAAATGCAGGCAAATGGCTGCTGCTGCGGCCACATTCAAAGACTCTTCCCCGCCCGGTTGGGCAATGCGTACTTTGATGGCGGCTTTGGCCATTAAATATTCACTGATGCCCTGCCCTTCATGGCCCAACACCCAGGCACACGGCATGGGGAGTTTTACCCGGCCCAGAACATCGCCCTGGTGGGAACTGGTCACCACCATTG
Source organism: Polaromonas sp. (assembly GCA_043754255.1). Lineage (GTDB taxonomy): Bacteria > Pseudomonadota > Gammaproteobacteria > Burkholderiales > Burkholderiaceae_C > Polaromonas. Next base: position 8,115 of record JAYUVG010000131.1, on the reverse strand, counting down.
GCACAGCAAGCGCTGCCAGCTCTTCAGGGGCCACCCCTTCCATCAACTGCAAACCGAAATGCGCGCCCATGCCGGCCCGCAATACCTTGGGCGACCACAGGGCAGCCGTGCCTTTGAGCGCAATGACCTGGCCAAAACCAAACGCCGCAGCGCTTCGCAAGATGGAGCCGACATTGCCAGCGTCCTGCACGCGGTCAAGGACGATGCTGGCTGCCGAGCCGTTTAAAAAAGGCGCAGGCGGCAAATCCATCACAAAGCCCATACCCGCAGGCGACTCCAGTCCGCTGATCTGGGCAAACAGCGCATCCGGCAGCACTATGCTTTTGATAGCTGCTTGCGCGCTGTTTACGTCGGCTAGAGGCCAAAAAGACTCTGAAAACAGGCCGATAGCAGGCTTATATCCCCGCAATAACGCAGCGCGGCACAAGTGGTCTCCCTCCAGCCAAACCCTGCCCTGCTTGCGGTAAGCCGTGCTGTCAAGGCCAAGCTTGCGCAGTTCCTTGATCAGCGAATTGCTGGCCGATGTGATGCGCTCAGGCAGAGCAGTCACAGCAACACCGCTGCCACCGGCGCAAAGGTTCTGCGGTGTTGCGGGCAAGCGCCATGCATACGCAGTGCCAGCAGATGGGCGGCTGTGCCGTAGCCTTTGTGCCCGGCAAAGCCGTATTGCGGAAAGGCCAGGTCGTACTCGGCACACCAGCGGTCACGGGTGACTTTTGCCAGAATCGAAGCTGCTGAAATAGCAGGAATTTTTGCGTCGCCTTTGACAATCGCTTCAGCCAGAATATTCAGCGCAGGCAACCGGTTCCCATCAACCAGCACCTTGTGCGGTCTGAGGCGCAAGCCCTCTACCGCCCGCTTCATGGCCAGCATGGCTGCCTGCAAAATGTTCAGCTCGTTGATCTCTTCGACGGTGGCCATGGCAATCGAGCAGCACAGCGCCTTGGCAAGAATTTCGTCGTACAACCTGTTGCGCTGCAAAGCGGTGAGTTTTTTTGAATCAGCCAGGCCTTTGATGGGCTTTGAATCGTCCAGAATCACCGCCGCTGCCACGACCGGCCCCATCAGTGGCCCGCGGCCAGCTTCATCCACACCAGCCAACAAACCAGGTATGTCCCAGGACAACGGGGCTTGCTCAGCTTTCAAGAATTTTATGGATCGCATCAGTGGCCAGTTGGGATGTATTGCGCTGTAGTTCGGCATGCAGTTGGGTAAAACGCTGCTCAAGCGCCGTTATTTTGGCAGGCTCGTTCGCCTTGAGGTCCAGCCATTTCAAAACAGCAGCGCCAAGTGCCTGCGGCGTAGCGGCATCCTGCAGCAGCTCTGGCACCACAAACTCTTCACACAAAATATTCGGCAGGCCAACCCACGGCTGCAGTTGTTTGCGCTGCATGATGCGCCAGCTCAGCCAGTTCATGTTGTAGGCAATCACCATCGGGCGCTTGAACAATGCGGCTTCGAGCGTGGCGGTGCCGCTGGCAATCAGCGTCACGTCGCAGGCGGCTAGCGCTGTGTGTGATTGCCCATTGAGGATTTGTACGTTCTTCAAACCCACATCATGCGCAATCCGTTCAATCTCGGGCTTTAACGCGGGAACTGCAGGTACTATGAATTTGATAGCTGGTTGCGCGCTGTTTATAACGACTACAGCCCTAAAGAAGCGTTCTGCAAGGTATCTGACTTCAGATTGTCGGCTACCCGGCAATACGGCAACAACGGTGTCTGCATCGCTTAAACCCAAAGTGGCACGTGCCGCTGAGCGGTCGGGTTGCATTGGAATCACACTGGCCAGCGGGTGGCCGACGTAGGTAGCGGCAATGCCATGCTTTGCCAGCAGAGCCACCTCAAACGGGAAAATGCACAGCACATGACCCGCGCTGCGGCGAATTTTTTCCACCCTGTCAGCCCGCCAGGCCCAGATAGACGGACAAACAAAATGCACGGTTTTGATGCCTTTGGCTTTTAATGCAGCTTCCAGGTCAAGGTTGAAGTCCGGTGCATCTACGCCGATAAAAATATTGGGCGGATTGGCCAGCAAGCGGGTTTTCAGTTGCTCTCGGATGCCAACAATTTCGCGGTAATGGCGCAGCACTTCGACATAACCACGAACGGCCAGCTTGTCGCTTGGCCACCAGGCATCAAAGCCGCGCTTGATCATCTGCGGCCCACCAATGCCGGACGATTGCAAATCGGGCCAGCGGGCTTTCAAGCCGTCCAGTAAAAGTCCTGCCAGCAAATCGCCGGAGGTCTCGCCAGCAACCATCGCCGCAGTTGGCGCGTTGTACATGAAAAGTTACCGGACGATGCCGCGCTGAGGCGCAGTCTGCTCTAAAAACGAGAGCATCATGCGCACATCTTGCGCCGAATCAGGGTATTTTTCACTCAAGCCAGCAATTTGCACCTGAGCTGCTTGCAGCGTTAAATCATCACGGTACAAAGCCTTGTGCATGGCTTTGACGGCTGCAATCCGTTCGCTTGAAAACCCGCGCCTGCGCAGGCCTTCAAAGTTCATGGTGCGCGCCTCAGCCGGCTGGCCCTGGCAGGTGACAAACGGCGGCAAATCAGCAAACAGCAGCGAGCACATGGCCGTCATGCTGTGCGCGCCCAGCCGCACAAACTGGTGCACCACAGTAAAGCCGCCGAGGATGACCCAATCATCTACATGCACATGGCCGGCCAACTGCGAGTTGTTGGCAAAAATGGTGTGGCTGCCGACCTGACAGTCATGCGCCAGATGCACATAGGCCATGATCCAGTTGTCGTTGCCCACGCGCGTTGCGCCCACGTCACCAGGCGAGCCAATGTTGAAGGTGCAAAACTCGCGAATGGTGTTGCGGTCGCCGATGACCAGCTCGCACGGCTCGCCCGCATATTTTTTGTCTTGCGGAATAGCCCCGAGGGAGTTGAACTGGAAAATCCGGTTGTCACGGCCGATGGTGGTGTGGCCTTCAATCACGCAGTGTGCACCTACCGTCGTGCCAGCGCCAATTTTGACGTTCGGGCCAACGATGCTGTACGGCCCGATGCTTGCGGTGCTGTCGATTTTGGCGAGCGGGTCAACAATGGCGGTTGGATGAATGCCCATCTTGAATGCCACGGCTTCAGGCAATCTTGCGCATGGTGCACATCAGCTCAGCCTCACAGGCCGTTGCGTCACCGACCCGTGTGATGCCTTTAAATTTGAAAATTCCAGCTTTCATCCGCTCCAGGCTCACGTCCATGATGAGCTGGTCACCGGGCTCAACGGGGCGCTTGAAACGTGCACTGTCAATGCCTGCAAAGTAGTACACGGTTTTATCATCGGGCGCTTGCCCCAGCATATCAAATGCAAGCAAAGCCGCGGCTTGCGCCATGGCCTCCAGCATCAAAACACCTGGCATGACCGGGCGATGCGGAAAGTGACCCACAAAAAAAGGCTCATTGATGGTGACGTTTTTCAAGGCCTTGATACGCTTGCCTTTTTCAATTTCGAGCACACGATCCACCATTAAAAATGGGTAGCGGTGTGGCAGTTGCTTCAAAATTTGGTGAATGTCCATCATGAGTTTTCTTTTCTGGATGAAAGTGTTGGCTGCATCTGCTTTTCAAACTGTTTGAGCCGACCCCTTAAAGCATTGAGCTGCTTGAGGGTAGCCGCATTTTTTTCCCATGCTGCATTCTCGTCGATGGGGAAAAAACCAGTGTAGTTTCCAGCCTTCAAAATCGACCGCGTGACCACCGAAGCCGCAGAAATATGAACATGGTCTGCCAGGCTCAAATGCCCCAGCACGACAGCGCCGCCACCAATGGTGCAGTGCGCGCCAATGTTGGCGCTGCCGGCCACACCCACACAGCCCGCCAGTGCTGAATGCGCGCCGATTCGTACGTTGTGACCAATCTGGATCAGGTTGTCGAGCTTGACACCGTCTTCAACAACGGTGTCTTGCAAAGCGCCTCGGTCAATGCAGGTATTGGCTCCAATTTCAACCTCATTGCCAACACGCACATTGCCCAGTTGCTCGATTTTTTCCCAACGCCCGTCATGGGGTGCAAAACCAAAGCCATCAGCACCAATCACCACTCCGGAATGCACAATACAGCGCTCACCAATAGAGCAGCGCTCGCCCAGCGTAACCCGTGCAGACAAGCGGCTAAAAGCGCCCACCGAGCTGCCCTGGCCAATCACGCAGTGCTCACCAATGCTTGCGCCATTTGCAATGACAGCATCGGCTCCTATGCAGGCGAATGCGGCAATTGACACACCAGCTGCGACGATTGCCGACGCATCTATCAGGGCACTGGGGTGAATGCTGGCAACGCGGGTAGGGCTGTGATGCCGCTTCCAGACTTGTGTGATGCGCGCAAAATAAAAATACGGATCATCAACAACGATGTACGCGCCGCGCTGCGCTGCAATCTGCTCGGCTGCGGGCCCAACAACGACGCAGGCTGCTCGGGAATCAGCCAATTTACGGGTGTACTTTGGATGGCTTAAAAAACTCAAGTCCTGGTCTGTGGCGCTTTCCAGAGATGAAAGCCGTTCAATGGGCAATTTTGGGTTGCCCACCAGACGGGCATCCGGAAAGTCACTTGCCAGCAACTCAAACAGATCCAGAAGCTTGACGGTCACGGGACTTGCCACCGCTCGGCGGTTGCGCCGGGCGGCCTGCACATTGCTACCTGCCGCCTGCAGCGTTCAATGACTTGAGCACCTTGTCGGTGATGTCATGCTTGGGGTTGACATAGACCGCCTCCTGCACGATCAGGTCGTACTTTTCAGCTTCAGCCAAAGCCTTGACAACCTTGTTGGCTCGCTCAATAACCGCCTGCAATTCTTCGTTCTTGCGGGCGTTCAAATCTTCCTGAAACTCGCGACGCTTGCGCTGAAAGTCCCGATCCTGATCCACCAGCTGCTTTTGCCGTGAATTGCGCTGGGTTTCAGACAATGTCGGAGCTTCGCGCTCGAACTTGTCAGACGCTGTTTTCAGCTGCGAACCGACATCGTTGAGCTCCTTTTCGCGTTTTCCGAATTCCTGCTCCAGCTTGGTTTGTGCAGCTTTGGCAGAGTTGGCTTCGCGGAAAATCCGGTCCAGGTTAACAATGCCGACCTTGAACTCCTGCGCACTGGCTGTGAATCCAAGCAGGCAAACAAAACCTGCCAGAAGAAGTTTGCGTGACATTTTCATCATTAAAAAGAAGTACCGATTTGAAACTGGAAGCGCTCTATTCTATCGCCTACTTTTTTGCGAATAGGGTTGGCAATGGCAAAACGCAGTGGGCCGATGGGTGATATCCAGCTCAAGCCGATACCGACGGATGAGCGTAAATCGTTCAGACGATACGCCTCGTTTTCACCAAACACATTACCCGCATCAATAAACCCGAACACCCGCAAAGTACGGTCGTTGCCGGTGCCTGGAAACGGGGCAATCAGTTCTGCATTCACGTTCAGCTTTTTGGGCCCGCCAAGCGCAAGATCTGCCGCATCCCGCGGGCCCAGGGAGCCTTGCTGAAATCCGCGTACTGATCCCAGGCCACCTGATGAAGAATTTTTGAACACCGGGAAAGGCCGGTTGTTCAAACCTTTGCCCCATCCAAGCTCACCATTAAGCGCCACGGTCAATTGTCTGTTCAGGGGCATGTACTGCTGCACCTGATAACTGCCGCGAATAAAGCGCGCATCGCCAGCGACACCCCACTCACCGAACACGCGCTGATACCTGCCCTCGGTCGGCACCAGGGCGCTGTCGCGGCTGTCACGCGTCCAGCCCACAGTCAGCGGCACCGAACTGCTGGTAAATCCAAACAGATTGGCATAATTTTGATAGGTCAGCGGGAGTGGATTAGCACCGGGCTGGATCGTCAGCCTTTCATAACCAGCGCCAAAAAAGACGGTATCAAGCTCGGTAAAAGGAACCCCAAAACGAATGCTGGTGCCGGTGGTTTTCAGGCCATAGTCGCCGCCCTGTCCATCCAGCGGACGGCTGGAACGATGGTACAGATCAAACGATCGCGATATGCCATCCGGGGTGAAATACGGATCTACTGTGGTCAGCACAATCTGCCGGTTGACCTTGCTGGTGTTGACATCAACACCCAGGTAGTTACCAGAGCCAAACACGTTTTCCTGCTTGACGCCGAAACTCACCGAGAATTTGTCGCTGCTTGAAAAGCCAGCACCGAGTTGCAGATTTCCGGTAGGTTTTTCAATGACACCGATAGACAAATCCACCTGGTCTACAGTGCCAGGAACTTCCTGGGTGTCTACATTGACTTCAGTGAAAAATCCCAGCCGGTCTACCCGGGAACGCGACAACTTGATTTTGTCGCCGTCATACCAGGAAGATTCAAATTGCCTGAATTCCCGGCGAACCACTTCGTCTCTGGTTCGTGTGTTGCCCGACACATTGATGCGGCGAACATAGGCCCGGCGGGACGGATCGCCCTGCAGCACAAATGCCACCCGATTGTTGATGCGGTCAATTTGCGGGATGACATCGACTTTCGCAAAGGCAAAGCCAAAAGTACCAAAATAGTCAGTGAAAGCCTTGGTGGTTGCGGCCACCGTATCGGCGTTGTAGGCTTCGCCGGGTTTGATCGTGACCAGAGATTTGAATTCTTCTTCCTTGTTCAAGAAATTGCCTTCAAGCTTGACGCCGGATACCAAAAAGCGTTCGCCCTCGGTGATGTTGAGGGTGATGGCGATGTCTTGCTTGTCCGGCGATATGGCCACCTGTGTCGAGTCAACCTTGAACTCCAGATATCCCCGGGACAGATAAAAGGAGCGCATGGATTCGGTGTCGGCACTGAGCTTGGCACGGGAGTACCGGTTGGCTTTTGTGTACCAGCTCATCCAGCCCCCGGTGTTGAGGTCAAACAGGCCGCGCAGGGTGGACTCACTGAATGCCCGGTTGCCAACAATGCGGATTTCGCTGATCTTGGCGGTGTCGCCTTCCACCACACTGAAAGAAAGATTGACGCGATTGCGCTCAATCGGCGTGACTGTCAAAACAATCTCCGCGCTGTACATGCTGCGGTTGATGTACTGGCGCTTGAGTTCCTGTTCTGCCCGGTCTGCCAGCGCCTTGTCAAAGGCCTGCCCTTCAGACAGACCCACGTCACGCAGGGCTTTTTTCAACACCTCTTTTTCGAATTCTTTAGTGCCAACAAAGTTCACATCAGCAACTGTGGGCCGCTCCTCCACAATCACCACCAGCACATCGCCGCTGACTTCAAGACGCACATCCTTGAAAAGGCCCAAGGCAAACAGCGCGCGAATGGCAGCAGCGCCCTTGTCGTCGTTGTAGGTTTCACCAACTCTTACCGGAAGAGAGGCGAAAATGGTTCCGGGTTCGACGCGTTGAAGGCCTTCCACGCGGATGTCGCGAACCGTAAAAGGATCAACCGCCCAGGCCAGCTGGGCTGCCAGCAGGCTGGCCGCAATGGCGCAGACGGTACGAATTTTAAAACGGTTGAATTTTATTTGCATGAATTTACAAAGAGTAAACGGGAAAATAGAGAGGGAAGTGATCGGTGGTTGAACAGCGATTGAACGGGGATGAACAGTGATTTTTGGCTGAACAGGTTTGATATCAGCCAAAAAGCCGGGTAACGTCGTTGAACATGGCAATCGACATCATGCCAAGCAGCAGAGCCACTCCACCACGCTGCAAGCCCTGCATCCAGGCGTCTGACACTGTTTTGCCGGTCACGGCTTCCCAAAGATAATACATCAGGTGTCCCCCGTCCAAAACGGGAAGGGGCAGCAGGTTCAGCACACCCAGACTGACACTGATGGCAGCCAAAAACAGTAAATATGCGGTCAAACCGATGCTGGCTGATTTCCCGGCATAGTCTGCAATGGTGAGTGGTCCACTCAGGTTTTTCAGCGATGCCTGGCCGACCAGCATTTTGCCCATCATCTTCAGCGTTAACACCGACGATTCATAGGTGCGCTCCATGCCGCGCCAGATGCCTTGAAAAAAACCGTGACGCACCGTGACAAATTCGGGAACTGCGCCAACCGACGCATCAATTTTGGCAACATCCTCGCGGGCGGGCCCGCTGCCAAGGCGGGACTGCTGGCTGGCGATGTTGTTGTACGGGTCGGCCAGACAGACATTGTGGATGCACAGC
>JAYUVG010000130.1:0-4181 GCA_043754255.1 Polaromonas sp. | reverse complement strand
AGCAGTCGGTTGATTCTTTCAAAAGCAGTTTGACCAAAATTCGCACAGGTCGTGCCAACCCGGGTTTGCTGGACACGGTTCAGGTCGATTATTACGGCTCGATGGTTCCCATCAGCCAGGTGGCCAACGTGTCCTTGCTGGATGCCCGCACCATCAGCGTCTCGCCGTGGGAAAAAGGCATGGGCGCAAAAATCGAGAAAGCCATCCGTGATTCAGACCTCGGCTTGAACCCGGCCGCGCAAGGTGATTTGATTCGGGTGCCGATGCCGGCCATGACCGAAGAGCGCCGCAAGGAGCTGACCAAGGTGGTGCGCGGTGAAGGCGAGCATGCAAAAGTGGCGATCCGCAACCTGCGCCGTGATGCCAATGACAGCGTCAAAAAACAGGTCAAGGACAAGCTGGCTTCTGAAGACGATGAGCGCCGCTCGCAGGACGAGGTGCAAAAGTTTACCGATCGCTTTATTGTTGAAGTTGACAAGCTGGTGGTGTCCAAAGAGCAAGACATCATGGCTGTGTAGTCAGGTACTGCAAGTCCAGTCCCAATAGCCAGTCAATCCATTTTTAAAAAGCGCATGTCAGACCCTTCAGTTCCACACCATATTGCCATCGTCATGGACGGCAATGGGCGCTGGGCAACCAGGCGCTACCTGCCCCGAATTGCGGGCCATAAACAGGGTGTACAAGCGTTGCGATCCTGTGTCCAGTCTTGTATTGACCGGGGTGTTGCAGTCCTGACGGTTTTCGCTTTTTCGTCCGAAAACTGGAACCGGCCGGCCGAGGAAGTTTCAGGCTTGATGGAACTTCTGGGTATGGCGCTGACCCGGGAAGTGCCCCAGCTGTTGGCCAACGGGGTGCGCATGCATTTTGTCGGCAACCGCCTGCAACTCTCAAGCAAGGTACAAGCCGGGCTGGCAAAGGCTGAACTGGACACTGCGCAAAACCAGCGATTGATTTTCAACATCTGCTTTAACTATGGTGGGCGCTGGGACATTGCGCAGGCAGCTCAAAAACTGATGAACAGTGGCCAGGCCATCACTGAAATGGCTCTGGACCGAGCCATGGCGCTGGCGCATGTGCCAGACCCCGACTTGCTGATCCGCACCGGCGGCGAGCTTCGTATCAGCAACTTTTTGTTGTGGCAATCTGCGTATTCAGAGCTTTATTTCACCGACAGGTTGTGGCCTGATTTTGATGCGGCAGCGCTGGATGATGCGATTGTGTTTTTCAAAACGCGGGAACGGCGCTTTGGTCAAACGTCTGCGCAGTTAAAAACGCAAGTGAAAACACACAGCGTCAAAGTTCACGCTGTCAAGGCTGCATGATGCTCAAACAGCGGGTGATCACCGCCATCGTTTTGCTGGCTGTCCTGTTGCCCGCGATGTTTTACAGCACACCTGAACCGTTTTGTACCCTGGCGCTGGTGTTTATTGCAGCTGCTGGATGGGAGTGGGGCCGTTTGAACAGCTACAGCTTTGCAGCCAGCGTTCTGACAGGCCTGTGTGTGGCAGCGCTGTGCGGCTTGAGCTGGTACGCGGGCCTTTTAAACAGGACATTACCGTTGCTGTGGATTTTTGCTGGCGGCGTCTGGGTGCTGATGGGCACTGCGCTTTTGCGTGGGGGTGTCACCGGCTGGCCCCGTATTGCAAAAGGTGTGCGTCTGCTGGGCGGCATGGCAGTGCTCTGGCTGGCCTGGCTGGCGGTGGCGCAAGCACGCGTGCTGGGAATCCAGTTTTTACTGTCAGTGCTGGTGCTGGTGTGGGTTGCAGACATTGCAGCCTATGCAGCGGGACGTACTTTTGGCGGCAGATTTACCAAAACCAAATTAGCCCCAGCGATTAGCCCTGGCAAAAGTTGGGAAGGGGTATGGGGCGGTGTGGTGGGCGTTGTTCTGTTGTCACTGGGTTGGGCTTTGCTGGAGCGATCGTTCGCAGGGACTGACAATGCCTTTTTGCCCATCAGCCTGTATGCCCGTTTGTGGGCACAGCATGGTGTGCTGGTCATGCTGGTGGGCGTTATTTTTTTGGCAGCATTCAGTGTGGTGGGTGACCTGGTCGAGTCGCTGATCAAGCGCAGTGCCGGTGTCAAGGATTCAAGTGCATTGCTGCCAGGCCATGGCGGAGTGCTGGACAGGATTGATGCCTTGTTGCCCGTTGTCCCGTTGGCGATGATGCTGGTAAGCCTGTAACCGTCATGAATCTGAAGAGACAACGCGTGACAGTTTTGGGTTCTACCGGCTCGGTAGGTGTCAACACGCTGGATGTCATGGCACTGCATCCTGAACGCTACGAAGTATTCGCCTTGAGCGCTGCCACGCGGGTGGATGCCATGCTGGCCCAATGTGCACAATTTAAACCGCGCTATGCCGTCATGTCCAGTGCACCCCATGCCAGGGATCTGGCTGAAAAATTGAAGGCAAATGGCGTTGTAACCGTTGTTTTGAGAGCGCAAGATGCTCTCGAAATAATAGCATCCCATGAAAACGTTGATACCGTGATGGCAGCCATCGTGGGCGCTGCCGGGCTAAGTGCCTGTATGGCTGCCGCCAAGGCTGGCAAACGCCTGTTGCTTGCAAATAAAGAGGCGCTGGTTGTCGGCGGTGAGGTGTTCATGCAGGCAGTGCGTTCAGGGGGTGCCCAGCTGCTGCCGATTGACAGCGAACACTCCGCTATTTTTCAGTCCTTGCCTGATGACCCGGCAGGCTGGGCAGAACAAATTGAAAAAATCATTTTGACCGCTTCTGGTGGGCCGTTTCTAAGCCGTGATGTGGCTACATTGCGCGATGTAACGCCCGATGAAGCCTGCGCGCACCCCAACTGGGTGATGGGGCGCAAAATTTCAGTGGACTCGGCCACCATGATGAACAAGGCGCTGGAAGTCATTGAAGCCAAGTATCTGTTCGGCCTTAATGCTTCGCAAATCGAGGTCGTCATTCACCCCCAAAGCATCGTGCATTCAATGGTTCAATACCTGGACACCTCGGTCGTTGCGCAATTGGGTACGCCAGATATGCGTGTTCCCATTGCGTTTGGGCTGGGCTGGCCCGGCCGGGTAGCGTCAGGTGCAAAGGCACTGGACTTCAACGCCTTGTCAAATATGAGTTTTCAAGCACTGGATCACCAGCGTTTTCCGGGCTTGCAACTGGCTTGGGATGTGTTGGCAGCACCGCCTGGAACACCGGCTATTTTGAATGCGGCCAATGAGGTTGCAGTCGCAGCTTTCCTTGACAGAAAAATACGTTTTGACCAGATTCATGCTGTGAACCAGACGACACTGGCTGGCGTCAGTTCGCCGCCTGTCAACGCGATTGAGGATTTGATCCAGCTTGATTCCGAGGCGCGCGTTTTCGCAGAAAATCTGGCGCATTCCATGAAGGTTTGACATGCTTACTTTGCTGGCTTTTATCGTTGCACTTGGCTTGCTGATTGCTATCCATGAGTATGGCCACTACAAGGTTGCGGTTTTGTGCGGCATCAAGGTTTTGAAATTTTCCATCGGATTTGGCAAGCCGATTTACACATGGCGTCTGGCTGGCAAACCGACTGAGTTTTCCATTGGAATGTTGCCTTTGGGCGGCTATGTCAAGATGCTGGACGAGCGCGAGGCGCCGGTTGATGCATCCGATCGCCACCTCGCATTCAACACCCAGCCTTTAAAGAGCCGCGCTGCTGTGGTGGCAGCGGGCCCCGCAGCCAACTTGCTGTTGGCAATTTGTTTGTACAGCGTGTTGAACTGGACTGGGATAGAGGAGCCCAAAGCAGTGCTGGCCAGTCCAGTGGCAGCTTCGGTGGCGGATATTGCAGGCTTGCGCGGCCAGGAGCTGGTGCACCAATTCGCCTTCGATGGTGAAGATTTGCATGAAGTGCATTCGTTTGAAGATCTTCGCTGGCAACTGATGCAAGCGGCACTGAACCATCGAAATTTGCGCCTGGTCGTCAGTGACGGGAGCGTTCCTACCAGCGGTACTGATACACCTGCAAACACGCGGGAGGTTCGGCTTGTGTTTCAGAATTTTGAGGCAGGTGAAGTTGACGCGCAGTTTTTCAGGCGCATTGGCATTGTTGGCCCGTGGACAGCGCCGGTGATTGGCAACATCCTCGCGGGCGGGCCCGCTGCCAAGGCGGGACTGCTGGCTGGCGATGTTGTTGTACGGGTCGGCCAGACAGACATTGTGGATGCACAGC
>JAYUVG010000129.1:0-4360 GCA_043754255.1 Polaromonas sp. | reverse complement strand
CAGCAGTTTTTAGCGATGCTCAGCCTGTCCTTGATGGCTAGAGCCGGCAGCGCAGCAGAGGTTGTAGCGCTGATCGCCCAAGCGCGTGCGCAGTGCGTTCACGCCTAAGCGTTTGTACTAGGCGCTCTTGCTGCACAAATGCCGTACACTGAAATTTGTTGGTGTACTAACAAAACGTTCTAGCTTTTACTTTGACTATTTAACGGTTATTCGACGGAGACAACGCATTGGGTTCAATTTCAAAAATCGCAGCAATTTGCCTGACTGCAGTGGCAAGTTTCACTTCAATTTCAACATTCTCGCAAGACGCCTATCCCACCAAAACCATCCGCTTCGTGGTGCCCTACCCACCGGGCGGTCCGACCGATTTGATGGCGCGGCTGCTGCAGGGTGAGCTGCAAACGCGACTGGGTGTCACCGTCATGATTGACAACAAAGCCGGCGCAGGCGGCAATGTCGGCAGCGCTGAGGTGGCCAAACAAACGCCTGCAGATGGTCATACCCTTTTGCTGGCAGCCAGTGGCCCGATGGCGGTGAACTCGACCTTGTACAAAAGCATGCCTTTCAACCCATTGACCGAGCTTGCACCGGTGATTCAGATTTCTTCGTTCCCACTGGTGCTGGAGGTGCATCCCAAAGTACCTGCCAAAAACGTCAAAGAACTGATTGCTTATGCCAAAACGAATAAAAAGGACTTGAGCTTCGCTTCTGCCGGCAATGGCACGCCGCAGCACTTGGCGGGCGAATTGTTCAACACGCAAATGGGCCTTGATATTGCACACATTCCCTACAAAGGCGCAGGCCCTGCGTTGAATGATCTGCTGGGCGGCCAGGTGAACGTGATGTTTGACATTTTGGGCAGCTCCTTGCCGCACATCCAAGGCGGCAAACTCGTGCCTTTGGCGGTAACTTCAGCGAAACGCAGCCCGCTGTTGCCGAATGTGCCGACCATGGCTGAAGCGGGCGTGCCTGGCTATGAATTTACCGGTTGGCATGGTATTGCGGTGCGTGCGGGAACGCCGAAACCCATCATCGACAAGCTCAACGTTACTTTGAACGCGATTTTTAACGATCCAGAATTCCATAAAAAATGGGAAGCCATTGGCACACCGGTGGTGGGCGGTACGACTGAAAAATTTGCCGACTTGATCAAGCGTGACACCGTTCGCTTGGGCAAAGTGGTGAAAGACGCGGGTGTGACTCTGGATTGAAATGATTTGCTTAACTTGCTTGACTTGGAGGCTTTTATGAATTGCTCAGTGTTTAAACAACTTCTTATAGCCTCCAGTTTGCTCGGTGGACTTGCCCTTCAGCCCTTACAAGCGCAGACACAAGCCCAAACAGCAGCCAACGCCGTTTGGCCGACCAAGCCCGTCAAAATCGTCGTCACCTTCCCGCCCGGTGGTGCGCCTGATACCTTGGCACGCATTTTGGCGGACAAATGGGGACAAGCGACCGGGCTAACTTTCACGGTGGACAACAAGCCCGGTGCAGGCGGCAACATTGGCGCTGATTTTGTGGCCAAAAGTGCGCCAGATGGCACCACGCTGCTGATTGCAACCGTAGGCACGCATGCGATCAACCCCGCGTTATACGCCAAAATGCCGTATGACAATATCAAAGACTTTACTCCCGTGAGCTTTTTGGCCAGCACGCCGAACCTGCTGGTCGTCAACAACGCCGTCCCTGCCAAAACCGTCAAAGAGTTGATCGCGTTGGCTGGCAAAACACCGCTGACGTTTGGCTCCTCGGGCAGCGGCACGTCGATTCATTTGTCTGGCGAATTGTTCAACACTTTGGCGGGCGTCAAAATGCAGCACATCCCCTACAAAGGCCGTGCACAGGCGGTTCCCGACCTGTTGGGTGGCCGCATCTCTATGATTTTTGACAACATGCCCTCTGCGCTGCCGTTGGTAAAATCCGGCGATGTACGCGCCATCGCCGTCACCAGTGCCACGCGATCTGCCGCAGCACCAAACATTCCGACGATTGCAGAAGCGGGTCTGCCCGGTTTTGAAGCGACCTCGTGGTTTGCCTTGATGGCACCTGCGGGCATGCCGAAAGACGTGTTGGCCCGACTCAACGCTGAGACGATCCGCGTCATGACACTGCCAGACGTGAAAGAAAAACTTTCAACCTTGGGGCTAGATGCCGCCCCAGCCAGCCCTGAGTCTTTAGCCACATTGATTCAAGTCGAAACCGTCAAATGGGCTAAAGTCGTCAAAGAATCAGGAGCAAAGCTGGATTGATGCCAGTTTAGGGCAATTTAAGGCAATTTAAGGGCAATCCTAAGCATTTTTCCCTCTAGCCGGCGTGTTTATTGCTTATGGTGCTATATTTTTTATAGCATTCAATCTACACTGGTGGCAAAAGCACTTTATCGACAACGTGCACCACGCCGTTTCTAGCGTCTAAATTGGTCTGAATAATCCGCGACGTGCGGGCGCGTCCGTCGGTGATGGTCAACGTACCGCCGATATTGTCAATTTTCAGTGTTGCGCCATGGACGGTTTTAAGCGGGGTATTCAACAAAAGATCCGCGAAGTTGACCTTGCCGGGTAGCAGGTGATAGGTCAAAACCGCATTGAGCAAGGGTTTGTCGGCAAAGAGCTCGTCTTTGGTCAAACCCAGCTCGGCCAGTACAGCAACGAATGCTGCATTGTTAGGCGCAAACAACGTGTAGGACGTGTTGCTTTGGAAAGTCTGCACCAAACCGGCGCTGATGATGGCGTCTCCCAACACGCTGAGGTTGGCGTCGTTTCGCACCAATTCAAAAATGTCTCTGTTGGTTATTGAATTATTACCACCGCCACACGCGGCCAGCATAGTGCTGACGGAGGTGGTTGCCGCGATGCCGCTCATGAGGAGAATATTTCTTCGTAACATGGTAGTTTCCTTGATTGTGTTGAATAAAATGAAAGGTCGATCTTTCAATGTAAACCCATCAAGCACGTGGCGCAAGCGTTGCATGCAGCCAATTAGTAACGACAGTTTGACCTTCGTTATATTTTTCAAAAAAGTAGGGCAAATGCCTACAAAGTGTGTCGGCGCCGTCTCACATCAACTTTTAAAATCAACGCGTTTATTTGATTTTTTGCCCATTGTCGTTGTCAGGCTGCACAGATTGTTCTTAATAAAAAAACAACTTCTCCATTGGTAAAAGTGTTAACTAACTTCATTGATAAGTATTTAAAACTGCGTGATGTAGATTGAATCTTCTTTTGTTAAAGCTTCAAAATCGTCAATAAACATTTCTTACTCTCAGTAACAATCCGTTCCTGCAAGCCTAGCATAAATCACTTGGCCACTCGCGCCAAACGAACAGCTTCGTCCACAAAACTGTAAACCTCGAGCGGCGTGGTTTGATTCGGTCCTAGGACTGCTTTGTTGCGAAACTGCCCTATTCGCACCACGACCAGCTGCAGCGCTGGAACGACGATCACGTACTGCCCTTGGTGTCCTTGCATGAAGTAAAAAGGGTGTTTGTATGTCCAATCCATCCACAAAGAGTGACCATAAAAAGGTTGCAAATCGGGCTGCCGCATGCGTTCGACAAACGCCTTGTCCAGCAGCTGCTTGCCACCCCACTGACCGTCTTGCAACAGCAGTTGCCCCAATTTGGCATAGTCTCTGGCGGTGGCAAAAATGCAGCAGTAAGTGCGCTCCATACCGCCTTTACTGCTGGCTCTGTCTAGCGTGAAGATGCCCTCTTTCTCCATACCCAAGGGTTGCCACAGTGACTGAGACAAGTGTTCGCTGACATTGGATTGCGGGTTTTTAGCCTGAATTGCCCGCTTCAAAATCACACCCAACAGTTGCGTTGAGCCGCTGCTGTATTCGTATTCTTTGCCTGGCTCGCGCTCAAAACCTTGGTTCAACACCAGTTTTTCAGCGTTGGTGCCGTAGTACAAGTCGGTGGTCACGTTCAAAGGCAGGTAGTATTTTTCCGTCCAGTCATGGCCAGATTTCATGGCGGAAACTTGCGAAATGGTCGCTTTTGAAGCACTAGTATTGCTGTTAAATTCAGGCAAAAATTGTGTGATGGGGGTGTCAAAACTTGGAATCAAACCTTGCTGCACCGCCATGCCGACTTGCATGGTGGTGACCGTCTTGGCAACTGAGAAGGAATTGGTGCGGCTGGTCTCGTTGTAAGGTGCAAAATAGGTTTCATGCAGCAGTTTGCCGTTTTTCACCACCAGAAATGCGGCTGATTTGTATTGCTGCAGGTAGCTCAACATGGCACTGTTTAAAGGTTCTTTGTTCAACGCGGTGTCTTTTTCCCATGCACGCGGTTGTGCAGTGGCAATTTTGCGCTGCTCAAAATTACCAGCATCATCAATATGCGCCGTTGAATGCCCCT
>JAYUVG010000128.1:0-7815 GCA_043754255.1 Polaromonas sp. | reverse complement strand
TCTAGAAATTCAGATTTTCGGGATGAAGTGCAAGGCGCACGGAGCACAGCACACCGGAATGCACTTGTGTGCATGAGGATTGCGAGCACCGCGCAACGCGGCAATTCGCCCGAAAAATGAATTTATAGAGATGCACGAGGCTCTGACCACAGCTTGCCACCAGTGGCCCAGTTTTCGCGCTTGATGTCGGTGATGATGATGTCTACTGATTCAGCCGCACCGCCCAGCACTTCCACGCTGACCCGCGTGATTTCCGCCACCAGTTTTTTCTTTTGCTCCAGCGTGCGGCCTTCCATCATTTCGACGTGGTATGTGGGCATGGGGTTCCTTGTCAGGTTAGTTCAAACAGTTACAAGTTTTGATGTCCAGCGTCAGACCGGTTATTGACCGCCTGGCTTTGCGCAGCAGCTACTTCGGCCACGCCGCTAAGAGCCTGCGCTATCACGCCCTGGGGATCAACCGGCCTGAGCAGACGCTGCGCCATCAGCTTTTCGCAGCTGCGCTGCGTCATGGAATGCGGCTGTCCGCCATGGCTGATGAACATGAAGAGCAATGCTTTGCTGGAAGCCCAGACCAGCTGGGCTCGCAGCCACCGGTTTTTAGAATACAAATCCACCCAGTCGCCGATGGCAAGGCCGCGCAGCATGGCCGCTGCCTGGTCTTTGGTTGGGCCCGGCATCAATGGCTGCATGTCTTCAGCCGATGTGATAGGTGTTGATTGAACTGTAGAAGCTTGCATTGCCTGCAAATCAGGCGCTTCCAGGTCTGCAGGCGCAGTCGGCAGGGTGTCTTCAAAACCAGCAGCGTCGAGTTCTTCGCGGCCCATCCACAATGGCGCATAGGCTTTGGCGCGCAAACTCTCCAGGCGCTCGGCAGGCGACACCAGGGGCTCATCTGACTCCAGCAGCGGATCGCTTGCCTGTCCGGCATCGCGCTGGCTTTTCAAGCGGCGCAGTTTTAATACAGGGCGATGCAGCGTCATCAACGATTTAAAGAAAGTTTCGTTTTCCCGGTGCTCCTGGCCCAGCAATGCCAGCCCGCTGTGCAGCTTGTCCAAAAGGCCAGGGATCATCTTGATCAGCTTGGCCGGTTGCTTCAGGGTGACTTCACTCTTGACACTCCACACCAGGTCTGACACGACCGAGCCATAACCACTGGGATCTATCTGGTTGTGGGCGTCCATCAGCTGCGCATGGGCCATCACAAGCGCCCAGCGGTCAAACAAAAAGTCCAGCACCTGGCCGGGCACTTGCTTCAAGTCGCTTCTAGCTGACAAATCAGCAGCGATCTGGTCGGCTCTGGACTGCCTCTGCTCGGCAAACCGCAGCGCTTGCAGCACACGCTGGCGTTTGTCAACGTCTTGCTGGTCGTGACTGTTCCACTTGTGTTCAAGCTGCGCCAAAGCTGCTGCAAAAGGTTTGGCGCCTGCAACTGGCTCTGCATTGAGCTGGTTGAAAGTTTCGGTGATGTCCTGGAAAAACGCGGCGAATGCGTCGCCAGATTCATCGTTGTATTTGAAACTGCGCTGCGCCACGCGCTCCATCAGCAAGCGGCCAGGATGGTGTTCGTCGCTGAAAAAACGCGGGTCAGCCAGTGCCAGTCGCAGCAGCGATGGCTCCAGCGCCACAATTGCTTCACGCACCGGAGCCAGCAAACGCGGGTCTTGTGCCATCTGGTTGACCAGCTCACGCACCACTTCCATGCCGAGTGCCTGGCTGACCTGGGTGGCTTGTTTTTTCAGTTGGATGCGCTCCATGGCCCTGGCGCGCGATGCGCCGTAAGGGCCCCAAACCTGCTCATTCAGGGCGCTGAAGCTGTTGACAGCGCGCTGTGGCCCGTCAATGCCTGGCAAGCCCGCCATTTGCATTTGAGGGCCAGGTGACAAAGCGGCCAATGCACTGTCTCTGGCGGCCTTCATGGCAATCAGCTCTTGCTCAATGTTGTCGTAGTACGGGATAGCCAGGGCCTGCTCACTGCGTTGGCCCTGCCCTGCCAGAAAATCATTCAGCAGCCTGGTTTTGACCTGCATATCGGACAAATCGGCTGGGGCCATCGTCTCATCACCACCATGCCCCTGCCCTTGCCCTTGCCCTGGCAACCCGAACTGTTGAAGCGGCTCCTGAAATTGGCGGGTCTCAGTGGTCGGCAAGCTTTGCTGCGATGGAGCGGATGGCTGCAGCCGGAACTGGTAGCTGGCGGTCGCCACACCGGCCAGCTTGAGCGTGTTGATAGTGCCGGTATAAATGTGAGCCAGTTCCAGACCCAAAGGCTTGGCCAGATGCCTGAAAGACACGGCAGCTGCAGCTTTGCTTTCCAGCGTGTGGGTTGCCAATGTGTGCAAAACCTGCGTGAAGACTTCGGGCCGCATCGGGTTACGCTCGGGCGCCACATGGTTCAAACCCAATACCGAGCTGACCAGTGCATTGAGTTCACCCAGCGATGGCTCAACCCCTGGCAGCAGGTTTTGCAGCAGGCGTTGCCCGTCAATGGCATGGCTTACATCTGCATCATCGACCAGGCCAAAGGCCAGCGGCCCTGACGGTGAGTTTGGGTGCGACACAGCCGTAGTGACCGGTTTTGGCTGAAGAAACTTTTCGAATTCTGTCAGCAAGTCAGCTGCATAACGCTCGCTCCACAATTTTTTGTTGGCCAGCAAGTAGCGGTAACTCGCAGCCAACGTGTCACGTTCCGCTACTTTCAGGCTTTGCGTTTCAAGCAGCTGTAGAGTAGCAATCGCCTGGTCCAGGCAGCGTTCAAGCGCAGGCCTGGCAGCGCTGGATGCATTTTGAAAACACTCAAGAAGAAGGTCGGGTTGTGCAGCCATGGGGGCAAAATACCAGGAGAAAAGCTCGAATTTTTACGATTGGGTAGATCGAAAGGTTAGCAAACAAATGCAAATAAATTTGGCATTCTGCAAATATTCTCAGGCTTTGCAATGCTTACAACACAAGCCTGCTGTAAATCGGATACAACGCAGTTTCAAAAAACCGGCAACCCTGCCCGGCAAAACCGTTCCTGCAAAACCCAGGGCGTCGCCAGCACGGCCAGCAAGCGGATCAGCGTGACCTCGCGCGGCAGCCAGTTTGCCTGGTTACCCAGCACATTAAAGGTTGCTGCACAGCAGCCTTTCATCAGCAGCGGAACATTTACGATGCTGTGCAGGCCCAGCGCTTTAATGCGTGCGTGGTCATCAAAAGCCGCAGCCAGCGCAGCATCACCTTCACCCACAAAAACTTCATGGCGTAGCAGCAACTGGCGCGACCAGGGTGTCAGGGTCTTGCGTTTGAAGCCCGCGACCGGGTAGGCCTGCACGCTGGATGACCACAGGCGCTGCAGCTCAAACTCGTCCACGCTTGAATCAAGGGCAGACACTTTATTGACTGTCAACAAGCCATCACCCAGCATGGCCTGGCGAACATCGCCAATGATCGACATGGCGGCATCAAGACCATTCGCCCTGGGAAGTACATCACAGAGCAAGGCGCATACCGGAGCCGGGAGTTGCAGTCCTTCAAAGCCGGAATTTTGCGCGCTCACCTGGCTTTACTCGTTTTTAATACCCAGCTCGCGAATCACCTTGCTGTAGCGGTCTGCGTCGCGCTGCAACACGCCTGCAAAGTCTTGCGGAGTGCTGCGCACCACCTCAACGCCAATCGCGTCCATGCGTGCCTTGATGTCAGGCAAGGCCATGGCCTTGTTGATCTCGGCATTGAATCTGCTGGCCAAATCCCTGGGCAAGCCGACAGGGCCAAAAGCGCCGTACCAAACGCTCATCTCGTAGCCCGGCAAGGTCTCGCCCACCGTCGGTACATCGGGCAGCAGGGCCGACCTTTTGGCCTCAGTGACGGCCAGCAGGCGCAGCTTGCCCGACTTGACATGCGGCAGCGTTTGCGTGCCCGCCGAAAACAGCACCTGAGTCTGGTTGCCCACGGTGTCAAGCACAGCCGGAGCGCCGCCTTTGTACGGCACATGCAGCATCTCAATGCCTGCGGCTTTTTCAAACAGCACAGCACTCAAATGGTTGGTAGAGCCTGCACCGGCTGACGCATAGGCCAGCTTGCCGGGGTTGGCTTTGGCATAGGCAATGAATTCCTTGAGATTTTTGGCAGGTACCGATGGGTTAACGACCATCGTGTTGACGACATTGGCGATTTGCGCAATCGGCGTGAAGTCTTCAACCCCTTTGAACGGCATGTTGGCCATCAGTGCCGGGTTCATGGCGTGCGTGCTCATCGACCCGACCAGCAGCGTGTAGCCGTCTGGCTTGGCTTTGGCCACCATGTTCGAGCCAATATTGCCCGAAGCGCCTGCTTTGTTGTCAACAATGACAGTCTGACCCAGCGACTTGGTCAGTTGCTCGCTGAGAATGCGGGCCAAAATATCGGTGGTGCCACCAGCTGCCCACGGAACGATCAGAGTGATCGTGCTTTCGGGCCAGGCGGCACGTGCCCATGGTGATACGCCGCCCAACAAGGCAGCTGCACTGGCAAGCACAGCACGTCGGCGAGTGATTGAAACGGGTTGGGACATGGTCAAACTCCTTGATGAAATGAACGTGTATTTTGATATGGATACTGCTTAGCGTCCCACCGCGTAGCCCTGCATGCCGCGGGGGTTGGCGGCGGCCCGCAGCACCAGCCGGCCCTGCGCATCACGGCTTTGGCTGCAAGCCGACAGGCGGCTTTCAGACCACGGCTCGCCGACTACCACGTCATGGCCGGCGGCGCGCAGCTCGTCA
This sequence comes from Polaromonas sp., assembly GCA_043754255.1. Classification (GTDB taxonomy): domain Bacteria; phylum Pseudomonadota; class Gammaproteobacteria; order Burkholderiales; family Burkholderiaceae_C; genus Polaromonas. The sequence continues at coordinate 3,077 of JAYUVG010000128.1, read as the reverse complement.
AGTACAGCAGTTGAAAAGCGCGACTCTATTGTTAATCGGTTAAGCACTGTCTGGCGTGGCCAGAACGACGATGGCCCGTGGTCTACATGCCAGGCAGGCGCGTCAATGGCTTCCTGCAGATTCATGCCGTGCACCGCGTGGCGCAGAAAAAATGCCGCAGACCACTGGTCTTGCTGGTCGCCACCGGGCGTGCCAAACACCATGTACGGCTCGCCATCGCGCAGCGCAAGTGACGGCGAGAGCGTGGTGCACGGCGCAACGCCGGGTGTCACAGTATTGGACAAATCGTCATCGAGCCAGGTCATTTGCAGCCGTGTGTTGATGGCAAAGCCAAGTACGGGCACGACGGGGCTTGACGACAGCCAGCCGCCTGATGGCGTAACCGCCACCATGTTGCCATGCTTGTCAATCACGTCGATATGGCAGGTATCGCCTACAAACACTTCGCGTTCGGCCCATTCAGCCACCGGCGGCAGCGCTGCAAAGGTCGGCTCGCCAATGCCAAAACGGGTGTCTGCCGTGAGCAGTGTGCGGCGGCTGACATCCAGGTCTGGCAGGCGCGCTGCGTTGGCGTTGGGCGCGCCCGGCTGCAGGACTTGTGAGGCTTTGTCATGAATACCCTGCCAGCGCTTGAGCAGGTAGTTGCCCGACAGCAGCGCCATCTGGTCTTGCGCCGACGCACCCGGTGCCGTGCCATACCAGGCCAGCCGGTCGGCCAGTGCCAGCTTGGCAGCTTCTGCGATGCGGTGTACAAACCCGGCGCTGTCAGGTGCGTGGTTTTCAAGCCCCGCATGTTGGAGCATGCCCAGTTGCTGCAACAGCGTGGGCCCCTGGCTCCAGAAGCCGCACTTGGCCAGCGTGTACCGGCCAAAATCAATGGTCAAGGGCGCTTCAACTTTTGTTTGCCAGCCCGCCATGTCTTCATATCGCAGCAGGCCGCTGTGGGCTTGGCCCGTGCCGTCAACGATTTTTTCAGTGCGGTAGAACTGGTCAATTTCTTTGGCCACAAAGCCCTGGTACCAGGCTCTGCTGGCAGCATCAATCACCTCAGTGCGGGTTGAGCCCAGGCTCTGCGCAAGCTTGACCAACTTTTCATAGGTGGCTGCCAGCACGGGTTGCGTAAACAACGCGCCCGGTGCGGGAACTTTGCCATCGGGCAGCCAGACCCGCGCTGACGACGGCCACTGCTGCCTGAACAAATCCTGCACCGCCACAATCGCCTGCACCGCGCGGCCAATCAAAGGGTAGCCATCACGTGCATAGCCAATGGCAGGCGCCAGCACATCGGCCAACGGCCAGGTACCATGGTCACGCAGCAGCGTCATCCACGCGCCGAAGGCGGCGGGCACTGTGGCGGGCAGCAGGCCAATGCCGGGAACTTGCTCGAGACCCATTGCGCGAAAAGCAGCGCTGCTCGCACCCATGGGCGCAGCGCCTTGGCCGCACACCGACAGCATGCGCTGCTCACGCGCGCTCCATAGCAACATCGGTGCTTCACCGCCGGGGCCGTTCAGATGCGGCTCCACCACCTGTAGCACAAAGCCGCCTGCCACCGCTGCATCAAAGGCGTTGCCGCCCCGCTCCAGCACACCCATGGCGGTTTGTGAGGCCAGCCAGTGGGTGGACGAAGCCACACCAAAAGTACCGGTGATTTCAGGTCGGGTGGTAAAACTCATGCTCTTTTGCTCTTTTGCTCTTTTGCTCTTACAGGGTTGACACCACTACAACACCCGAAGCAATTTACGCGCCGGGTCAATCTCAAGCATCGCCCCGTTTTGTACCCAGGCCGTGATGTCCTCGTCAAACCCGGCCAGCATGGTCATGCCACTGAAAGCGGCACCCTGTACCAAAATCGGGTTGACGGTGTTGAACACAATCGCCAGGGGAATTTTTTGCCGAGAGGCCATTTCATGCAACATCCAGGCGCTGGCCACACCGCCTTTGGCGGTGTCCAGAACCAATATTTTCCCGACATACGATTGCCCGGCCAGCTTGTGCGCGGGCCTGGAAAATACACCGTCCACCCGGTTCAAATCGTAGCGCGCCGAAAAGCCGTCATTGGCAACCAGAGCCAAACCCCTGACCACCTGGCCAATGGCGTGGCGCGCTGTTATTTCTTTCATGGCATCTTTCATGACAGTTTTCCTGTGACAGCGGCTTCAACACATTGCTCCATGGATGCCAGCATCGGCACATAGCCATAACCACCCAAAATATTGACCAGCTTGGCGCTGTTGGTGGCCAGGCGCTTCCAGCCATTGGCTTCTGCAATTTCGCGTGCATACGACTGGTAAAAACACATGCCTGACAGCACCTGGCCGCCCCCCGCTTCAATGCGGGCGGTGTAGCCCATGCGGTCAGCATCGGGCTTGACCTGTGGGCTGGTAGTGGCCAGCAGGGGGCGAATAAATTTGCGGCCGTCGCACAAAATGGCCAGTTCACGCAACTCGTACAGGCTCAATTGCGGCGCAGAAAAAACCACAACATCGATGTCATCTGTCGCGGCGTAGGCGGTTTGAAACGACTTGATGTCGGCCTCGCCCACACGGTGTGCAATTGGCAGCTTGTCGCCCCCCACGTCTTCAATGCGCATGGCCTCCGGGGTGATGCCTACCAAGTGAAACAGCGCAATCGAACCAAAGCTCGCCATGGCCGCGCCAAAGTGTTTCAGCGCGTCCGAGCCAGGCACGGTCGTTAACCCTTCCACCACAGGCACCGACCAGTAATTACCGGCCAGACGGCCAATCACACCGCCCAAAGCCCCCCAGTCGTTGAGAGAGCGCGGTGTGTAGTCCACCCGAATGCGCAACGTTGCACGGCGCTGTGCGTCCAGATGAAAACCATAGCGCGGCGTGCGGCCTGTCAGGCCCGCTGAAAGCGCTGACGGCCCACCTTCAAAGTTGGTGCGCGCGCCACATACCGAGTTGGAATAAATCACCACGCCGGTGTCGCCAAACGCCACGCTTTCGTTGCGCGTCGGGGCCTGAATGGTTTGGTAGTTGATGCAGGTGTCTGTCATGCTGACCCCCAGCTTGACAAAAGCATCAATGGCGCGCTGCTCCAGGTCAAGCATCCAG
>JAYUVG010000127.1:0-10313 GCA_043754255.1 Polaromonas sp. | reverse complement strand
GCTCACTGCGTGTAGCTCCAACCCCCCTCCGGGGGCTGCGCCTGCAGCCTGGCAAAGCCAGATCTGCGGCCCATGCTTGGACATTCGCAGTCCCCAGCCCCACCAGCCAATTTAGTCTTGATGAAGCAGGGGTTTTCTCTTCGCGTTTCGCAGCATCTGGCGCTTACGCCGCAGTTGCAGCAATCCATTCGCCTGTTGCAACTCTCGACACTCGAGTTAAGCCAGGAAGTTGAGCAGATGCTCGACGAAAATCCTTTTCTTGAAGTTGCCGAGGATGCAGCTGTGCGTGAGGAGTTTGGGCTGGAGCAGCAGGACACTCCGATCAGCACAGAAGCGCAGGAGTTTGAGTTTGCTCCTGAATCAGGAGCTGCTAGCGCGCCAGATACGCTGGCTACAGCACCAAAAGACACTAAAAGTACGTCAGATACGGTGCCCGACGCAGCACCCGAAAAAACGCCTGACGACGCCACCGAACCCAAGCTCGAAGAAAGCTGGGAGGGCGATGGCAGTGTCGAATCAGCACCGGACGACGGTGAATGGGGCAACGACGCGGCCCCACGCAAAAACAACCTTGAAAGCGGCGACGCGGATGCTGCCGACCTGGCTGGCGAACACGTTACTTTGCAGGCACATTTGCACCGCCAGTCCCTCAGCTTGCGGCTGCCAGCCATCGACTGCGCGGTGCTGCATTTTCTGATTGAATCGCTGAACGACGATGGTTATCTGGAAGACAGCCTGGCGTTGCTGGCTGAAGGGCTGGCGCAGGGAGACATGGAGCAAACCGAGGAGCTGCTGCAACATTTTGCAGTCGCCCTCAAGCTGCTCCAGCACATGGAGCCTGCCGGTGTGGGCGCGCAAAGCCTGGGGCAGTGTTTGCACCTGCAACTGCTGGATCACCTCAACTGTGATGAAACCCGCGCTGCTATTGCGGTGTGCGCGCAACCGCTGGAGTTGCTGGCCAAACGCGATGTCAAACGCCTTGCGCAGCTGTGCGGCTACCCTGAGAACGTGATTAAAAGCGCCATAGGATTAATTGGCCGGCTCGACCCCAAGCCGGGTCGGCGTTTTGTCAATGTCGAGCGCAATGTGGTGGTGCCCGATGTCATCGTCGTCAAGGCGGGTCGGGGCTTTCGGGTCACGCTGAACAGCGACGTCATGCCGCGCCTGAAGGTGCACGACATGTATGCCAATGCCATCAGGCAAAAGGACTCGGGAGCAGGCGCAGGTCAGGCGCTGCAGCAGCGCCTGCTGGAAGCGCGCTGGTTTATCAAAAACATCCAGCAGCGCTTTGACACCATCCTGCGTGTCAGCATCGCCATTGTCGAACGGCAAAAAAACTTTTTCAGCCATGGCGAGCTGGCCATGCGGCCCCTGGTGCTACGCGAAATTGCCGATGAGCTGGGCTTGCATGAATCCACCATCTCCCGCGTGACAACTGCCAAATACATGTCCACACCGTTTGGTACGTTCGAGTTCAAATACTTTTTTGGCTCGGCTTTGGGCACTGAAACGGGCGGCAATGCATCGAGCACAGCAGTGCGGGCATTGATCAAACAGTTCGTTGCCAACGAGGATCTGAACAAGCCGCTCAGCGACAATCAGATATCTGACATGCTCAAGGAGCAAGGCATTGAATGCGCCCGCCGCACCGTGGCCAAATACCGGGATGCGCTGCGCATCGCGCCGGCCAATTTGCGCAAGGCGCTTTAGAGTGTGGGAGTTTCACAAGGAGATCAAAAAGGCAGGGCGACCCAACCGGTTGATTTGTTCGTTGTTTGGTCATGTTTAAAAATAGACTCACTCCCTTTATTCCTCCTTTCCTCCTTGATCTCCTTGTTGAAAATCCCCGCTTATGAACCAACTCCAACTATTCCTCCCATGCGCCGCAGGCGTTGAAACGCTGCTGGCCACTGAGGTGCAGCGCATTACAGGCACTGCCCCAAAAGCCTGGCGCGCTGGCGTGCAGCTGCAGGCCTCCTGGCGTGATGCGTTGCAGCTGAACCTGCACAGCCGCCTGGCGCAGCGCGTGCTGATTGAGCTGGCGCACCACCAGTACCGCAGCGAGCAGGATCTGTACAACGCGGCTGCGGGCGTGGCGTGGGAAATCTGGTTCACACCCAAGCAAACCTTCAAGGTTGAAATCACGGCGCAGCACAGCCCACTGACAAGTCTCAATTTTGCCGCCCTCAAAATCAAAGACGCGATTGCCGACCGCTTCAGGGACAAATACGACGTGCGGCCCGATGTGGACACGCGCTACCCTGATGTGCGTGTGTATGTTCACTTGACAGTCGATACCGTCACCGTCTACATCGACACCTCTGGCGAGCCGTTGTTCAAGCGTGGCTGGCGTGAGGACGTGGGCGATGCACCATTGAAAGAAACACTGGCTGCTGCCATGATTGCTGCCAGCGGATGGGGCATTGTTGACAACAGTTTGTGCAAGCAAGGCATCGCCTTGTACGACCCGTGCTGCGGCTCTGGCACGATTGCCATTGAAGCAGCGCAAATTGCCTGCAACATCGCGCCCGGCATCACGCGCAAGTTTGCGTTTCAAAAATACGTGCCTTATCAAGCGCATGTGTGGGACGGTTTGCTCGACCAGGCCGATGCCGCCATCACAGACCCAACGGCAGAAGTTTTTGGCAGCGACGTTGCCTTCAGGATGGTGGACTTTGCCGAACGCAATGCCGAGCGCGCGGGTGTGGCGGGCGCGGTGCAGTTCAGGGGTGGTGATGCGCTGGAGCGCATGCCGCCTGTGGCGACCGGTGTGATGCTGGTCAACCCGCCGTATGGCGAACGGATTGATGTGGCGGGTGCTGCGGGTGCACCAAAGCGCACGCAATTCCAGGGCCAGACGATTGATGAATTCGGCTTGCCCGCTGCAAGCCAGCGCACCGCTGCACCATACAAAGGCCGCGAGTTGGCACAAACCGAAAGCGGCATTGAGGCCAATGATTTTTTCCCCAAGCTCGCCACCCACTGGAAGAAAAACTACGCTGGCTGGACGGCCCATGTGCTCACGCCCGACCTGAAACTGCCCACCAAAATGCGCCTGAAAGAATCGCGCCGCGTACCGATGTGGAACGGCCCGATTGAATGCCGACTGTTCAGGTTTGACATGGTGGCAGGCTCTGCGCGGGGCAAGCCCCCAGTTGACGCTTGAATCTGGTATCGCTTGCCTTGACCATGGGAGGGCTAACCGAATTACTCCCTCTCCCTCTGGGAGAGGGCAGGGGTGAGGGCAAGCGCAGAAATGGTTCACCCATTGTCCTCGACACCAACATCATCCTCGACACCTTCGTCTTCAACGACCCCGCAGCTGAACCTATCCGCCAGGCTCTGGGAAATCACAAACTCGACTGGCTCGCCACAAACCCGATGCGCGAAGAACTGGCACGCGTTTTGGCCTACCCAAAGATCGTTCAAAAGCTGGCGTTTTATAAGTTAGGCGCACAGGTAGTGCTCGCCAGATTCGACAAGCACGCCCGCATGGTTGACGTCGCCCCAAAAGCCAGCGTCACCTGCAGCGACCCAGACGACCAGAAATTCATCGACCTCGCAGTGCAGCACCGCGCCCTGCTGCTAAGCAAGGACAAAGCTGTTATTTCAATGCGAAAAAGGCTTCTAACCATGGGAATATGCGCGCAGGCAGCTATGTAATTTATAGCGTTTTATTCGACGTTTGCAGGCGATCTCATTGTTGTGATAATCCTGAGATACCGTTTAAAGGAATATCGTCATGGGACAACCCGCTCATAAATCTGTCATGTCCGCTGCTGACTATCTGATATGGGAAGCTGATCAAAAAGAGCGCCATGAATTCGTAGGCGGTGAAACCTTCGCCATGGCGGGCGCGGAGGATCGGCATGTTACTGTCGCTTTAAATATGGCTCTTGTGTTGCGCCAGCACTTAGGCGGCACACCTTGCCGTACCTTTATCAGTGACATGCGGGTAAGTGTCGCCGCACTGGGCAACTACTTTTACCCCGACGTCATGGTCACCTGCAGCGCCGCAGACCTGGCCAGCCCCATGGCCAAAAGTGAACCCAAACTGATTGTTGAAGTGCTGTCCCCGAGCACCGCCGCCTATGACCGGGGCTTGAAGTTCAGCTACTACCGCAACCTGCCCAGCCTGCAGGAATATGTTCTGATTGACCTGGACACCCGCGCTGTGGATTGCTACACGCTGGGCGCTGACGGCTTGTGGGTGCTGCACCCGTTTGCTGCTGGCCAGACAGTGACGCTGGCCAGTGTGGCGCTCGATGTGACAGCTGCGCAGTTGTTTGCCGAGATTTAGCCTTTGTCTTTAACCATCTGTTTGATCTGCGGGTCTGCACCCCCTAGAGCAGGCTGATGCCCAACCTGCTAGCCCTGGCGGCCATCGCTCTGTGGTCGTCCCTGGCGGTACTCGGCACGCTGCTGTCGCACGTTCCCCCTTTTTTATTGACTGGCATTGCACTGCTGGTGGGCAGTGTGCCGGCCTGGCCGTTTGTCATGCAGTGGCGAGTGAGCTGGAGCGCTTTGGCCCTCGGTGTTTATGGTTTGTTTGGCTACCATTTTTTGCTCTTTATGGCGCTGCGGTTTGCACCCGCTGTTGAGGCCAATCTGGTCAACTATTTGTGGCCGCTGGGCATTGTGCTGATGGCGCCACTGTTTTTGCCGGGTGTCAAGCTGACTGCTATGCATTTAATAGCTGCCTGCGCGGGTTTTATGGGGGCTGCAGTTGCAATACTCGGTGATTCTGTATTCGCAGGCGAGCCTGCTGAAGCCGCCCACGGAGGCAGCCGCACCCTGGGCTTTGCGCTGGCTGCCATTGCCGCTTTTGTCTGGGCCAGCTATTCGTTGATGGGCAAGCGCCTGAGCGTGTTGGGGCGCGGCTTTCCGACCGCGGCTATTGGCCTGTTTGGGCTGGTGTCAGGCTTGCTGTCAATGCTGTGCCACGCGCTTCTGGAAGCGCCCGCTACCTTAAACCAGCGCGACTGGCTGCTCATGGTGGTGATGGGGCTTGGCCCCTTGGGCGCAGCGTTTTTTTTGTGGGACGCAGCGCTTAAAAAAGGCGACGCCCGCAGCATCGGCATCCTGAGCTACATCACGCCACTGGCTTCAACCGCGCTGCTTTTGCTGGCAACTGGCGGGTCGCTGAGCTGGAGCATTGGCCTGGCGACGGTGCTGATACTGGGCGCAGCCGTAGTGGGCAGCCGCGCAAAATAACGGGAACCAGCAACGCCCAGTTTGGCGGCTGGCCATTTGTCGGCCATGCGCCTACTCATGGACATGACCCTGCAAGGCTTGCCAGACACCCGGATGGGCGGGTAGAGCAGGCTGCGTCGTGATCGTCTGATGCTATTTATTTAGGAGCTGCTTGCGCGCTGTTTACACCGGCTAGGGGTTGTTTTTAATAAGATTCGTCATTCCCGCCTTCGCGGCAATGACAAGCGAGTCATTCTGGCAACCAGACTTGCAACACCCAAACAGCATGTCTGTTTACTTCAACTTCTTGTAAGCCCGGTCAGTCTCCAGTCCTTCGCTGGTGTCCTGCAAACCATTCGCCACATCAATAGCCGCCTGCTTGACCATCGGGTCAGGCACATCAGGCGTCATGGACACCGATTCATCCCGCTCGCTGGGGATTTTGAGTTGCGCTTCTACCGCATTGTCTTTGAGTGTGCGCTGCTTGCCAACCCGTGCGCGCTGTTTGGGTGGAGGGTCCGGGATGGCGGTGGGAGCATCGGGTTTGGTCATCACCTACTGTGCCTTGTTAGCGAACCTGCCCATGTAGGCAAGCGCGTTCGATGCGGGTAGGCACATGAGATGCGGCTCTTGCCCAACACCTGTTTTGCTATATCTTCAATAGCTGTTTGCGCGCTGTTTACCTCGGCTACAGGCCAATAACATACAGTCCCCATAGCTGAAAAAGCGATACCGCTGGGCAATGGCATGCTGGTACAGCGCCATGATGTGCGCATGGCCAGCAAAGGCGCTGACCAGCATCATCAGCGTGCTTTTGGGCAAATGAAAGTTGGTCAGCAGCAGGTCTACCACTGCAAATTCAAAGCCTGGCGTGATGAAAATATTGGTGTCGTTGCAAGCCGCGCCAAATTTGGCGTGCGACTCCAGTGCACGTACGGTTGTGGTGCCGACCGCCACCACACGGCCGCCGCGCGCTTTGCATTCGGCAATCGCTTGCAGCGTGGCGGGCGGCACTTCAAAGCGTTCAAAGTGCATCACGTGGTCAGCAATATTTTCAGCCTTCACCGGCTGGAACGTTCCCGCCCCTACATGCAAGGTGACACTGGCACTTTTAACGCCACGCGTTTCCAGCTGGGACAGCACCGCTTCATCAAAATGCAATGCAGCTGTCGGCGCAGCCACTGCGCCAGGGTGTTTGGCAAACACGGTCTGGTAGCGCTGTTCGTCATCAACAGAATCTTCATGCGTGATGTACGGAGGCAGTGGCACATGGCCGTGCTCAGCCATCAATGCATACGGGTCGCTGCTCAATTTAAATTTGTACAGCGGCCCATCAGCATTCGGCCAGCGGCTGATCAGCGTGGCAGTAAAGCCGCCGTCCATCTGCAGTACCGCGCCTGGCGCAGGTTTCTTGCTGACCTTCATGTGCGCAGCGACTTCGTGGCCAGAATCAGCAGACAGCACACGTTCAATCAGCAATTCAAGCGCACCGCCACTGGCCTTGTGGCCAAACAGCCGCGCCTTGACAACTTTGGTGTCATTGAACACCAGCAAGTCGCCGGGCAGCAGCAAAGCGGGCAGGTCGATGAACTGGCGGTCTGCCAAACCTGGCGTACGGGCATCCAGCAAACGCGAGCCGCTGCGCTTTAGTGGCGGGTGCTGCGCAACCAGCTCGGGCGGCAGCCTGAAATCAAAATCACTCAGGGTAAAAACAGTCTTCATACGGGCACAATTGTCCCATGCCATCTGCCGTAGCTTCTGTCAGCGCACCCGCTCCAACGCCAGCAAAATTGCAGCCAAAAACACAAGCTGAAAAGGCGCTGGGCAAGCTGGGCCTGCACCGGGACATTGACCTGGCGCTGCACTTGCCGCTGCGCTACGAAGACGAAACCCGCATCACAATGCTGGCCGATGCACGGGACGGCGAGATGGTGCAAATTGAAGGCACAGTCACAAATTGCGAAGTCACTTTTCGCCCGCGCCGCCAACTGCGCGTGACGGTTGACGACGGCACAGACACCTGCACGCTGCGGTTTTTAAACTTTTACCCCTCGCATCAAAAAACCTTGAGCGTCGGCGCAAGAATTCGCGCACGCGGCGAGCTGCGCGGTGGGTTCATCAGCCGCGAAATGGTGCACCCGGCGTTCAAGCTGGCAGGCGGCGAATTGCCCGGCGCGCTGACGCCAATCTATTCCACAGTTGCTGGTTTGCCGCAAGCGTATTTGCGCAAGGCAGTACTGGGCGGTCTGGCACGTGCTAATTTGAGCGAGACCATTCCCGCGCAGTTTTTAAGTAAAAACACGCCACGGCCTTTGTGGAACCTGCGTGAGGCGCTACAGTTTTTGCACAACCCGACGCCTGATGTGTCGCTCACCACTTTTGAAGACCACAGCCATCCGGCCTGGCAGCGTTTAAAGGCTGAAGAGTTACTGGCCCAGCAGCTGTCGCAGCTTGAAGCGCGCCGCGTGCGCGCTGCCATGCGCGCGCCGCCGTTGGCGGGCAGCGCGCTGCAAAATACACAATGCTCCCTGCATGACCAGCTGCTTGCGCGTCTGCCTTTTCAACTGACGGTTGCGCAACAGCGCGTGGGCGCAGAGATTGCCGCTGACCTGCAAAAAAACGTGCCGATGCACCGCCTGCTGCAAGGCGATGTGGGCTCGGGCAAAACTGTGGTTGCAGCGTTGGCCGCAGCGCGCTGCATGGATGCTGGCTGGCAGTGCGCATTGATGGCGCCAACTGAAATTCTGGCCGAGCAGCATTTCAGAAAACTCATCACCTGGCTGGAGCCGCTTGGCATTCAAACTGCCTGGCTGACAGGCAGCCAGAAGGCCAAAGAAAGACGTGAAGCGCTGGCCATGATCGCCAGTGGCCAGGCCGGGTTGGTGGTGGGCACGCATGCGGTGATTCAGGACAAGGTGGTGTTTAAAAACCTGGCGCTTGCCATCATCGACGAGCAGCACCGCTTTGGTGTGGCACAGCGCCTGGCGCTGCGCTCAAAGATGACGGGAGCGGATGTTGCCGAGACTTTTGCAAAAGCAGAGCCGCACCTTTTAATGATGACCGCCACGCCCATTCCGCGCACGCTGGCCATGAGTTATTACGCCGACCTGGATGTATCAACCATTGACGAACTGCCGCCCGGCCGCACCGCCATCGTGACCAAAGTGGTCAACGACAGCCGCCGCGATGAAGTGATTGAACGCATCCGTGTACAAGTTTCTGATGGCAGGCAGGTGTACTGGGTCTGCCCGCTGATTGAGCTAAGTGAAATGCTGGACCTGACCAACGCCACCGAAACCCACGAGGCCTTGAGCGCGGCGCTGCCCGGCGTGCTGGTCGGGCTGCTGCATTCCCGCATGCCGCCCCTTGAGAAAAAAGCTGTGATGGGTTTGTTCAACGATGGCCTGATGGCGGTGCTGGTCAGCACCACGGTGATTGAAGTCGGTGTGGATGTGCCCAACGCCAGCCTGATGGTGATTGAACACGCCGAGCGGTTTGGCCTGAGTCAGCTGCACCAGCTGCGCGGTCGGGTCGGGCGCGGCGCTGCTGCATCGGCTTGCGTTTTGATGTTTTCAACAGGCGAAGCCGGGCGGCTGGGCGACACTGCCAAAGCGCGGCTCAAAGCCATGGTGGAGACCAGCGACGGTTTTGAGATCTCCAGGCGCGACCTGGAGATTCGCGGGCCCGGCGAGTTTTTAGGCGCCCGCCAATCAGGCGCTCCGCTGCTGCGCTTTGCCGATGTTGCGGTGGATGCTGACTGGCTGGACTGGGCGCGCGCCCTGGCGCCCACCATGCTGGATCAGCACGCCGAGCAAGCAGCGCGCCACATGCAGCGCTGGCTGGGCGGGCGCGCCGAGTTTTTGAAGGCCTGAAAATTGCATGGTGATGGTCACGATGATTCTGTTGGCCGATAAGTGACACTTTCTGGCCTTTTTCTGTCTTCTAACTTACACTCGTTTCGGTTCCAGGTCTTCAGTACTCCTTTGATTTGCACCGTGCCGGTCATTTGCCCCGCCAAGTACATCCATTTCATAACGGACACCATGGCTTTGTTTAACTGGTTTACCAAAAAGTCTGGCAGCAATGCAGCAGCTCTGCCCAGCGGCGCCTCTCAGAAAGCGCAGCGCAGCCATGCTGCTGCGCCGTTTGCCCAGACATCATTCACGCCTCCCACGCCATCTGCCCCCTTGCACCCGCCCGCCGGCCCCACCAGCCGCAGTGAGGAGCGCAAAGCCAAACGCCACACCCGCCGCGAGCAGTTGTATTCAGCCATCCGGCAAGCCATGACCCGCTGCGGCGTGCTGTCAGCCAGTTTCAAGTTCAAGGTGTTGTCGCTTGACCAGACTGGCGACCAGTTTTTGGTGATGATGGACATACTCCCCAGCCTGGGATGGCATGAAGAAAAACTGCTGCAAAGCGAAGCGCTGGTCATGCAGATTGCCAAAGCCCAGTTCGGCATGTTGGTTTCGGCGGTGTACTGGCGAATTGACACGCAAGCCGGGCTGGACGATGCAAGAAAAAAAAGCGGGCCATCAAAACCTGACGCAATGCCGCTGGCCAGAAAACCTTCTGCACCCCGCTTCGAGCCAGTGGACGACGGAGAAGTGAGCGCCTTCCATCGCGCACTGGCCGCATCGGCTGCGCAAGTGGCGCCGTCTGCAAGCGCTGGAGCCAAAACCCTGTCAACCAGGGCAGCTGCAGCTAGCTCTGCAGCTGCCCTTGCCATTGCAAATTCTGCAACCATCGACAGCGCAGCCAAAAGCCGAAGCGGCGTGCATTCGTACACCCTTCTGACTGGCTTTGAAGACACGGAAATGCCCGAACTGGCTGATCTGCCAGCCCTCAGTGCCACCCAGTACGGCGATTTGCATTGACGCATTGACCTGCGCGCCTACAGGCAATACGCCGATTACGCGCTGGGGTTGCTGTCCATGCCCGGGCAAACAAATTCAATGCTACTATTTTAATAGCTGCTTGCACGCTGTTTACATGGGCTAGGAGCCTATTTGACGTGATTAAACGTAACTACTCAGCTCCTTTACACGTCATTGCGGGCTTGACCCGCAATCCATGAACCCGCACTGTTGCAAGTACCGCAGGGGATATGGATCCCGGCTCAA
>JAYUVG010000126.1:0-3060 GCA_043754255.1 Polaromonas sp. | reverse complement strand
GCCGCCGCCCAGTTCTGCTTTGGCAAAGGCGTATTTGTTGTCTGTACTTAACCATACTCCGTTGCTGACGGACTTGCCGTCACTCACGGTATCGCTGTCTATCTTGATTTGACCTAAGGAGTCTGAATCAATGATCTTATCTTTGCCCCATGCGCCTGTGAAGGTGTAGATGTCTGTGCCTTGTCCGCCCACCAGTGTGTCACTAGCTTTGTCGTTGTCGCCGCCGTTTACGATGTCGTCGTCAGCCCCGCCCAGCACCGTGTCACTGCCATCACCGCCGTTTAAATTGTCCTGTCCTGCGTTGCCTTCAATGTAATCGTCACCCGCTTTGGCGTTGATGTAGTCGTTGCCTGCGCCGCCGTACAAGCGGTCGCCCAGTCCTGCGGCTACAGCATCTGAGCCGACGAGGCCGTTGTCAAGATCATTACCGAACATGACTTGCTGCGATTCATAAGCGCTGGCGTTACCTGCTGTGCCTTTGAATTTGATGACCTGGTTGCTGGCAAAGTCTGTGTAGGTGTAGTTGGCGTTGACTTTGCCCGGTAGCGGGATGTCGTAGCTTTTATCAAGAGTGTTTTGCGCAACAAGGCCTAGCAGCATGGCTTGGCGGTCTAGCAGGTAGACGTCACTGAAGTTGGCTTGACCTTGGGAGCGCTGGGCTGCTGTTAGCTGGATGTCTGCTTCCCATTGCTGGGCCAGTGATTCGTTAGCTTGTTTGAGTTTTGCAATGGCTGTTGCATCGCTGGTGCTGATGACAACTGGGCTTAGGGCGTTTAGGCTTAGGAAGGCGGCGAAGTTAGTTTTAGCGGTGGTGGGTAGGGTGCTATCGGCTAGCGTGATAGTGGCTTTGCCTGTCAGGCCTGCCAAGGCTTTGAAGGCTTCGCTGTCAGTCAAGGCTTTGAGGTTGGTGTGGAAGTCTTTGCGGTTGTCTGCACTGTCTGATACGTCACCGACTTGGGTTGCTGTAACGCTGCTGCCCAAGACGATGCGCCGCAGGCCGTCGAGTACGCCTTCGTAGGTGGCTAACATGATGTTGCTGCCAGCTTTAAGAAGGCCGTTGAGCTTATCGAAACTCATGGTGCTGTCGAGTTTTTCTAATGCAGCGCCTACTGCCAGCAGATCAGTTTGCTTAAACATGTAATGGTTGCTAAACGGGTCAAGCCCCTGCACGCCAAAGACACTTTGCAAGGCATCTTCTTGGAACAAACCGATACGCTTGCCGTACTGCGTAAAACCTGCTGGGTTATTCCAGTTGTTTGTTGTGAGGTTGCTTCCATTTTGTGCATACAAATTATCTTGCTGCGACGTGGACGAAAAGCTCGTACGCCCTAAATTCGCACCAATAAGAAGTTGAATCTGTGTAAATGAAGTTTCTATTTGGCTGGCAAACTGCGACCTGAATCCTGCGCTATTGAATGTGCTGGTATGCCCAACATTCCAACGGCTGCCGAATAGGCGCGTGAATGCAGTGGCCATGTAGCCACCCAAGCTGTGGCCGTTGACTTGCTCAATCGTATTCACGGTCAACAAGTTACCAGTTCCGTTGACTGGTGTCGCTGCTAGAAATGAAGTCGGCGCGAGGTCGCTGTCCAGCTTGATTTGCTTAGCGAGGCTACCGGATGCCGTGGTCTCGCGTAACCACCAGTTGGCCATACTGACCAGTTGCTTGAAGGCGACCCCAGACAGTGCTAGGTCGCCATCATCTAAAAAATCCTGGACTTGCTGCGTGCCGCGCATGGAAACGTACACTTTGCCCGCGAAGTCAGTCCCACTTTTACCGCGCCACACAGTGGCATCAAAACCGCCAGTGCTTGAAAGCTCTTGGTTTAGCACCCCAAAGTTGGCGGTGATGAAATCGGCTTGGGGTTGGGTTAGGCGGGCGGCTATGGCGGCATTGACCTGACTCTCTGGCAGCACCTCCTTTTGAAGATCACTCAATCTGACATACGCAGCGTCGGCAAGAAGCGCATTGATATAGGTTTCATTAATTGTGTTCATATTTTGCTCCGCTTGATCGATATTTATTTGGAAGGTTGGTAATCAGTTTTAACCAACTTCAATGGTTCAACTATTTTCAAAAATCGCTCGCTGCTACGTGCTGTAAAGCCACAGTCAGACAGTAGCAACGGCATTGAGTCACCCGATGAACCAGCGGGGAAACGCATGAAACCAGCCCGAGGCTCGATGGAGCTCCATTTCACAATCGGTAATTCAGCAACAGGTGTCACTAACGCACGTTGTTCTATGCGAACCTGAATGCCTGGAAATAGTGTTCTAGTTTCATTGCTGATAACTGATGAGTATTTGCTAACGGTTTGACCTGCTGCTGTTTTTGGGTCGTACTCCACACTCTCAACACTCTTACACATCGCCTTCAATTGAGGGTATGCAATGATTTCGTCACCTACAGGTGCAAGAAAGATCAGCGCTGCAAGTGCGATACCGACAGGTATTCGATAACGCTTAATGCCCAACCAATTTGGTATCTTGAATCCCAGCGTCACCGCCAATAAAAGCCAAACGCTGGCCATGAGGAGCATAAAAAGTCCGATCATGCTGCACCGCCCGCATCAGTTATTGCTGAAATTGAGTTGGCAAACATCACTCTTTGTCTTTTAAAGCTAATACAAGCTCGTTTTTCAACATTAAAGAGGCCTCTAGCGCCCTGTTTTCGGGCGCAAGCAGCTATTGAATTAGTAGTGAATCTCTTGCCGCTTCTCGTGCGCCTGCATGATGCAGGTATGTCAGGCGATACTTTGTTAGTCGTCTTAAAGTATCCAATCGGGCTGCAGCCCAATAGATACGGGCGCAAGCCGGTTCTGTATTGATAGTGAACTTCATCATCCCTGCCCTCCCCGCCCACAAAAAAGTCTTGGCCATGCTGACTGCCGTCGGTGTCGTCAAAGATTCTGCCGTCGCCTGTGATGAAGTCATCACCCTCACCGCCATTCAAGGTGTCGCTGCCGTCTCCACCCTCAAGCACGTCGTCGCCTTGGTATTGGACTGCCAAGCCTTCACCGTCGCCAAACAGCCTGTCGTCTCCTGCACCACCTACCAAAA
>JAYUVG010000125.1:0-5444 GCA_043754255.1 Polaromonas sp. | reverse complement strand
AACTTGGCTTTGATACCCAGTGATTTCATTTGCTTGAGCATGGGTCCAGCCACTGCGTCCATACCACCGAAAAACACCACATCAGGCTTTTTGCCTTTGATGGTTGTCAGGATGGAGTTGAAATCGGTTGATTTGTCAGTCGTGAATTCTTTGGCAACCACTTTTCCGCCAGCCGCTTCAACTGCCTTGGTGAATTCTTCTGCAACACCTTGGCCGTAAGCAGTGCGGTCATCAATAACAGCAATCGATTTGCCTTTGAGCGTGCCTACTGCATATTTGCCCAGAGCGCCGCCCAATTGGGTGTCATCTGCTACCAGGCGGAATGCTGTTTTAAAGCCCTGGCGCGTGTAGGTGGGGTTAGTTGCAGAAGGGGAAATCTGGGGAATGCCAGCATCGCTGTAAATTTTGGAGGCTGGAATGGTGGTGCCAGAATTCAAATGACCAATCACGCCTGCAACTTTGGAGTCCACCAGCTTTTGGGCCACAGCAGTACCTTGCTTGGGATCGGCAGCATCGTCTTCGGCCAGCAATTCAAGGGTTACTTTCTTGCCGTCGATCATGACTCCGGCCGCATTGAGTTCTTCAATGGCCATGCGGGCGCCGTTTTCGTTGTCTTTACCCAAATGCGCAATGGCACCACTGGTAGGGCCGACGTGACCAATTTTGATAACAGTCGCAACAGGCGCTGGCGCAGCAGGAGCGGCCGCTGGCGCAGCTTCTTCTTTTTTGCCGCATGCCACCAGCAATGTCGCCGCGGCCAAAACGGTCAAAGTGCTTCTAACTTTGAATTGCATAAAAACTCCAAAAATAAAATTAGTAAAAAATTGTGAACCTAACTCTCCACACCCAACACGATAACCCAGTTTTGGGGTCTACCGTACAGAGTTGGAAAGAAGTACCTGATTTTTTTGCGCTTTTTCTGAAAAACCGTTAAAGCGGTCCCGAATCGAGAGTTGCCGCACGGCCGCTTATCGCGCGGCGAACCATGGTCTCGAATTCACTTTGCAAATTCGACTCCAATTGGCCCAAACTCGCGTCGAGCATTTCCTGTAGAGTTTCACGCATCCGCGCATTCACCTGCGGCATTAAAGCTTCAACGATTCGTTGAACACGCTGCTCTTCATCTACATCCCGCACACCAACATCCACACCAAAATCCACACCAACTTCAACATCTGGCAGGGCTTGGTCAACAACCTCCAATTCAGCGTATGTGACGACTTGGGTCAGCGTCGGCAAATACCGCGGACGGTTCTTGGGCGGTAACATTCAGGATTGCTCTTTCAGCGCTAAATCGTGCTTTTGAATGGGAATACCCAAAGCGGCGTAGCTTTTCCAGCGCTGGCGCGCCTGCGCTCTGTCGGATTCGTCAAGGCTTACCACCTCAATCACGCGGGGGTAGGTTGCCACGCAGGACGGAATGGTTTGACCGAGCTGCACCAGAACCGGATTAGCAAAAGTGGTGGGTAGATCTTCCCGAGCCGTCAGCACAATGGGGGAATGACGCAACACAGACTCTGACGAAGAGTCCGCGCAGTGCGGTACAAAGTCCACCGGGCTCAAATCCCAGAGTTCGGCATCCAGGCGGGCGCCAACCGATGATTCAGCAAGCACAACCACTTTCGCACCGCTGCTTGCAGCTTTTCGCAGCAGGCGGCAGGTGTAAGCGATTTTGTCAGGCGCGCCAAAGTGGAAAGCAACCTCGGTCACTTGGCAGAGGCCTGTGCCATCAAATACTCCACCAGCAGACCGACAGGCCGCCCGGTTGCGCCTTTGGCTGCGCCGGATTTCCAGGCAGTACCTGCAATGTCTAGATGCGCCCAAGGAAATTTTTGGGCAAAACGATGCAGAAACTTGGCTGCTGTTACTGCCCCACCGGCACGTCCGGCAAGGTTAGCTACGTCGGCAAAATTGGTCTTCAGGCCGTCTGCATATTCATCGTCCAGCGGCATTCTCCAGCAAAGGTCTTGGGCATCGTCACCGGCCTTGGCAAGCGCGGCGCCAAGGCTGTCGTCTGCAGCAAACAAGCCGCTGCGCACGCCACCCAGCGCTACCACGCAGGCGCCGGTCAGTGTTGCTATGTCGACAACTGCCGCGGGTTTAAAACGCTCGGCGTAGGTTAGCGCGTCGCACAAAACCAGGCGACCTTCAGCGTCCGTGTTCAAGATTTCAATCGTCTGCCCGCTCATGCTGGTGACTACGTCGCCGGGTTTCACGGCTTTGCCGCTGATCATGTTTTCACACGATGCAATCAGCCCCACCACGTTGATAGCGGGCTTGAGCAAGGCCAGCGTTTTGAAAACGCCCAGCACACTGGCAGCGCCCGACATATCAAACTTCATCTCGTCCATCTCACCCGCTGGCTTAATGGAAATACCACCACTGTCAAAAGTAATGCCTTTGCCCACCAAAACAGTAGGCGCTTTGGATTTGGCCGCACCGTCGTAGCGCAACACAATAAACCGCAGAGGCTGCTCAGACCCTTGCGCAACGGCCATAAAGGACCCCATCCCCAGTTTCGCAACCTCTTTGGGACCCAAAACTTCACATGAGAATTTTGCAGCTTTCGCCAATTCCTGCGCTGCCTCGCCCAATAGGGTGGGCGTTGCGTGGTTTGAAGGGCGGTTTGCCCACTCTTTGGCAATTTCACAACCCGCCACAATGGCAACGGAGCGGTCGAAAGTTTCCCGCACTTCAGATGCGTTACTGGTTGTTATACAGGCTTTGAGCAGGCTCCGCGGCTCAGGTTTGGATTTGGTGGTGGTGTAGCAATATGTAGCGTCAGCAACCGCCAGAACTGCAGCGCGAACGGCGTCTTCCCGGGCCGGCGCTGCGAAAGAAACGGTCAACTTTTTCAACGAGGGCGCTTTGACACTGGCGATTGCAGCAGCAACGGCCGTACGAACTTCCTTTGCGCTGCCCTCGCCCACGCCCGCCAACACCAGTTTGGTGGCACCGCATTGCAGGGGCCGGTATAGGTGTAACAGCTTGCCCGCTTTTGTCTCCAGGTCCGCAGACTTCAGCGCCTGCGCCACAAGAACCGACAGGTCGTCTTTGGCGGCTTTAAAGCTTTGCGGCACCAAAACTATTAAAACGTCGCTTTTTTCGCTGGCTACGCCAACCAGCCCAAGGGGTTTGAGTTCAAAGTTCATAATTCAGTTTTCTTTTGGCGCAAATATTTAGTTATTGATCTGTTGATGTTATTCCATTCTTCCATCCGCCAAGAGCTAACCCGAACATTTGGTGCCACCCTGGTAGTCCTCGTTACGGTCGTCATGACCATGACCCTGATCCGGACCCTGGGCGAAGCTTCGCGGGGCACTTTCGATCCGTCCGACGTGTTGATCATCATGGGTTACATCGTGCTCGCCGACATGCCCACGATTTTGTCAATGTGCCTTTTCATCGCAATCTTGAGCGTTTTAAACCGGATGTTTCGCGACAGTGAGATGGTGATTTGGTTTGGTAGCGGGCGCGGGTTGGCTACATTGATCAAACCACTGTTTCGCTTTGCATGGCCTCTTCTGGTGGTCATTTTTACGTTGGCTTTTTTTATATTGCCCTGGTCTTTCGGGCGTATTGAAGACATGCGGGACAAGTACGAAAAGCGCGGAGATCTGGCACGCATTCAACCCGGCCAGTTTCAGGAATCTGCCAGCGGCGATCGTGTATTTTTCATCGAAAAAGATACCTCCGGCGTTCAGGCAGGTAGCAATGTTTTTATTGCAACCCAGGAAAAAGGCAAAGAAACCATCACCTCAGCGCGCAACGGACGCTTGGAGGTCATCGGACCTAACCGTTTCCTGGTGCTGGAAAACGGCCAACGACTCGAAAAATCTAGCAACAATGGCGATGTTTCGGTCAGCGTGTTTGAAACCTATGGTGCCAAAGTAGGCCAGGACGATGCCTCGGCCCGCAGCTTTGTACCCACAGCAACCAAATCAACGCTGCAGCTGTTGCAGGCACTCACCAATAAGCATTTGGCAGAGCTATCCTGGCGGGCGGGCATCACGCTGGCGGCCCTCAACCTGGTCATTTTGGGTCTGGCTTTGGCGGGCGTAAACCCGCGCGTGGGCCGGGCCGCCAATATCGGTTTTGCGTTCATGGCTTTTATTTTGTATTTCAATTTTTTGACCTTGGGCAAGACCTGGATTGAGAGCGGCCAGGTTTATGCGGCAGTGTTCTTTGTGGCTTTGCATGGCGGTGCTTTCATGTTGGCCACTTTATTGCTGCTCAAACGCCATAACGCCTGGTTCTGGCCGAAGGCGCGCAAATGAAAACGGTACGGCGCCTTTTTTACGGTGAGGTCATCTCCACGGTGATGTTGGTCACTTTGGGTTTCATCGGACTGTTTTACTTCTTTGACTTTGTTGAAGAGTTAAAAGCCGTTGAACGCTACAAGTCAGCCGGATACAGCATTCCAAGCGCATTGATGGTGGTAGCGCTGATGATCCCTAATCACATTTACGAGCTGCTGCCGATCACGGTGCTGATAGGCACTATCTTTGTGATGGCGCGTTTGGCCCAAAATTCGGAATTCACCATATTGCGCACCAGCGGTTTGGGTCCTTGGTTGGCGCTGCGCACACTGTCTGCACTGGGTGTCGGGTTTGTGGTTTTAACTTTTGCAGTGGGTGACTACCTGGCGCCACTTGCAGACCGAACCGCGCAACTGTTGAAATCGCGCTACCAAGGCAACGTGACCGTGGGCAAAACTGGGGCATGGCTCAAAGAAAAGCAGCCTGACGGCCACTATGCTGTAAATGTCGGCGCATTGGCACCAGACGCCAGCATGCGTGATGTTCGCATTTTTGAGTTTGATAACCAAGGCGCGCTGGTGTCCATGATGCTTGGTAAAACTGCCAGCTTTTCTGACGATGGTTCCTGGCTGCTCAAACAAGTAGAACGCACCGAGTTCACCGGCAAAGATGCCCAGACATCGCAAATCAAACGCTCGTTCGTAGACTCATTTAGCTGGTCTACCCAGGTAAACGCTGAAATGGTGGCCGCTGCCATTTTGCGGCCCGAGCGCATGGGGACGCTGGACTTGTTTCAATATATTCAGCACCTCAACGCCAACGGACAGTCCTCCCAAAAATACGAAATACAGTTTTGGAAAAAAGTCTTCTATCCGCTGAGCTGCCTTGTTATGGTCGTTCTGGCGCTGCCCTTTGCCTATTTGCATTTCAGGTCGGGCGGCATAGCCAGTTATGTGTTTGGTGGCGTCATGGCAGGCATCAGTTTTGTGTTGCTGAACAACGTGCTGGGTGACTTAGGCGCGTTGCGGGGCTGGCAGCCCTGGCTTACCGCAGCGCTGCCGGGCCTGATTTACTCGATGGCATCGTTGGCGGCTTTTGCATGGCTGGTCATCAGACGATGACAAAAGCTATTGTGTTGTTTGCCCATGGCTCACGGGACCCTCTTTGGCATAAACCCATGGAAGC
>JAYUVG010000124.1:0-14565 GCA_043754255.1 Polaromonas sp. | reverse complement strand
CAATGACCACCAGCTGTGCCGCAGAGCAAGCGTTGGGCACTGCTTCGGTGTTCGCAGCGCTGGGCCCGCATATTTGCCGGCTCAACGCAGCGAATCGCTTTGCGTACTCCAAACGTGAAGTGCTCTTTGCAACGTAAAAGGAGAAAACTATGGCAACTGCGAAAAAACCTGTAGCTAAAAAAGCTGCACCAGCGAAGAAGGCCCCTGCTAAAAAAGTAGCCGCTAAAAAAGCGCCTGCCAAAAAGGCACCGGCTAAAAAAGTAGTCGCTAAAAAAGCACCAGCTAAGAAAGCTGTTGCTAAAAAAGCGCCTGCCAAGAAAGCACCAGCTAAAAAAGTAGTGGCTAAAAAAGCACCAGCTAAAAAAGCACCGGCTAAAAAAGCTGCCGCCAAAAAAGCTCCGGCTAAAAAAGCCGCTGCTAAAAAAGCACCTGCCAAAAAAGCTGCTGCTAAAAAGGTAGCAAAAAAACCTGCTGCCAAAAAAGCCGCGAAAAAACCCGCTGCCAAAAAAGCCGCGAAAGCACCCGCTGCCAAAGCCCCTGCTGCACCGGCTGCCCCTGCGGCTCAGACGACCCTGAACCCGCAAGCTGCCTGGCCGTTTCCAACAGCCAGCAAGCCGTAAGCAGTAAGGTACTTCTGCTTGAAAAGCCCGGCATTCATGATGCCGGGCTTTTTTTATGGCTGCCTGAAACCAGTGATCGGCAAAAGACGTTTTTATCTTTGATGCCGAATTGGAAATTAAACACCTTGATTTTCAAGCTACAACGAAATTTTCCAGAGTGTAATTTTGGCCGCCGCGATAAGCAATCTTGTGCGCACCAAGTCGGTTGCCAAGCTCTGCGCAGCGTATCAGCGACCAGCCTTGCTCAAGACCAAACAACAATGCACCCCGAAATGCATCCCCGCAACCGGTGGGATCAACAACACCCAATGCCTTGACGGGTGCCACGCTTGTCTTCTCGCCCTGCATCCACACTTCGCAGCCTTCAGCACCCAAAGTGACGATCAAACCCTCTACCCGGCGTGATAATTCAGCATAAGACAGTCCTGTCCGGTCGCACAGCAGCTTGGCTTCATAGTCATTGACCGTGACCCAGCTGGCAAGCTCTATCAAGTGAATCAACTCCTGGCCATCAAACAAAGCCAGATTTTGGCCGGGGTCAAATACAAATGGAATGTGGGCGGATTTAAATTGCTCAGCATGTTTAAGCATGCCATCGCGGCTGTCAGGCGCAATAATCCCCACCTTGATGTCACTGCGCGCCGCTATGTCAATAGTGTGCGACAGCATCATCGCACCTGGATGAAAGGCCGCAATCTGGTTGGCATTTTGATCGGCCATGATCATGGCTTGTGCGGTGTAAGTGCCTTCTACCGCATGAACAAATTCACAGTTGATGCCCATGCCCTGCAGGCGGCTGATGTAGTCTGCACCATCACTGCCTACCGTTCCCATCGGCAGTGGCTGGCCGCCCAATAGTTTGAGCGCGTAAGCAATGTTGCCAGCACATCCGCCGTAATCGCGCCTTAGCGTTGGCACGATAAATGACAGGTTCAAGATGTGAATCTGATCAGGCAGGATCCGGTCAGAAAATCGTCCGTCAAAACTCATGATGGTGTCGATGGCGATGGATCCGCAAATTAAAGCTGGCATATATTTTTAGCAGTTTGGAGTGAAAAGTCAGGGGTAAAAAGCGAGCAGGCGATAGCCGGCAATCCGGTGGAGCGGCGCGTCAGGCTGCACTTGAAGCGTGACTGCATTTGAAAAATCGGAGTTCGCGGCTATTAAACCATTGGACGCACCAAATTGAAAAGGGGACAGAACGCGGCGAACAATGACTTGTTCCTGGGTATCTGTCAAACTGATTTCCAGTGAGGGCATAGCAACTTCGATATTGGCTGTATTTTTGAGTATGAAACCCAGGCGAAAATCACCTGCTTCACTGATTTTGTTAAACGAAGAGCTGTCAATCACGATGGCGTCAATTCGTTTGGGCAAGCCCATATCACAGGCCAACGGACGGCATATCTGCTGCAACCAGGGCTTTATTCCGGGCGCAAAAGCCAACAAGGCGCTGTGCTGATAAACAGCCAGTTGTGCTGCAAGCAGGCCAGCCAGACCAAGGGCGAACAAAGCCAGTGCCCCGCGCAGTAAAGGGCTTCGCCATAAAGCCTGGCGACGTGCATTGCGAACAAATGAAACATCTTTAAAACCAGTTTCAGTGACCTCGCCTGCGGACACGTCAGGATTTGGCGCACGTACGTGCGCGACCAGTGGCACTTCAGCATTGTGTTTGACAGGCAGGCTGGAAGCTGGCGTTGCCGGACTGATCGTTTCAGATTCAACACTGGCGACTTCATCGACTTTCGAGCCAGTCACTGGTTCTTGATCAGCAGGATGCGTGTTCTGATGGTCCACGACATGATCTGATACCGGCAACTCAATGGTCGTCACAGCTTGCGGAACTGGTTGAATTGCGAAATCCGTACCGCTTTGCCAATACAGCTGCGCATCAAAAATTTCAGCACACTGCCCGCACCTTACCCAGCCGTCAGAAACTTTCAGTTGGTCGGACACGACTTTAAACATCGTGCCGCAAGCCGGACAGCGCGTGATCAAACCCATTTAAAACTGCGTTTGCTGGTTGTAAAAAATTTAGACAAAATCACGTTACCAGCAAGCGTTTAAAACCTGGCAACCATCAGTATCCAGCCATCGTCGGCATCAATGACTTCTAGTACACACCAAGGTGCATAAGCCGCTTTCAATTCGTCGGCCTGACGCTGCAAAATACCAGCCAAAACCAGGTGCCCACCGCCTGCGACGTGTGCGCAGAGCAACGGCGCAAGCACTTTTAACGGAGTTGCCAAAATATTTGCCAGCACAGTCTGGTACAGACCATTAGCCTTGTCTGGCAGTCCGGCGTTTAGCTGTACATGGTTGGCATCGGCGTTTGCGCAAGCAGCCTTTACTGCAGCCTCATCAATGTCCACTGCATCAATATCGCGCGCACCAAACTTTGCCGCGCCAATAGCCAGAATACCTGAGCCGCAGCCGTAATCAAGAACCCTTCCCAAAGGTGCTTTTTGACGAGCTGTCCACTTGAGGCACATCCTCGTGGTGGGGTGCGTTCCCGTACCAAAAGCCAGGCCGGGGTCTAGCCGAATGACTTGAACCGCCTGCGCGGGAGGTTCATGCCAGGTAGGCACAATCCAGAACTCGGGCGTAATTTCAACGGGTGTGAACTGCGATTGCGTCAGGCGTACCCAATCCTGCTCTGGCAAGTGGGCAATAGCTTGGACAGTGCAATCGATAAAAAACTCCTGTGCCGCAAGCAGCCTGGCTGCTTCAAGAGCCAGCGCCTCGGTTGCAAACAAGGACACCACGCGAGAGCGATTCCACCCAGCCTTGGGCGGCGGCATGTCTGGCTCGCCAAACAGCGCTTGCTCCAGGTCGGTGTGCGCATCAGCATCCTCGACCGAGATGCTGAGGACGTCCAGCGCTTCAAGGGCTTCGCTGACAGCTTCAACGCTGTTTTCAGGAACCAATAAAACGAGCTCAAACATCACGACAGCCTGTTAGCGAATACGTTTGCTCAGCCATTCTTCAAGGTAGTGGATATTTGTTCCACCGTCCATGAATTTGGCGTCCACCATCAGCTCACGGTGCAGCGCGATATTGGTGTTGATGCCTTCAACCACTGTCTCTGCCAGCGCAGTACGCATGCGCGCCAAAGCCTGCTCGCGCGTGTCGCCATGCACAATAATTTTGCCAATCATCGAATCGTAATTTGGCGGCACAAAATAATTGGCATAAATGTGCGAATCAACCCGCACACCGGGCCCGCCTGGTGTGTGCCAGGTAGTGATCCGGCCAGGAGACGGCGTAAATTTGTAAGGGTCTTCTGCGTTGATGCGGCATTCAATCGAATGGCCCTTGATCTCAATCTGGCGCTGGGTAAAGGGCAGTTTTTCACCTGCTGCCACCATGATTTGCGTGCGCACCACATCCACGCCAGTCACCCATTCGGTCACAGGATGCTCAACCTGCACCCGGGTGTTCATTTCGATAAAGTAGAACTCGTTGTTTTCAAACAAGAATTCGAATGTGCCTGCTCCCCGATACCCGATTTTTTTAACCGCGGCCACACAGCGCTCGCCAATGCGTTCAATCAACTTGCGGGGAATGCCTGGCGCAGGTGCTTCTTCAATGACTTTTTGGTGGCGCCGCTGCATGGAGCAATCACGCTCACCCAGCCAGACAGCATTGCGGTGCTGGTCAGCCATGATCTGAATTTCAATGTGCCGGGGGTTCTGCAAGAATTTTTCCATGTAGACCTCCGGGTTGCCGAAGGCAGCCCCGGCTTCGGCCTTGGTGGTCTGCACCGCATGAAGTAACGCTGCTTCGGTGTGCACCACCCGCATTCCCCGCCCACCGCCACCGCCAGCCGCCTTGATGATGACTGGATACCCAACCTGTTTGGCGGTGCGTTTGATGATTACCGCGTCATCAGGCAGCGCGCCTTCAGAACCCGGCACACAAGGCACGCCGGCTCTGATCATGGTTTGTTTGGCTGACACCTTGTCGCCCATGATCCGGATTGATTCTGGCGATGGACCAATAAACTTGAAGCCGCTTTTTTCTACCCGCTCGGCAAAGTCTGCGTTTTCACTCAAAAACCCATAGCCCGGATGAATCGCCTCAGAATCAGTCACCTCTGCTGCTGAAATAATGGCAGGCATGTTCAAGTAACTGTCTTTGGACGGTGCCGGGCCAATGCATACAGACTCATCAGCCAGTTTGATGTATTTGGCGTCACGGTCAGCTTCGGAATAGACCATCACAGCCTTGACACCCAGCTCACGGCAAGCGCGCTGGATACGCAAGGCAATTTCGCCCCGATTGGCAATCAATATTTTTTTAAACATGCCGGAATGCTGTCATTCAATCAAAAACAATGGCTGTCCGTATTCAACTGCCTGACCGTTTTGACAGAGTATTTTGCTAACTACGCCTGATTTGTCGGATTCAATTTCATTCAGGATTTTCATCGCCTCAATGATGCAAATCGTGTCGCCTTCCTTGACAATATCGCCGACTTCAACAAAGGGTTTGGCACCCGGGCTGGCAGAACGGTAAAAAGTGCCCACCATGGGCGACTTGACAGCATGCAAGGTTTCAACAACAGGCGTTGGCTCTGTTGCAGGCACTGCGGCCGCTGTGGGTTGGGGCACAGGCATCGCAGCCATGGCCATGGCTGGCGGTTGCATCATCACCGTTGCACCGGCGGATTTGACGATTCGGACTTTGCCTTCCGCTTCAGTGATTTCAAGCTCTGAAACGTTCGAGTCAGAAACCAGATCAATCAGCGTTTTGAGTTTTCTTAAATCCATGAATTTCTCCAACGATAGCAGTGCTTTAAAAAGTGCTGAATGAACGCATCTTTCTTTAACCTGCGCTTAGTTCTTGTTTTTTTAACTTTAAAGCCTGTAAAAAGAAACTACTGCCAACTGGTTTTTCAGTGAACAACAGTTCAGGACGAGTGTACCGCACGTGAAAATAACGCAGCGCAGAAAAAACAGTTTGAATCGGCCGGCTCAGACTTTCGAATCGCCGGCTATTAAATGTACATATAACAGCGGTTATGCACATTTAAAGTAGTCTTATTGAATTTTGAAAAAGATGTGATGTGTTATCGCAAGGATGCCCATTGCGCCAAGTCTTCTGGGGTGATTTTTCCAGTTTTTCTGTGCAGCAACTCGCCAGTCGAGCTGAACACTGCTGTAAATGGCAAGCTTCCCGCCAGATTGCCAAAAGCTTTGCTCAACTCAGTGCCGCCCAAACCTGCCATACCCACTGAAAAACTTAATGGTTTGGCTTTAAGCCAGTGGCGCACTGCACTGGGCTGATCCACAGCCAAGCCAAACACTTGCCAGTTTTTGCCTTTTTGACGTTGATAAAACGCATCCAGCAAAGGCAGCTCTTCAACACACGGAGGACACCAGGTTGCCCAAAAATTAAGCAGCAATGTCTTGCCACGGAAGTCACTCATTTTTTGGGGCTGCCCATCCGGGCTGTCAAAACTCATCGCCCAAAGCGCGTTTTGCGCAGCACTGGTTTGCACCTGTGTCAAATTTTGTGGTTGATACCTGAGCCAGGCAACGGCTGCGCCAGAAATTCCGGCTGTTGCAGCAGCTGCTGTGTAAAGTAAATTTCTACGGTTCATACTGCAGACTTCAAACTTCAAATTTTTTAACCAATGCTTGCACGGCAGCAATGTCGCCTCGAGGCCTTCGACCTTTTTCATCGGGCTTCAAAGCACCACGCAAATCATCGTGGTCGTACACCACAAAATGAATGCCGATGTTCTCACCCAGAGGCTTGCAGAAACTGCTCAAGCTCAGCGCCTCCGCGTTTGCCCCGGTAAACCCTTTGATCGTACGCGGTTCGTAGTCGGCGTTGTGTTCAATCAGTGCAATTTCAGCAGATTTAGGGTCGTCACAAAAAAGTTGAATATAAATATCGGACAACCGGGTTGCTGTGCCATGCCAGACAGCGCCAGCCAGATGAGGCCTGAAGCCCGCCATGCGCTGCATCCAGCTTAGCGCCAACTGGCGCAATGCCGCCAACTCTTGGGGCTGCGTATCAGCACAAAAGACGGCAATGTACTCAACCACAGCGTCTTCTACTAACGCGTTGTCGGGTAAGGAGGTACGAGGCGGCAACCCCAATTGCTTCACCGCACGGCGCTTGGCCGAGCCGTATTCCAGCCCTTCTTCTACCACCAGGGCAGCAGCAGCGGCAGCTATTTCAGCTTTCAGAAAATTCAAATCTTGCACTGTCTAATCTCAAGGTGTAAAAAGTATGAGCAACATTCGTTTACAAACAGCTGCTTTAGCCCCACAACATCGACCGCATGGCAATAGAGCCGCCTTGGTAGCTGACATTGAAAGTCCGAAACGGTTCATTGGCACTAACCGCGCCAGCTGCATACAACAAAGGCAAATAGTGCTCATGGGTAGGATGCGCCATTTTCGCCAGACTGCCTAGTTTCAAAAAGTTTTGCAGCGCGTCCAGATTTCCCTGCTGAATGTGGCCGCCAGTGGTCTGATCAAACTCCAGCGCCCAGTCGTAAGCCTGATTGCCACTGGCTCCACGCTGCATTTGCTGCAGATTGTGCACAACGTTGCCGCTGCCAACAATCAACACACCCCTATCTCTTAACGCTTTTAGCTGACGGGCAAAAGCATAGTGGTCTTCGGGCGGTCTTGAATAGTCCATGCTGAGCTGAATGACCGGAATGTCTGCGTCAGGAAACATGGGCTTTAACACGCCCCAACTGCCGTGATCCAGGCCCCAGCTGCTGTCTAACCCCAGCGGCAACGAGCCACGCTGCCTGACAAGCTGGCTGATAGAGCGTGCAGCATCTGCTGCGCCAGGTGCAGGGTATTGCTGGTCAAACAACTCTTGCGGGAATCCGCCAAAGTCGTGAATGGTTTTAGGCGGTTCCATGGCAGTGAGCCACCAACCGTTGGTCAACCAATGCGCCGAGATACACAAAATCAATTGAGGGCGGGGAATGGACGCTCCAAATTCTGCTCCCAGTGCTTGCCAGCTGGCGAAATACTCGTTGCCAGGCAGGCAGTTCATGGGGCTGCCGTGGCCAAGAAACAGGACAGGCATGCGATCAGATTTTTTCAAAACCGAAATGCGGTCAAGTGCGGAGGAATCGATGAGGGCTTGCATGATTTGTCTGCCGGGGTTTACAGCGTTTAGTGTCAATTAAAAATCTCAAACAACATTTGTTATGTGTAAATGGGCAACTGCGTCCAATTTAAAAGAGTGTGTTTTGGCAACATCCTGTTATATTGCTGCGGTGCACCATATTTATTGTTTAAAAGGTTAATGCCATGCTTTACCAAGTTTACGAAACCCAGCGTACTTTGATGGAGCCGTTTGTTGACTTTGCGCAGGCTGCCGCCAAAATGTACGGCAACAGCTCCCTGCCGATGGCGCAAAACCCTTTTGTACAGCGTGTGGCTGCCGGGTATGACCTGATTTACCGTTTGGGCAAAGACTATGAAAAGCCGGTTTTTGGCCTTCAGACGATCACTGACGGTGATGTGGAAATCGCGATTCATGAACGGGTCGAACTGGACAAACCGTTTTGTGAGCTGCGCCGTTTCAAGCGCTTTTCTGACAACACAGAGGTGCTTGCCAAGTTGAAAGACCAACCTGCTGTGCTGATTGTTGCCCCGCTGTCAGGGCACTACGCCACGCTGCTGCGCGACACTGTCAAAACCATGCTGAAAGACCACAAGGTTTACATCACCGACTGGAAAAACGCGCGGCTGATACCGCTGTCAGATGGTGAATTTCATCTGGACGACTATGTCAATTACGTACAGGAATTCATTCGCCATTTGCAGGGCAAATACGGCAATTGCCATGTGATCAGTGTGTGCCAGCCAACCGTGCCGGTGTTTGCCGCAATTTCTTTGATGGCAACACGCGGCGAAACCACACCGCTGTCGATGACCATGATGGGCGGGCCCATTGATGCGCGCAAGTCACCTACAGCAGTGAATAACCTGGCTGAGAAAAAACCGTTTTCGTGGTTTGAAAACAATGTGGTTTACAAAGTACCCAGCACCTTTCCGGGCGCGGGCCGCCGTGTGTACCCGGGCTTTTTGCAGCACACCGGCTTTGTGGCGATGAACCCGGATCGCCACGCCACCAGCCACTTTGACTATTTCAAAGACCTGATCAAAGGCGATGGCGCCAGTGCCGAGGCGCATCGCAAGTTTTACGATGAGTACAACGCTGTGCTGGACATGGATGCTGACTATTATTTGGAAACCATTGACGTCGTATTTCAAAAATACAAGCTCGTCAATGGCACTTGGGATGTGAAATCCGTCAAGGGTCAGCTGGAACGCGTTAAACCCGGCGATATTAAAACCACCCGGGTCATGACAGTTGAAGGTGAGCTGGACGATATATCGGGCTCTGGCCAGACCCGTGCAGCTCTGGACATGTGCACGGGCGTATCGCCTGCACACAAAAAACATTTTGAAGCGATGGGCGCTGGACACTACGGTATTTTCAGCGGCAAGCGCTGGCGCGAAGCAGTGTACCCAGCTGTGACTGCTTTTATCCTGGAGGCGAACAAAGACTTGAAAAAACAGACAAACAAGCCTGTAGCCCAGGTAAATAGCGCGCAAGCAGCTCCTAAAAAGGTAGCGTCTGTACCTTCATCACCTGTGAGGGTATCGCCTCTGCCAGCAATGCCTTTGACAGCATTGCCTGTGAAGGCCGTGTTGAAACCAGTTAGCAAGTGGATTGACAATGCGGCTGTCAAGCTTGTTGCCAAACCGCTTGTCAAAGCGGTTGCTAAACCTGTTGCCAAACCTGTCGTTAAGGCCGCTGTGAGAGCTGCTGTCAAGCCAGTTGTTCAGGCTGCTGGCAAGCGCATCCCTGTCAAAGCTGCCCGGTCCAAATAAAGCAGGACTTTTGGAGGGTGACAAACCCCAAGGCATCAGACACCGTCCAGCGCATTCACGCTGCATTGCCGCAAACCCAATGCAGGAGATGCGGCTATCCGGACTGTCTGGCTTACGCTGAGGCGATTGCCCAACATCAGGCATCCATCAACCAGTGCCCTCCAGGCGGCGCACAGGGGGTTGCCCGACTGGCTGCCATCACAGGCAAGCCAGCCTTGAGTCTGAATCCTGCGAATGGCCTGGAAGCGCCCAGAGCGGTTGCGGTGATTGACGAGGCCTGGTGCATTGGCTGCACGCTGTGCCTGCCGGTTTGCCCCACCGACGCGATACTGGGCAGCAACAAGATGATGCACACCGTGATTGAGTCCCACTGCACCGGCTGCGAGTTGTGTGTGGCGGTGTGCCCGGTGGACTGCATCAGCCTGGAGAACGTGACGGGAGAACTTACCGGCTGGGCTGCATGGTCACAGGTACAGGCTGACGAGGCGCTTGAACGCTATACTTTTCATAGCTGCTTGCGCGCTGATGACGTTGGCGACAGCGCTAAAACACCCTCTAAATCACCTCAGGAAAGCCTCACGGCACCTGACAAACAATCGGTGATCAAGGCAGCACTGGCTCGCTCACGTGCGCAGCGACTGCAGTAAACCCCAGGCCAGATAAAACATCGTCAGCGCCAGCAGGGCATCGAGCAGGCGCCACGCCAAAGGTCTGGCAAACAGTGGAGCCAGCCAACGCGCACCGAAGCCAATCGCTGCAAACCACATGAGGCTCATGCTGGCAGCACCCGCCCAAAACAGCAGCCGCTCCTGCAGCAAATATTGGGAACCGACCAGCCCGACCAGAAATACGGTGTCCAGATAGACATGCGGGTTAAGCAGAGACACCGCCAGCGTTTGGCCAAAAGCCACCGCCAGACCGCGCTGGCTAGAAGGCCGCGCTGACACCTGTAGCGCGGCCGGCTTGCATGCCCGCCAAGCCGCCATCAAACCGTATCCCAGCAAAAACGCAGCGCCCAACCACGTGACCCACACCAGAACAGCTGGAAGCAGCCGGGCAATGCCGGACACGCCAAAAACCCCCACCGCCATCAAGCCAGCATCTATCAGCGCACATGTCAGCACCACCAACGCCACATTCTCACGACGAATGCCGTGCCGAAGTACATGCATGTTTTGAGCGCCGATGGCAATGATCAATGAGCCGCTTAGCGCCAGCCCGGCCAGAAAAGGGGTGGTCACGTCGCCAAAGCAGCGACCACCTCTGGCGGAGCCTGCACCAGCTCAATCAGTACGCCCTCGCCTGCAATGGGAAATTCTTCGTTTGCCTTGGGGTGCATGAAGCAAATGTCATAACCCGCAGCGCCCTTGCGAATACCGCCCGGTGCAAAACGAACGCCGTGCGCTGTCAACCACTCAACCGCTTTCGGTAAATCGTCAATCCACAAGCCCACATGGTTTAACGGCGTGGTGTGTACAGCAGGTTTTTTGTCAATATCCAGCGGCTGCATCAGATCAACTTCTACCTTATGTGGCCCGCTGCCAATGGTGCAAATATCTTCGTCAACGTTTTCTTTTTCGCTGACAAAGTTGCCAGTGACTTCAAGGCCCAGCATGTCAACCCACAGTGTGCGCAGCCGGTCTTTGCTGGGCGCGCCGATGGCAATTTGCTGAATGCCTAAAACTTTAAACGGCCGGTTCATGCGGCAACCGGATTTTTGCGCCCGACCAGGTACGTTACGCCATTTGGAATGGCACTTTCAAGGTGAGATGTGCCTGCTGGCAACCTGAAAACGTCTCCTGCTGCATAGGTGGTTGAAGCGCCGTCAACCAGCAGCGTGATGTCCCCTTCAACGATCAACGCCCACGCTTCAAACGGATGCGCGTGGTCATCCATTGAATAGCCGATGGGTTTGCTGATGGTCACGCCTGCATCAAAGTTTTCGGCTTTTAGCTGGGCTTCAAAGTCCTGTGTGTTCATTTGGGTACTTTCCTGGATAAAACGGCAGCCGGTCTGGCTTTAAAAACAACTCCGGGCAAGCCTTTGAGATCAATGGCCTGCGTGTAAAGCCTGGCTTGATGGGTTTGTGCGGTTTGCCAGATGATGGCATCGGCCATCGCCAGCTGATGAACTTTCGAAGCTGCGGCCGCCTGGCGCATCAATGTCAAGTCGCCTCCAAGTAAGCGGCCTTTGTCTAAAAACGCTGCTCCTCTGATCTCTCCATCGTCGCCGTAAAGCTGCCTCAAGCGCTTGCAGACCTCGTAAACCACAAGGTGCGGCACGATCAGCTGCTGCGTATTTTCAATCGCTGGTGCAAAGAAATCCGCATTTGTACCATTGCCAAAATATTCCAGCCATCCGCAGGAGTCGACGATGTTCATTTGCGCCTGGGCTTTCGCTCACCGATGGGAACCCAAAATGGCTCGGCCAGTGCATCACAACCGCCGGGCCACGTCGGGCCTTCAGGATCATTGGGCACATGGGTATCGATGCCTGGAAACATGCCACGGGCTGCGCTCATGGGCAACTCGGGAATGACTTCAATCTTGCCATTTGCAGCTCGCACTTGCATAAGCTGTCCCGGCAGCAAATTGAAAAGCTTGCGAACATCTTTTGGTATAACGATTTGAAATTTGGGTGAAAGAGCGACAGAAGACATTTTTCGCCTTTTTGTTAAACTATTTTGCAATCGTACAACTTTTTGGCGAATCACACAAACTCAACAATTGGCTGGTCTACCGTCAGCGTCTCTCCCTTGGCAGCCAGCACTTTGCCGACCACACCATCAGCCAGAGCAAACAGCACGTTCTCCATCTTCATGGCTTCAATAACTGCTACACGCTCACCGGCTTGCACTTTTTGGCCCACCTGCACGGCCACATCAACCAGCAACCCGGGCATGGGCGACAACACGTAGCGGCTCATGTCTGGCGGTGCTTTGTGCGGCATCAGCGCATGCAGGGCTGCAGCGCGCGGGGAGAGCACCAGCGCGTCCAGCCGCGTTCCGTTGTGCGCAACACGAATGGCCAAAGGATTCTTACCAACACCACGCTCAACTTGCGCGGTAAACGGCTGGCCGTTGACCGTCCCCCGAATGCGCGCACCGCCCAAGTGCCAGTTGCTATATATTTCATAGCTGCTTGCGCGCATTTTAATGAGACTGGAGCCGGATTTTGCTTCAAAGTCAGTGACTACGACGCTGTTTTGTGTGTTCTTGCCCTCGGCGCCGAGTTGAATGACAACAAACTCCTCACCCACTTCCATACCGTGGCCCGGCATCTGGCCACTGATACCGGCGGCGCGGCCCAGCATGCGGCGATTGACATACGCAGCAAGCGCAATCAAAAAATCAGGATCGTCATGCGGCACATCCTCGGCTTTGAAGCCTTTGCCATAATTTTCAGCAATAAATCCGGTGTTGAAGTCACCCGCCACAAACTTCGGATGCGCCAGCAAAGCCGCCTGAAAAGGAATGTTGCTGGAGATGCCGCGAATCACAAAACCATTGAGCGCCTCACGCATTTTGGCAATCGCGTCAAGCCGGTCTTTGCCGTGCACGATGAGCTTGGCAATCATCGAGTCGTAGAACATCGGGATCTCGCCACCGTCCGTTACGCCGGTATCGACCCTTACACCCTCCCCGATTTCACCCCTTCCCCTTCCGGGGGAAGGTTGGGATGGGGGCTCCCCCGCCGCAAACATCGTCTCTTTCGGCGGTTGAAACCGAACCAGCCGCCCAGTACTCGGCAAAAAGCTGCGAAACGGATCCTCGGCATTGATGCGGCATTCCATCGCCCAACCATTGCGCTGCACATCTTTCTGTTCAAGCGGCAGCTTTTCACCCGCAGCCACGCGAATCATCAGCTCCACCAAATCCAGCCCGGTAATGCATTCCGTCACCGGGTGCTCAACCTGTAGGCGGGTGTTCATTTCCAGAAAGTAAAAGCTTTGGTCTTTACCGACCACAAACTCCACCGTGCCAGCGCTCTGGTACTTCACGGCCTTGGCCAGCAACACGGCCTGCTCGCCCATGGCTTTGCGTGTCGCGTCAGTGATAAACGGCGACGGCGCTTCTTCAATCACTTTCTGGTGGCGGCGCTGAATGGAGCATTCACGCTCGTTCAAATAAATCACATTGCCATGGCTGTCACCCATCAATTGAATCTCAATATGACGCGGCTCTTCAACAAACTTTTCAATGAACACGCGGTCGTCACCAAAACTGTTTTTGGCTTCATTGCGGCACGAGGTAAAACCTTCAAACGCTTCCTTGTCATTGAAGGCAACGCGCAAGCCCTTGCCGCCGCCGCCCGCACTGGCTTTGATCATCACCGGATAGCCAATGCCTTTGGCAATCTCTACAGCCTTCTCAGCAGTTTCAATCGCATCGTTCACACCGGGGATGCAGTTCACCCCCGCCGCGCCCGCCAGTTTCTTGGATTCAATCTTGTCACCCATCGCAGCGATGGAATAGTGCTTGGGGCCGATAAAGACGATGCCCTCTTCCTCAACCCGTTTGGCAAAGCCGGCGTTCTCACTTAAGAACCCGTAACCCGGGTGCACCGCCTGCGCACCAGTTTGTTTGCACGCCGCAATGATTTTTTCGGCTTGCAGATAGCTGTCGCGGCTGGGCGCAGGGCCAATGTTGACGGCTTCGTCTGCCAGCTCAACATGGCGAGCGTCTTTGTCAGCGTCTGAGTAAACAGCGACAGTTTTGATGCCCATTTTGCGGGCAGTCAGGATGACGCGGCAGGCGATTTCGCCACGATTGGCTATCAAGATTTTGGTGAACATTTTTTACTTTCGATAAATCTTCGTTGAATAACTTGCGAGGTGATGGACTTTCTAACCCGCAACGGCCACGGCGCATCTACCTCCGCTCATGTCCCCCGCCCTTTGGGCTCCTCCTTGATTTCGCTGCGGCAGATACGCCATGCCCGTTGCTAGATAAAGAGTTTTTGCACAGTGAATGAGAAACCGAATCAAGCATTTGCGGCTTGCACAAAACTTGACGCAAGAACAGTTGGCAAACATGGCTCAAGGCTCTTTGTCATCTGTTCGAC
>JAYUVG010000123.1:0-3232 GCA_043754255.1 Polaromonas sp. | reverse complement strand
AAAGTTATGCGGGTATTGCCCAATGCTACTAACAGCGAGTCACTGATGACCTCTAACTTAGCAGTTCGCTTGCCTGATTGGATGAGCAACAAACCTGGTTTTATTTTAGATACAGCGGCCGCCGGCAACGAGTCACTCATATGTTTAGCGACCAACGACGATGTTTTGCCAAAACTGCCTGAAGCCCTGCAAGCCGCCGCATTTAAGCCAATCGTCGGCATGACAACTCAAGCTGAAGTGCTGGCTGCATTTACACAAGTAACTGGTGAAGGAGGCTTGAGCCAAGCCACTGTGGCATGGAAAGTCACCCCCAAAACTGTCAAAGCCGCACAAAAATAACGAACAAAGTGAATGTGCTTGTATGAACCGCGATCACCTGGTTTTTGTTTCGAATATGGTGTTAGCTTGCGCTGCAGTGATAGTGCTGTTAACACCCAAATTTGCACATAGCGTTCAAATTGAACCTTCGCCCAACGCCGTTAATGGCAATCTGACAGGTAACCCGATAGAAGATCGCATCACGTTACCCCAAGCACTGCCACAACAAAAACGAAACTCGGTTCAACCTATCAAAAATCAAATTGCGTTACAAGCCGACATTGATAATCTGAAAGCAGTAGCAAACAAAGCCAACGGCGCTGTAACAGCTCGTTCCAGTCCAGCAATTCAGCTACAGCGACGTCAAGCAGCTAATGCCGCATGGGTTTTGGGTTTGCTATATTCAAATGGTCTTGGCGTCGACATTGACTACAGCGAAGCACATTTACGGTTTAAACAAGCGCATCAGCTTGGCGAACCGTGGTCGACCGCTGGCCTGGCTTGGTGTGAGATTCAGGGTTGTGAGACTTGGCCCTCGGCTTCAGCAGCAAGAGTTTGGATTGCGCAACTTCGTTCCACCAAACCCGCGAGAGCCCTTTATTTGGATTGGTTGGTAGAGCAAACGTTTTCGCCGCTGATTGCAAACTCTGAAAAAAGCGCTTCGAGTAACGATAAATTAGCGCAACAACGCCGCCAACTCTTGTTAAACGCCGCCAAAATGCAAGATGTACAAGCCTTGATAGAGCTTGGTTTTGATGCAGTAGCCAATGAGCGCTTGAAAGAAGCCTATACCTACTATGCGGCTGCCGCACCATACTCTGCAGTTGCTGCGCAAAACGCCGCATTGGTACAAACACGTCAAAACGAGCAACCGGTTGAATGCAAAATTCAAGGTGGCGTCGACTTGCCAGACACTGTACTGCTCAGCTCTGCCCAAGCTTTGCACAGGGGCACTGGTTGCACGGTCAACTATGCTGAAGCGATTCGACTGTACAACCTAGCAGCCAACAAAGGCAGTGTGCCTGCCAAGCGGATGTTGTCGCTCATTTATTCAAAATCGGATGCGAGTGGCAACCTCAACATTGCTTGGATGCAGCAATTGGCGAACTTGAATGCTGCCAATTTATCGCTCAGTATCGATGGCGCAAGTCTTGCGCCTATGCTGAAGCGAGAGCCAACGCCCTTGTTTGACCTGATACCGCAGAATTTGCGCAACTTAGCAACTACTCAGAAGCCGTAAAACTTGAACAAATGCCCGACTTTGCCTTGTGCAATCTCGGGCATTTTGCCATCTATCAGCTCCGCAATCGCCTTGCCCGACCCTGCGCCGTGCGTCCAACCCAGCGTGCCATGACCTGCATTGACCCATAGTTTGCCAACACTGGTTTTACCGATGATGGGGATGTTGGTTGGCGTGGCTGGACGCAAACCTGCCCAGTAGTTGGGCGAGCCGCCCTCTTCCGCGCTTCGGGTGTCGCAGACGCCAGGTAGCACGGTTTCGACCCGCTTGGCCAGCATACGGCAGCGAATTTGTGACAATTCTGAGTCAATCGTGTTGTCGTAAGCGCCGATTTCAATCGTTCCCGCGACGCGCAGCTGGTCACCCAAGCGGGTGATGGCGCATTTGGCTTGGTCGTCGATGACAGAGACGTTAGGCGCAAGCTCGGGCTTCAAGATTTTGAAGGTGGCGCTGTAGCCTTTGCCTGGGTAGATGGGCACATCTACGCCAGCGGTGCGTAGCAGAGGCGCTGTGTAAGAGCCACAGGCAACGACGTAGGCGTCTGCCGTAAGGGTTTTAGGTTCACATCTACTATTTACGCCATTTTCACCCTCATTTTTGGAAATATCCGGCGTATTGATTGCCTGAATAGCTATAGATTTAATAGCGTTATTTGACATATTTAGCGCCAAAACATCGTGTCCGTACAAAAACTCAACGCCCCTAGCGGCGCACAGGTCGGCCAGTTTTTGGGTGAAAACACGGGCGTCGCCGCTTTCGTCGCTGTCAGTGTAGGTGCCACCTACGATTTGAGAGGCGAAAGATTTCAGTGCAGGCTCGATTTTCAAAATCTCATCCCGCCCGAGTACTCTGCGGTTAACGCCGTATTTTTGCATCAGCAAAGCAGCGTCGCCAGCTGCATCTAAAGCCTGCTGGTCTGTGAAATAGTGGGCTATGCCCTGCTGCAGGCGGTTGTAGTCAATACCAGTGGCGTTAACAATATCTTTCAAAGCCAAATGGCTGTACGCCCCCAAAGCAACGATTTGCTGCACATTGCGCTCAAACGCGGCATCGTTGCACTGCCCCAAAAACTTCATGCCCCAGCGCCATTGCTGCCAGCCACCGCCGAACTTGGCCGTTGGACCAAACGTGGGCCACTGCGGTCTGAACAGCAGCGGCGCTTCTTTGCTGAACATCCATTTAAGCGCTTTGAGCGGTGCGTCTTTGTTCGCCCAAGGTTCGCAGTAGCTGACCGATATTTGCCCTGCATTAGCAAAGCTAGTTTCCAGCGCTGCGTCTGGCTGGCGGTCAATCACGGTAACTTCATGCCCCAACTCCAGCAAATGCCAAGCGGTGCTGATACCGATAATGCCTGCGCCCAGAACAATAACTTTCATATTTGAACGACTTTCATGTTTTTCTTTATTCTCTTTTATAGCCTGTAACTTTTGCTAATGAAAGTATCCATCAAGTTGCCAAGAGTTGCTATTGATTAGAAGCAACATTAAACTATCAGCAAAAATATCAAGATTACTAATGCAAGAGGAGACTGAGTATGAGCACATTTGACCCTGACGCCCTTGAATGCCTAGCCGCCATCGTCGAAGAAGGTGGTTTTGAGCGTGCAGCGCAGCGCTTGTCCATCACGCAGTCGGCTGTGTCGCAGCGCTTGCGGGCTTTAGAGGCGCAAGTAGG
>JAYUVG010000122.1:0-3694 GCA_043754255.1 Polaromonas sp. | reverse complement strand
GGTCGCCATGACCTTCGCTGGCTGGGTCGCGCTGATCGCTGGCTGGTACACCACTGAGATCGGCCGCCAGCCCTGGCTGGTTTCGGGCGTGCTGACGGCGGCTGATGCCGCGTCCAACGTCACTGCGCCGCGTATTGCACTCACGCTGTCGGTTTACCTCACGCTGTATGCGGCGCTGATCGTGGCCTACATCTCCGTCGTGTTCTATCTGGCCCGGCATCGCAAGCACGCTGACAAACCGTTCGGCGATGGCAATGATCTCGAAGACCAGCCCAACGTCATCAACTACCCCGAAAAAGAAACTCTACCCAAAGGCGTTCATGCTTGACCTCGCCCCCGACCTGACGCAGGCCGCCGGCTGGATGCCGATTGCCTTTCTCGTCGTGATGGGCCTGGCCATGCTGGCTTATGTGATTCTCGACGGCTACGACCTGGGCGTGGGCGTGTTGATGCGCCGCGCCAGCGACGACGAAAAAGACACGATGATTGCCAGCATCGGCCCGTTCTGGGACGCTAACGAAACCTGGCTGGTGCTGGGTGTCGGCATCTTGCTGACCGTGTTTCCGCGCGCCCACGGCGTCATTTTGGGTGCGCTGTATCTGCCGGTGGCGGCCATGCTGGTCGGGCTGATCTTGCGGGGAGTAGCTTTTGATTTTCGCGTCAAGGCGCGTGCGGCGCTCAAGCCACTGTGGAACCGGCTTTTTTATGCCGGCTCGCTGCTGTCAAGCTGGTCGCAGGGCTACATGCTGGGTTCGCTGATCACCGGGTTTGATACCAGCGGCTGGACGATTATTTTCAACTCGGTCATCGGTCTGGCACTGGTCGCCGCTTACTGCCTGCTGGGCTCCGGCTGGCTCATCATCAAAACCGAAGGCGAGCTGCAACTACGTGCGGTGCGCTGGGCGCGCGGCAGTCTTCTGTTCACCATGGCCGGTATTGCCGCCATCTCCATTGCCACGCCGTTAATTAGTGCCAGCATTTTTGCCAAGTGGTTTTCGTTTCCGAACATCGTGCTGCTGGTTCCGATTCCGGCAGCAACCGCGGTGCTGTTTGCCGTGATTTATCGCAGCCTGCAGCGCTTGCCGACACGGCTGGCGCAAGGCAACGAATACGGCGCCTGGGTGCCGTTTGGCGCCACGGTCGGTGTGTTCTTGCTGGCGT
This sequence comes from Polaromonas sp., assembly GCA_043754255.1. GTDB lineage: Bacteria > Pseudomonadota > Gammaproteobacteria > Burkholderiales > Burkholderiaceae_C > Polaromonas. The sequence goes on along the minus strand of JAYUVG010000122.1, from coordinate 2,533 downwards.
TTTATGGCTTGGCCTACAGCCTGTTTCCGTGGCTGGTCATCGACAAGCTCAACATCTGGCAAGCCGCCACTGCACCTGAAGCCATGACGGTGATTTTTGTTGGCGCCTGCGTGGTGCTGCCGGTGATTGTGGGCTACACCATCTTTGCCTACCGCGTGTTCTGGGGCAAGAGCACCGCGTTGAAGTATTGAGTCAATGAAGCGTATTTGCTACTGAAATAATAGCTGCTTACGCACGTTTTACGGGGGTTGCGGGCTAATTTGTAGCTTATCCTGCTTTACCCAGACGACCGCTTGCCGGGAGCAAAGCCACAAAACCAGCGGGCGTCGTAGCCGTAATTTCGCTGATCCAAAAGCAGGATTAATTTTCAACCGGCGGCAACAGTGCAGCCAACGCCTGAGGCTGCTGTGACCAGGCGGCCTTGTCTATTGTCTTTGCCCCAGAAAACTACCGCCAGGCACTCCTTTGCCGGTTCCAGAGGCAAGCTGCCATTGACCGGTCACCGTACCGCTGACGGGATCAATCTGGCCCATAAACGTGGCGGAACCGGCTTGGCCGGAGCTTGACATTTGCATGTCACCGCGGGCGGTAACAATGCCAGAGGCGATAAAACCCGTTTTGTATTTGCTGGAGTAACCACTGCCAGAAATGATGCCGTTGCTGGCCACCACCGCATTGAATCCGCCCTCGTCCAGACCGGCAAAGGTACCTACAAAATTACCAATAAACCCGCCGGGCAGGGCGCTGGGCAGGGCGGCAGGCATGGTGACGGGCTGCATTGCCCGGGGCGCGCGCGGTGCTGCGCCGGCGGGCGTTGCTTGCAGGGAGTTTGCGGCGTTCGCCTGCGAAGCCTGCGATGTGGAATGAATGAGTGCAGGACGATTTCGAATGGTCTGGACAATTCGGTTGTAGTTGTCCAGCAAGCTCGCTGCAATGAGCTTGCCTTCGGGCGTTTTTGAGTAACCACCGGCAGAAGCCCAGCCGAATCCGCCCCAACCCCAGCCGCCCAAACTGAAATTCATTTTGCTGGCTTTGCCTTCCGCGCTGGCGACCTGAATGCCCGAGCGCACATCAGCAACAAGTAGTGTGGTTTCGGCTTCTTTGAAGCTGACACCGCCGGCGAGGCCGCCCAGCGTACCCAAAACACCTCCCATACGCCCAAACACGCTACCAATGGCGCCACCGACCCCGCCCGTGTCAGCAGAAAACTGAACGCTAGGGGTCATCACAAAGTCTGCAGCCTGCAATTGACCGCCGCCTATGTTGGCATCCTGTTGCAACATGCCGCCTGACGCGAGTGAGCGTTCTTGTTGAATATTTTGCATGGCAACGCCTCGCTCTACCACGGTAAAGCAAGCCGATTCCTGGGCAATCATGCGCAGCATGGTGGATGGCGAGCCCAGCTTGTGCTGGCTCAGGGATGCAATCATGTGACTTTGCGGCTCGGCGACCGCGAGCGTGCCCAAAATACGGTCACATTTTTCGATAGTGCCTTCACTGCTGCCGGTTTGAGCCAGTGCTGACGTCGGAAAGATCAGAAATGCCGCCGTCGAGGCGAGGGCGGCGCAAACTGCTTTCAAAATTGATTGTTCGATGTTCATGTTGTAGTTTTCCCAAATGGCGATGGTGTGTGAACTTAAGTTACGAATTAAAACATAAGCTCAACATTCATTTCAGGACGTTCTTCGACGAGGTGAGAGGTCAGCGAAGGGATGCAGATACAAAGCTGGCGCGACACTATGTTTCGTCACCGGCGTGTTGAGGCGTCGGTCACAAAAATAGTAGTAACGCGTTGGTAGCGCGCTGGTAGCGCGCTGGTAAGTTGCTATTAAAATAATAGCTGCTTACGCAAGTTTTACGGGGACTGCAGACCCATATCATTCACCATACCGGCGTGAGGGCCCGACTTTCAGCGGTGGTCGCTGCAGCCCGGCGGGCCGATCTGACGCGCTTCACTTAGGGCATCCCGGATTGACAAACCAGCGGCCTGCCTTGAAGCTTTCTGGTTCCAGTCGAAAAAAACCCAGGAGACCCGACATGCCGCGCTACCTCGTGAAAGTCAACGGAAAAACCCAGTCGGTGAATGTAGACGCGGACACGCCGCTGCTTTATGTGCTGCGCGACGACCTGGCGCTGAAAGGGCCCAAGTTTGGTTGTGGCTTGGGCCAGTGTGGTGCCTGCACCGTGCATGTCGATGGTGTGGCGACACGTTCTTGCCTGCTGCCAATCAGCACGCTCGCCGGCAAAAGCGTCACCACGCTGGAGGGCTTGGGCAGCAGCGGCCAGCCGGGCAAATTGCAGCAGGCGTTTATTGACGAGCAGGCCGCGCAATGCGGTTACTGCATCAGCGGCATGATCATGACGTCAGCGGCCTTGCTGAAAACCAACCCCAAGCCCAGCGACACCGAAATCAAAACGGCGCTGGCAGGCAACTTGTGCCGCTGCGGCACGCACCAACGCATCTGCGCCGCTGTCAAGCGCGCGGCCACGGTTTGAAGAGGGCATGACCATGAAAACATCCATCGCCCCCACC
>JAYUVG010000121.1:0-3556 GCA_043754255.1 Polaromonas sp. | reverse complement strand
AAAAACGGCATTGAAGCATTGGCATTGCACGGCAACAAGAGCCAGACAGCCCGCACCCAGGCACTGCAAGGCTTTAAAGACGGCACAATTCGTGCGCTGGTTGCTACTGATATTGCAGCACGCGGCATTGACATTGACGAGCTGCCGCACGTGGTGAATTACGAGATTCCAAACGTTTGCGAAGATTACGTTCACCGCATTGGCCGCACTGGCCGTGCTGGCAACAGTGGTGAAGCAGTCAGTCTGGTGTGCCTGGATGAAGAAGGGTTCATGCAGGAAATTGAGCGCTTTACCAAGCAAAACATTGAAGTCGTCAAGGTGCCTGGCTTTGAAGCTGAGCCCGACGAGCGGGCTGAGCCGCTCGCCATGGGCCGCCAGACAATCTGGGGTGGTTTGGGCAAGCCGCCTAGCCGCGAAGTGATGATGGCAGCAGCCAAAGCGGCGCGCGGCGAAATGATGACGCGCATCCGTGACTCGCGTGCTGGCCAGCCTGCGCGCGGTGGTGGTGGCGGTGGCCAGGGTGGTCGTGGTGATGGTTCTGGCGGAAGGTCAGGCGGTGGTGGCCGAGGCCGTGGGCCGCAAGACGGCATGAATGCTGGCGGTGGTGACAACCGCGAAAACTCTGGTGGAGGTGGCGGCAATTTCGGACGCGGCCCGCGCACGGCCAATCCGGGGCAGCCCCGGTCCAATTCAGGTTACGGCAATAACGGCGGCGGTGGTGGAGGCGGCGGCGGTGAACGTCGCCCGCAAGGCCCGCGCCCGCAGCTTGATGACCAGCAACCCCGCACGCCACGCGATGAAGTGCAGCGGCAAGACCCACGCGGCCCGCGTGTTGACATGGGCGAGCAGCGCAACGACTTTGACGAACGCCAGCCGACCAGCCATGTGTCAGCAGGCTTTCCATCATCAGGCTTGCCCGCGCGCGGCGCTGGTGGTGGCCGGGGTGGTAATCGAGGCGGTGGCGGCGGCAATCGCGGCGGCGGCGGTGGTGGCGGGGGCGGTAACTGGGGCGGAGGCGGATCGCGTTCAGGCGGTGGTGGCGGTCGGGGCAACTCGGGCGGTGGGTTTCAGCGTTAAAAGCCGAAGGCCTGTCAAGGTCAAAAGGGAATAATAAAAAAGCAGCCTCTGGTTGCTTTTTTTACCTCTTTTTACAAGCCTCTTTGGTATCCAGCCCACGTAAAGTGCACGCAAGCAGCTATCGAATTCATAGCGAAAACTTCAGGTTCAAATAGCAACAATATTCCTCGAATATTAGAGATGTCAACAAAACCTGAACAAGCGAAGATCCGCAAGCAATGCTTGCCCCGCTAACATTCATTGGCTGACACAAAGAGTGCAGTGCTAAACTTTTAAAATGCCAACGATTGCAACGTTTTTTGGGATCATTATCCGGATGTGGCACGACGACCACCCTCCCATCCATATCCATGCCGAATATCAAGGATTCGAGGCGCTAATCGCAGTTAAAACCGGCGAAGTATTACAGGGCGAACTGCCGCGTAAAGTTGCCTCTATCGTAAAAGACTGGTGTCTGAATCTCAGAACGAATTGCTTGATAACTGGGACAAAGCGCAGCGTTTCGAACCATTGAACAAAATCCAGGGAGCCGACCGTGATTAAAGTTTTAACCTGCAAACCGGTAGAAGCATTCAAGCTGGCATTGACGTTCTCAAACGGGGACAGTGGCGTGTTTGATGCCAGCTCATATTTGGCAGAAAAGCAAGGCAGTCTGCTTGAGCCACTTCAAAAATCAGAGTACTTTCAACGCTGTTTTATTGATGCAGGTGCTTTGTGCTGGCCCAATGGGTTGGAGTTGTCTGCCCAGCGGGTTTTAGAACTCACTACGATTTTGGAGCCGCATGGAGTCGACTGACAATTACCGCGTCATGGCACAAGAATCAAAGGTTTCCCGCGTTGCATTGCTGGCAGGCGCAACAGGTCTGGTCGGGCAAGCCACCCTGGCGCTGTTGTTGGCTGATACGCATTACAAAGCGGTGCATGTTGTGGGCCGCCGCGCACCTGATGTGCAGCACCCCAAGCTGATAGTGCACATCAGCACATCGCTGACCAGTTGGGTCAGCCCGGCAGTTGATGATGTATTCGTTGCCTTGGGCACAACCATCAAAGTTGCAGGCAGCAAGGCCGCTTTTAAAGCAATTGACGGCGATGCGGTGGTAGCTATTGCGCGCAGTGCCAAAGCGGCTGGCGCAACCCGCCTGGCTGTGGTCAGCGCGATGGGCGCTGATGCGCAATCAGGTGTGTTTTACAACCAGGTCAAGGGCGAAATGGAAGCAGCGGTTGGCCAGCTTGGATTTCATACTTTGGTCATTGCCCGGCCATCCTTGCTGGCTGGTGACAGAGGCGCGCTTGCGCAGCCTGAACGTGTCGTTGAAAAGCTGTCCCTGGTGGCTTTCAATTTATTCAAGCCGCTGATACCGGCCAATTACCGCGCCATCAATGCCAGCAGCGTAGCCAAGGCAATGGTTGATGCAATGTCTGGCGGCAATACAGGCCGACATGTGCTTCTGTCAGGTGACATGCAGCCCTGATTGCAGCCAGGCAAACTCTTCTAATCGCCTTGCTGACGCAGCCGTGCAACCCGCTGCGCCACGACATCAATGTCCAGCGCATCCTGCGCATGGGCCAGGTACAGCTCCAGGTCAGGCACGGCCAGCGCTGTTTGCCCCTGCACCGCCAGCGCCAGCCCACGGTCACGGTATTCGCCCCACGCATCGGGGTGCAGCACGATCAGCCGGTTGCTGACGGCTATCAGGCGCTGCCAGTCTTCCTGGGTTCGGTGAATGTCTTTGAGGTTGCGCAGCATGCGGCTGATGATGTCGCGCGGTGGTGCTGACTGCAGGTACAAGCCCAGCGGGGCATCCATTGAATCGTCGTCCAACCCGCGCTGCTTTCTGAACGGCTCCAGCCGCTCGCCCAGCTCTTCGCGGCTCAGCGACTGGCCGTTGAACGGGTCTATCACCACCTGGCCTTTGGGCAAATTGACTTTGACCATGAAATGCCCCGGAAACGCAATGCCGCGCGCATTCAGGCCCATACCGTTGGCCAGCTCCAGCCAGATCACCGCCAGGCTGATCGGGATGCCTCGCCGGGTTTTTAAAATCGAGTTGATATAGCTGTTGTCCGGGTCGTAGTAGTCATTGACGTTGCCGCCAAAGCCCAAGTCGCGGTAAAAAAACTGCCCCAGCAGCCGCAGCTTTTGCAGCGCTGATGCGTCTGCAGGTAGCCGGCGTTTCAGGCGTGCCAGCAGCTGGTCTACGTCGCCCAAAGTTTGCTGCACGTCCAGGTCTGGGTACTCGTCCTGGGCCAGGCTGATGGCAGCCTCCAGCAGCGGAAAATGCGCGTCGCTTTCCACCAGACTGGCAAAGTACTGCAGCGGGGTGGGCACATCCAGATTTAATTTCATGACCTTGACTTTCGCACAAATCCTGTTTTCATCTTAAGGGTGCTCTGCATAACTCGCTGCGAATGGGTGTAGTGCAGGTTGGGATGAGCTGCAAGGCGCATTTTGCAGTCCAATAGCTAGACTATTGGCAAA
>JAYUVG010000120.1:0-3490 GCA_043754255.1 Polaromonas sp. | reverse complement strand
CATTGAAGCAAAACCCGTATGCGAGGAAGATTTATTAGCTCGCAGAGCTTTTTCTCATCCGAAGTTCAACTGGTGGTTGTAATGTTTTCCACATTTGATACCCCAACACAGCTGCGAGTTTCACTGGCACTGCATTTCCAATTTGTCTCATCGCCTCTCCCCATGCTCCTTTGACAACAAAATTATCTGGAAAAGTTTGTAAATTTTTAGCTTCAAACACAGTTAAATATCTAACAGAGTCGTCCTCATAACGGATCATGTTTTCCCCACCGGGTACGCCATGCCCACCTGCTTTGATCGTTTTTGATGGCCAGTCAATAAAGCTTCCGGTATGCCCAGGGTATGTTCGCGCGCCTGATTTGTAAATGTGATCGGCAAATTCATGTACCGCGCATGGGTCGGGCACGCCAACTAGCGAATCTCTTACTGTTAGCCATGGCAACGTCGTTGGTTCAAACATGCCATACCGCTGTTTTAGACGCTCAACTTTTTCGCGATGTGCTTTATCCTTCCCATCCTGAATTTGCGTTGAAATCTTATGTCTTCTCCAGTAAGCTTGCGACACAAACATTTCCCATAAAAGCCGGTCTTCCGAATGCGTCTCGGGAGGGAATGTCCAATCAGCTGCAATGTCTGAACGTATTCCCACAATGACAACTCGCTCACGAGTTTGAGGAACACCGTAATTCGCAGCGTTCAAAAGTTTGAACTGAACGCGATAGGTCACACCTGCATAGGCCATCTTTTTAAGTCTTCTCAAGAGAGAGAGATGGTCACTCCAGCTATCGTTGACCTCTGATTTAAATCCAGGATAAGTCAGTCTCAAAATAATATATTCAAAATAATCTGAAAATGAAGAGCGAAGAAGTCCTTTCACATTTTCAAAGATGAAGGCTTTAGGGCTTAGTCGCTCAATTGCTTTGATGGCATATGGAAACATGTCACGACTGTCGTCATGCGCTTTGTGTTTTCCACCTAGAGAGAAAGGCTGACAAGGCGGGCCGCCTGCAACAACGTCAATTGAATCAAGCACTTCAAAATCAAAATCTTTGATATCGCCATGAAACACCTTTTTTGCGTCAAAGTTCTCACGCAAAGATGTACAAGCGTGGGAGTTAAACTCAACAAAAGCGGCGTGTTTAAATCCAGCTTGCTCTAGACCTTTAGCCAAGCCCCCCATCCCGGAAAAAATTTCCAGCGAATTCATGGATTCACCGTTAGTGCATCAAGATGCAGGGCAATATTTTTCAAGATATTCGCTGGATTGGAAGGCACTCCAGTACATTTTTCAGCCCAAGATCTGCCCACATGAATGACATCCCAGTCTGACTTTGCCTGCTTGAATCGACCTTCACCAGGCGTATGGTTTCCAAAACCATCCATACGAGTATTCCAAAGTGGCTTGTGCAATTTGATAAGCGCGGCTTCAATGGTACCGATCATGTCAGAGGCAGTACCCTCCAGAATGACAAACCTGCACATGAAATCCTGCAGTTTTAAACCAGTCACTTTGTCGATATTTTTACTATGTTCTGACAACCTCGACCGAAGTTCAGAAGATTGAGCCTCAGGGTCATCAACCACCCTTGATTGACGCCAGCCTTTTGGTACGGCTTTACCAACGTAAATGGGATGTGAATACGAAGTGCGATTTAGAGTGCCGTACTTCCGGTAAGGGCCTGTCCGTCCAATGTAATAAAGCGCATAAACTCCAGTGCCACGAAAGCCTGCAGGCGGTGGCAATTGATGTACTGGTGTCCCGTTAAAAAACCGAACCGCATCTTTTACAATTTCTGCAAAATCCGCATTTTTATAGACGTGTTCTGAACGATCAAATTGTGCTTCTGACATGTATTTACGTCCGTTATTCCCAGAAGTTCATTATCAGTGCTAACTGGATTTCGACATCAAACCGTCACCCAAGCCTGTCAGGATGGATGCATGCCGCTTCCGTCCCCCATTCTCCAATCCACCACCAGTCTTCTCACCCTCGCAGGCACACAAGACACCACTGCCACTTTCGGCGAGCATGAAGAACTCAAAACCATTTTGCGGGCTGGTGCTGCGCAATTTGACATTCAAACGGTGTGTGAGGTGCACACCCGACGCACGCCCTTTCCCGTCTTCCCTGTCTTCACCGCCAGCATTGGTTCACGCGACCCGCTGGCGCCCGTGGTCGGGTTTTTCGGCGGTATTCATGGGCTGGAGCGGATTGGCACGCAAGTAATATTGCACTACATGCGGGCGCTGCTTTTCAGATTGGAATGGGACGAGCTTTTGCACCGTCAGCTTGAAAAGGTTCGCCTTATATTTATGCCCATCGTCAACCCCGGCGGCATGTGGGCGCACAAGCGGTCCAATCCGCACGGCGTGGACCTGATGCGCAATGCACCGCAACGTGCTGAAGGCCGTGTGCCGTTTCTGGCGGGTGGGCAAACTATCAGCCCGCTGCTGCCCTGGTATTGCGGCAAGCCCGGTGCGCCCATGCAGGCTGAAAGTGCGGCGCTGCTGGCGGTGGTGCGTGATCAGCTAGCCAGCCGCCCCTTCAGCCTGGCACTGGACTGCCATTCGGGGTACGGGTTTGACGACAGCATCTGGTTTCCGTATGCGAAAACGCGGCGCATGATGGCGCACCTGCCTGAAATGTTTGCACTGAAGACCATGCTGGAACAATCCCACCCGCACCACACTTACAGCTTTGAACCGCAAAGCAACCAGTACCTGCTGCATGGTGACCTGTGGGACCACGCCTATGACGAAGCACCGGCTGGCAACGTGTTTTTACCCATGACACTGGAGCTGGGCTCGTGGCTGTGGATTCGCAAAAATCCGCGCCAATTGTTCTCGCGCCACGGCATATTCAACCCGATCAAGGCGCACCGCATCAAGCGCGTCCTGCGCCGCCATGCGGATTTGCTTGATTTTTTGACGCGCGCTGCCTTTGCTGCGCCGCGCTGGCTACCACCTAAGGAGCGCCGGGCCGAGCTTCAGCAATTGGCGATGACCTACTGGCGGCCAAGGCGGGTGCTGTGACACAAGCCACACACTGGATTTTTTTACGTGGCCTGACGCGTGAGGCAAGGCATTGGGGGAGCTTTACTTCGCAGTTTCAAGCAAAGCTGGTGCGAACCCAAGTCACTGCGCTAGACCTGCCGGGCAATGGTGAATTCAATGCGCATGTAACACCCGTGACGGTACAAGGCATCGTCACGTTTGCGCGCCAGCAGTTGCTGGCCCAGGGCATCCAGCCGCCTTATGCGCTGCTGGCGATGTCGCTGGGCGGCATGGTGGCCACCAGTTGGGCACAGCGCTACCCGGATGAAGTCAGCCGCCTGGTGCTGATCAATACCAGCATGCGGCCCTTTAGCGGCATCACGCAGCGGTTGCAACCTGGCCAATGGTTACCCCTGCTGGCGCTGGCTGCGCGCTGGGGTGATGCAGACTATGCCGAACGCAGCATCCACCGCATCACCTGCAACCACGCTGCCCA
>JAYUVG010000119.1:0-2907 GCA_043754255.1 Polaromonas sp. | reverse complement strand
CAAACGTGAAGGTGTAGTCCGGCTCCTGGCCCATGCGCAGGTCGCTGATCAGCACGCGGCCGGCTTCTTCACGCAGGGCGAAGAAGCCTTTGGTGAAGCCCATGAGCCGCTGCACGCCCTCGACATCGCTCAACTCTGCGGCCAGTGCGTCACCACGGGCGTAAGCGTCGAACGCGATCTGCGGCGTTTTGTCGAACAAAGAGTAAAACCCTTCATGGTACGAATTACCAGACACCGCCACCACCCGCCACAGCACGGTGTTAAACGCCGTCGGCGTGACCAGCAGACTTTCGGCCCGGATACCCTGCGACGCCAGTGACGCGCTGGCGATCTGGCGCACCTGCAGTTGCGCTGCCACGCCCCAGGCCAGATAGGCGGTGCTGAGGGCCAGGCCGACAGCGTTTGCTGTCAAGCCGCGCCTGCTGCCGCGTCCGGCCAGCGCCCAGCCAGCGCCAAAAAGCAGCGGCAGCGTGTACAGCGGATCGATGATGAAAACGCTGCCGACGCCGTACGGATGGTTGGTGAACGGCAGACCGAGCTGGGTGCCATACACCGTCATCGCATCCAGCAGCGGGTGCGTCACCAGCGCCAGCCACATCGCCAGAGCCCAACGCCGCCACAGCGCCCATTCACCGCTGACCCGCGCCACTAAAGCCGCAAACGGCAGCGAAAACAGCGTCAGCCAGAACAGCGCATGCGTTTCAGCCCGGTGCAGAACCATGTTGCGAATTGCATCGCCCTGGTCGATCAGTACGTCCAGGTCAGGCAGCGTGCCCGCTACCGCACCCCACAAAGCGGCCTTCCAGACGGCGGTGCGCCGGCCCATGACCGCGACGCTGACGGCGGCGCCGAGGGCGATTTGGGAGAGGGAATCCATGTGGGGATAGCCGAAAGGTGACGTTAAGCGTCGCCGTTAAGTGTCGCCGTCAAGCGTCCGGCGGCAGCAGTTAGTAGGTGATCGAGATTAGTTGAAATTCGATCTTCGCCGCTTGTCTGAAGGGGCTAACCCACGGTTCTATATTGCTACTGAAATAATAGCTGCCCGCGCACGCTTTGCCTGGGCTGGAGGGCGATTTGGCTAGTGTGGGTGCCGGGATGCGCTCGAGTTAGTTTCAGCAACAAAAAAACGGCGGGAACAGCCGCCGTTTTTTACTAAACCACCCCGATCCGCCTGTTATAGGCACGCCAGAGTTATGCAGGGGCTGCCCAGGGCAACCGCCTGGAGGCATTTACTTGTAATAACCGACGGCGCAGACCTGGTCGCCGATCTTGGTGACGTAGCTGACCTTCTGCACTGGCTCGGTGGTGCCCGGACGCGGCCACATGTAGCTCACTTCGCTGACTTTGCCCTCGCTGGCGGCCTTGTAAATATCTTCGCCGAGCGGCGTGCCGGCTTTGTCCTTGAGGTCCTTCATGCTTTTGCCGGTCAGGCTCGGGTGGGCGGTGAAGTTGCCATCGGGGCCACCGCAAAACGGATACAGATCACGATCCTTGAAGCCACCTTCACCCTTGGCGAATTTGGCGAGCGCGTCGGTCTTGTTGGCCTTGACGGCAGTGATGGATTTTTCCAGCATGGCTTTGGCCTCGGCAGCGGTGCCAAACTCACCGGCCGCATAAGCACTGCTGACCATGACAAAAACCGACAAGGTACTCAGAATGAATTTACGTGACATGCATATCCTTTTGTTGAAGAGCTTTGAAATTTAGACCAAGGTTGACCGGGTTGCAATGGGTAAGTGGAAAGCAAACGTGTCGGCAAGCGAGGCCGGCTCGCATTGCAATCGTCTGCCCGGCATTTCAGGCGGGATTCTGTTTCAACGCCGCTACGCAGAGCGCTGAAGCTCAGCCGTCATGCGCCCGCGCAAAGCTGGCATGGCGGCCGCACCAGCAGCGCGACCATTTTTGGCAGCGCCGCTTGTAGTTCAGCCTTCAGGGCCTGCGGTGGGTTGATGCCACAACCCGCGGCGACAGTGCAGCCCACGCTGCTCGAGGCTGCTATGGCCAGGCGGCCTTGCCTATTGTTTTTGACCCAGAAAACTGCCGCCAGGCACGCCTTTGCCGGTCCCGGAGGCAAGCTGCCATTGACCGGTTACAGTGCCGCTGACGGGATCAATCTGGCCCATAAACGTGGCGGAACCGGCTTGGCCCGAGCTTGACATTTGCATGTCGCCCCGGGCGGTGACGATGCCAGAGGTGATAAAACCCGTTTTGTATTTGCTGGAGTAACCACTGCCAGAAATAATGCCGTTGCTGGCTACCGCCGCATTGAATCCGCCCTCGTCCAGACCGGTAAAGGTGCCTACAAAATTACCCATAAATGCGCCGGGCAGGGCGCTGGGCAGGGCGGCGGTCATGGTGACGGGCTGCATTGCTCGGGGCGCGCGCGGTGCTGCCCCGACGGGCGTTGCTTGCAAGGAGTTTGCGGCGTTTGCCTGCGAGGCTTGCGATGTGGACTGAATGATTGAAGGGCGATTGCGAATGGTCTGGACAATCCGGTTGTAGTTGTCCAGCAAGCTCGCGGCAATGAGCTTGCCTTCGGGAGTTTTTGAATAACCACCGGCAGAAGCCCAGCCGAATCCACCCCAACCCCAGCCGCCCAAACTGAAATTCATTTTGCTGGCTTTGCCTTCCGCGCTGGCGACCTGAATGCCAGAGCGCACATCAGCAACGAGTAATGTGGTTTCGGCTTCTTTAAAGCTGACACCGCCGGCCAAGCCGCCCAGCGTACCCAAGACACCCCCCATACGCCCAAATAGCCCGCCAATGGCGCCACCGACCCCGCCCGTGTCAGCAGAAAACTGAACGCTGGGGGTCATCACAAAGTCTGCCGCCTGCAATTGCCCCCCGCCCATGTTGGCATCCTGTTGCAACATGCCGCCGGATGCGAGTGAGCGTTCTTGTTGAATA
>JAYUVG010000118.1:0-2530 GCA_043754255.1 Polaromonas sp. | reverse complement strand
CTACGGCCACACCGATGTGATGCTGAACCGCCCGGCCATCGCGCCCGTGGGCAAGTCGAAAACCAACACCCAGATTTTCCGCGGATTGGCTGCCCGCATGGGTTATACCGATGCTTGTTTTGCTGACGATGACGAAACCTTGTGCAAGCAAGCTTTTGGCGACCGCGTCAGTTTCGACACCTTGCTGGAGAAAGGCTTTTCGACGCTGCCCGTAGCCGATGCGCCGTTCGCCAACGGCAATTTCCCCACGCCTTCGGGCAAGTGCGAATTTTTCAGCGACAGTCTGGCCAAACAAGGTTTGGACGGCCTGCCCAACCATCTGGACAACTACGAACTGGCGGGTTCGTCCGCTGTCTATCCGCTGGCCATGATCTCACCGCCGGCGCGCAATTTCCTCAACTCCACTTTCGTCAACGTCATCAGTTTGCGCGATATTGAGGCCGAGCCGGTGCTGGAGATCCATGCGGATGATGCGCAACAGCGTGGCATCCTTTCGGGTGATGTGGTCAATGTGTTCAACCAGCGCGGCAGTTACCAATGCAAAGCGGCCGTTTCCAAACGCGCCCGTCCGGGCGTGGTCAATGGTTTGGGGATTTGGTGGCGCAAGCTGGGGTTGAACGGCACCAACGTGAATGAAGTGACGAGTCAACAATTGACCGATTTGGGTCAAGGTCCTGTGTTTTACGATTGCCTGGTCGAGGTGCAGCGGTGCGACGGCCCTTAGCTACGCGTTTCACCACGCGTTTTACTGCTGTCGCAGCTTCTTTGGCGCTGCTGACCGGCCTGGCTGGTTGCGCGGACTTGGGCTACTACTGGCAGTCGGTCAGCGGTCACATTTCTTTGATGCAAGCCGCCCGTCCCGTGGACGAGTGGTTGGCTGACATTGAAACGCCGGAGAAATTGAAAGCACGTTTGGCCTTGACCCAAAAAATCCGCAACTTTGCGGTGTCTGAGCTCAAACTCCCCGACAACGCCAGCTACCAGCGCTATGCCGATGTGCGCCGCAAAGCCGTGGTCTGGAACGTGGTGGCTGCGCCCAAACTGTCGCTCACACTCAAAACCTGGTGCTTTCCGGTGGCGGGTTGTGTGGGCTATCGGGGTTATTTTTCGGAGCAGGACGCGAAGCTGGAGGCCGAGAGCCTCCAGGCGCAGGACTTTGAGGTCAACGTCTACGGCGTGCCGGCTTATTCCACGCTGGGCTGGAGTAACTGGGCGGGTGGTGATCCGCTGCTCAGCACCTTCATCAGCTACCCGGAGGGCGAGCTGGCCCGGATTGTGTTTCACGAGCTGGCACATCAAGTGGCGTATGCGCCGGGGGATACCGGTTTTAACGAGTCCTTTGCGACAGCGGTAGAGCGCTTGGGCGGCGCGCGCTGGCTGGCAACCTACGGTACCGAAACCGTCAAAGCCGAATATGCCGTGTTTGACGGGCGACGCCAGCAGTTCAGAGTACTGACGCGGGCGACAAGGCTCCGTTTACTTGAGATATACCGGTCTATAAAACAATCAAATAAGACTCTGTCCGGCGATAAATATGACTATGCCGCTATGAAATCAGTAGTGATTGACGACTTTAAAATGCAGTATGAACAGCTTAAGGCGGGCTGGAATGGCTACACAGGCTATGACGCCTGGGTCAAAACCGCCAACAACGCCTCCTTTGCCGCTTTGGCGGCGTATGACGATGGTGTGCCGCAATTCGAGGCCTTGTTTGCGCAGCAGGGTGGGGATTGGGTTAAATTCTTCGAAATAGTTCAAAACCTGGCAAAAATGCCCAAAAAAGAACGCGAAACAGCGTTGAAAGTCGCGTTGAATAAAACCATCTAAATCCGATCTGAAAGCAAAAAAGGAGCAACATGGCTGATATCCATATTCACCGCACACACACCCTGGGTTTGGCGCAGGCGCGCAAAGTGGCGTTTTCATGGGCTGAAGACGTGGAAGACAAGCTGGACATGGCTTGCACTTACGAAGAGGGAAAAACCGAAGATTGCGTCAGCTTCACCCGCTCAGGTGTGAATGGCACGCTGGTGGTGAGCAAGGACGGCTTTGAACTGCGCGCCAAGCTGGGGTTTTTGGTGGGCGCGTTCAAAGACAAAATCGAGGCGGAAATCAGCAAAAACCTGGATGCACTGCTGGCAGCCAAAGAAGGCCACAAACCCGCATCTAAACCGTCATCAAAAACGGCCACCAAGGCCGCAGTCAAAACTACAGATAAAGCCACAGACAAAACCGCACCTGCCAAAAAAGCAGCCAAAAAGTAAGCAGCTTTTTGGCTGGGTGGGTCGGTTTAGCTCAAAGACTCCACCAGATCAATGTACTGCTGCTTGGCGGCATCGCTGGCGGTGCCTTTCATGCCATTCCAGGCGTCCCACTTGGCGCGGCCTACCATGTCGCTGAAACCGGGTTTTTTTTCGGCGTTGTCACCGCTGCTGGCTTGTTTGTAAAGCGCGTAGAGCTTGAGCATCGTTGCGTTGTCAGGACGCTCGCTCAGGTTTTTTGAGTTTGCGACAGCTGCTTCGAAGCTAGC